>NZ_ARZY01000011.1 GCF_000568405.1 Catenovulum agarivorans DS-2
ATTGAGTGACACAGATTTCTAAACACTACCCTTATAATCTCAAATAAACAAAACCCTAGGTTAGTTAACTAACCTAGGGTTTTTATTTAAATCAATTGAGATAAGTTAGGCCTAGTCTTCAAAATGCTTCGCTGCGTTTTCGGTTGCACCATCTATATGGTTTTTCATTGCAAGTCGTGCACGCTCACTGTCACGATTTGCCAAGGCTTGATATATTTTTCTGTGAGCTTCAATTGACGGGTGAATACCTTCTTGACGAATTTTTTCAAAAAACGCAGTACTACGATAAGCTTGATTACGAGCTTCCCATAACCATTTAACCGTTTTATACATTGCGGTGTTTTGAGTCGCTTCGGCAATAATTAAGTGGAATTCACTATCTGCTTCTTCACAAGCGCTTGGGCTATCTTTAGAGTTTTCCATTTTGATCAAAGCAGCTTCAAGTCTATCTAACTGTTCATCTGATATACGCTGAGCCGCGATCGCACACATCTCAGATTCCAAAATGTAACGCATTTCTAGGTTTTCAAACGGGCCAATTTCATCATCTGATGCGTCTAAGTCTTTCTTTACTGGCGCAGTCGCGACATAAATGCCAGAGCCTGTACGAATTTCGATTAAACCAGCTAACTCTAACGCAATCATCGCTTCACGAATAGTTGGGCGGCTTACGCCTAGCTTTTCTGCCAACGCTCTTTCAGCCGGAAATCTTTCGCCTGGTTTAAATACACCTTGCTCAATAAGCTCTTTTAATTGGCCTGCAACTTTAATATAAAGTCTCTCGGTGGTTATTACCTTAAATGCGTCAAATTTCGACATACTTACAAATCTCTATCTTAGCTAGCCGGCCTTGGCCAAACTATCAATTGTTACTCAGTTAAGCTATTTTACCAATTTGCCAATTAATTACAAAAGTATTATTTAACTGGCTTTTTAGTTAACAATTAGCAGAAATTTGCTCTAACCATGCTTGCTTGTATGCCTGTATGTCATTCAGTTTACTAACGCTAGCGATACTGGTGTTAACTTGCAGGTCAACCGCGCCCCAATTTGTTAGAGCAGCTGTTCCGGCCACTGTACCTGTGTCGTCCATCGACAAGTAGACGGTTTGCTCAGGGCGTAGTTGCCCGATTAATCCACACAATAATGGATTTTTCAAAAACGCACCTTCAATATAAATGTCACCTTGGGCATCTAATTGGCTTAATTGGTAATCTACCAATAATGCTGTGTACAAGGTTGCTATCGCTACCCCTTTGTGGTTTTTATAATCACCAACAAAACTTGCTTTAGCATCACCAAATGGTCCACTGCCGCCCGCAAAATTAGGTAATGCAAACACTTTGCTGTTGATAACCGCTTGCAAATCTTCAGCGGTAAAAGCGTCTGCCACATCACAGCCTGTTTGTTGACAAATTTCGCCAAATTCACGTCCACCCATAAAACGAGCACAGGCAATAGGTGTACCTAACGCATCTATATTTGCCAACATGTCTTTAGCTGGATTTAAATTACTGACTGAAACTTGTGACGCCATAGTAATGGTCCAAGTACCAGTTGATATAACAGTAAATGGTTGTGAGCCTTGAGTTAAACGATAACGTAAAAAGCTTGCGTTGCTATCGTGCAAACCATTAAATACAGCGCAGTCTGCCGGCAAACCTAGTTCAGCAGCCAGTTCGGCTTTTACTGTGCCACAATTTTGCCAAGCTGGCTCTAACGGTGGGAATTTGTTTTTACAGTCAAGCGCATCAACTAAGCTAGACAATTGGTTTTGCTCTATGTCCCATAAATCTGTGTGACAACCTAATGAAGTGATCTCAGATGATAAGTGCCCGGTAAACAACCAAATCCAATACTGCGGGTACATTAAAATATCGGTTGCTTGGCTAAATTGCTCAGGGAAGTTTTGTTGCTGCCAATAAAGTTGTCTGCCTAAGTTTAAACCGGCTGGCAAACTTGGTGAACACGTTTGTTTAAAGTCAGGTCTAACTGCCTCATAACCTGTACTGTCAGTATAAATTGTTTCGTATTCGTAATCTAACACAGGTAATACCAGAGCGTTTTCTGGCTCAGCATTCCGGTTAATTAACGCGGCTGTCGCGCCATGTGTGGTAATACTCAAGCTTGTAATCAAATATTGCTCTGCAGCTTGTTTAATTGCAGACTGAAAAAATTGCCAAATAGTAGCCACATCAGAGCTTGGATACTCAGGCGTATCTACCACTTTATTACTTATATGCTGAGAAAAAACCGACGTATAACTTGCGTCTAGCACATGTATTTTGACGTGGGTTTTGCCTATATCCATAACTAAGGTGTATTTTTGGTCATTTTTCTGCATAGGAATACTTCTGTAATTGTCACAATTGAATATAAAGCTAAATCAGTATAAATAGCGATCATCACAATTTATATTGATTTAACTCTTTTAAATTCAACGCGGTAATAAGGATAAATAGCCTCTAGAAAGCTAGAGTCCTGGTTAAATAATAAGGCCCTAATTTATTAGAGCCTTATGATTAAAACGTGTTGAGTTTTCACACTCTAGGAATGTATACCGCTTAAAATTAACTAGCTTGAATAGGCTTAGTATCAACGCTATCAGACTCATCTTCAGCCGAAGATTGAGTCGCAATATAAGCGTACGTTGCTGTTATAAAATAAATGATAGTCGGCACAATTAACCAAGAGCGTGCAGATTCCATATCATTGTTAATATAAGCAGCTAAACCAATTGCCAAACAAGCTATTAGTGAAGCGTAAGATACATATTTTGCTAAAGAAGCCAATACAGGCAACTGAACTGGGCTTGCGGATGCACTAGCTTGTGATTCATTGGCTAAATACTCAGCTTCGGCTTTTTTACGTTTTAACTCAGCAACTTCGGCAATTTTAGATTCTTTGTAACTAGCTTTAGCGCCCATAGCACCTGCTAAGCCTATGTATAAAGCAGTCGCAAATAACCAAATTGGGATCAAGATAAAGAATAGATGCAAAGTACCGCTGCTTTCTAACCAATAAGCCACAGCTAACGAAACCAACCAAGTTGCCAATGCTGCAAAATTAGTTGTGTTGTTTTTGTATTTAGACCAATAACGCGTGAAACCGATTTTTGGGAAAATCCAGTGTTCAGTTACGATAATTGCGCCAACAGGAGCCAACATAATGCCCATGATGCCAACAAAACCTAACAACTGAGAAAATACAAATGGGAAACAAGCAACAATAGTAGTGACCACACCAACAACAACGGTTACTTTTGTACGGCCCCATTTTGAGTTAAGTGAACTGAAGGCTAAACCAGCACGGTAAATAGTTGGGTTAGAGGTTGTCCAACCAGCAATAATTACCGCTAAAATACCGGAGGAACCTAAAGCTTGGAAAGCAACAGAACCTGGGTCTAACTGAGTAATGGTTGTGCCCATTAAAATAGCTGCGCCTGCGCCCATAATACCTGCACAAACCCAAGCCATGTAATGGCCAATAAACATACCTAAAGCTGAGAAGTAACCATAACGAGAACTTTTAGCAAAACGTAATAAGGTCATATCGCCTAAACTGCCGTGCATAGCTAAGTTAGCAATCCAAGCAAATGCAGCAACATGCCAAAAACCAACACCTGCGTCAGGTTGTTGTACCCAAATGGTGTTGTTCGCAATATTTAAGAAATCATCAAAACTAGATAAAGACGCAACACCTGCTGTGCCGTCAACTATTGTTGGCAATAATACTAACGCGCCAACAAAAAACATTAATATCATCCAAGGTGCACAAATTTCCGCAAAAGCGGCTAATTTCTTAAAACCTTTCACCGCCATATAAACAACAATTGCACCTACGCCTAATACAACACCAACAAATCCCAGATTAGTTGGATACCAATTGGTTTGTGGTGGTATGTTAAATAAAACCTGTACGGCTGAAGCGGAAACAGTGATCATAGCCCCTGCGAGTACGCAGAATAAAATACCGTTAATTACGCTATAGACTTTGATGGTGCCAGGACCAGCAATTTTCTCTAGATAAGCGTATAAAGTTAAACGCGTGTCTGTTGCGATAGGCGCAGTAATTAAACCCCAAGTTAATACTGCAAATAGGTTACCTAAAATTAAACCTAATAAAACGTCGTTGGCGCTTACACCCCATGAAACGAATAATGCACCAATAACAAATTCTGTACCTGCAACGTGCTCGCCTGCATAGCTTGCTGCAAATGTTTTAGCTCCTTGAAGCTTATTGGGTGAAACGGCTTGAGTTTCAAATTCTTCGGCTGTTGCCATGTTAGACCTCCGAGCCCTCTTCTTTGAATTTTATTAAATTGAAGACAGCTACTAAAAAGAAAAAAGGCGTCCCTGCCTCAACTACACACACATAAATGAAGGAAGTTTTCCTGTTCCTTCACCAGGGACTACACGATACCAGAGCCACTTTGTCCGTTTGACGGACGATCTTTCGCTACCGCTTGGCGATAACCCGAAGCACGGTAAGTTGCTACAGGGTCAATTGCGCCACCTTTACGTAAACGAGCCATCGCTAAGATAGGAGAAACATCGATATTAAACGCGTGTTTCAACGTATTGCTAGCCATTAATGCATCGTTATCGTTTTGGTATTGAGTTAGTAGTGGTCTGTTAACTAAAAGCGCTGCAACGTATGAACGTTGAACACTTGCAGCAGAATTCATCAAACTCTCAATTGGGTCAGTAACGTTATGAGATTGGTCTAACATGTAGTTAGGGCCAAAACCTTCTTGCTTACGGTATTCTGCATCAACTAATTCATTGAAAATCAGGAATTGTTGATACGGGTGTAAGCTACCGCTATCTAAATCGTCATCACCGTATTTAGAGTCATTGAAGTGGAAACCACCTAATTTCTTGAATTGAATTAAGCGAGAAACAATCATTTCAATGTTAACGTTTGGTGCATGGTGGCCTAAATCAACTAAAGATTTAGCTTGAGGACCTAACTCCATTGCAGCCAAGATGTTTGAACCCCAATCTTGGATGATGGTTGAATAGAACGCAGGCTCGAACATTTTGTGTTCGATGTGCAATTCCCAATCACTTGGTAAACCAGCATAAATTTCTTTCATGCTTTCTAAATAACGCTCAAAAGCACTTTGGAAGTGTTGTTGACCTGGGTGGTTAGAACCGTCACCAACCCAAACAGTCAAAGTTTTAGAACCTAAAGTTTTACCCCATTCAATACAATCTAGGTTGTGTTGAATTGCTAAATCGCGAGATTCTTTAGACGTATTGCTTAAAGAGCCGTATTTGAAGCTATGCTCTTGACCAGCTTGGTCTTGAAATGTGTTAGAGTTAATAGAATCCCACTTTAAGCTCAAGCTATCAGAAAACTCTTTTAATTCTTTAAAGTCATCCACTTTGTCCCATGGGAAATGCGGAGATACACGTTCAGTTGCTTGAGATAAATCGTTGATAACAGCGCTATCTTCTAATTTCTCGAAAATGTTTCTAGGTTCGCCTATGCCAGGGAAACGCGCAAAACGCGTTCCACCTGTTCCTGTACCCCATGAAGGTACAGCGATTTGAAACTCTTCAGCCATAGCAGTGATGTCATCAATATTGATGTCTTCACGCGCTAATTTATTACCCAATGCTTCATAATCTTCTTTAACGAAACCTTCTAACTTAGCGTTTTGTTCAGCGATTAAAGCTTTATCTATACGTGTTGTCATATTAATTATCCTCTCGAATACTCACTTCGTGCTTAACGCAAGAAGGCTTCGTGTAAACCACCGTCTACACTAATTATTTGGCCAGTTGTTTTGCTTAATTGGCCAGAAACCATTAAGTAAGCCGCTTCAGCTTGGTCAGCTGGTGTAATTGGCGACTTAGTTAGCGTACGCTGAGCATAGAAGTTTGCTAGCTTGTCACGTAAATCGTCATCAGAATCCGCTTCAGAAAACTCTACGTTATATTTGGTTAAAGAAGCGATTACACGGTCACGTGGGAACATGGTACTACCTTTAACAACTGTAGCAGGTGCTAAACCATTTACATTAACAAGTGGCGCTAACTCAACCGCTAATTCACGAACTAAGTGGTTAGCAGCCGCTTTTGAAGTATCGTAAGCTAATGAACCTTTCTTAGACACGGCAGCATTTACACTAGTTGTTAATACTAACGCACCTTTTAAGCCTTGAGCTTTCCAAAGTTCGTTTGCTTCAGTACCAACAATATAGCCACCTTTTACGTTAACAGCGAAGCTTACGTCAAATTGTTGATCGTTGCTCATACCAGCTTGACCCGGTGCTAAGAATACACCCGCAGTTACGATAACTTTGTCGATACCGCCATAAGCTAAAGTTACTTTTTCAAACATTTTCTTCACGCTTTCACGATCAGTAATGTTTACTTCAGCCGCAATTGCTGGGCCACAACCAGAAATACCAGAACCAGCTACACCAATACCTTGGCCGTAGATAGCTGTTAATTCGTCTGCGGTTTTTTGTGCAGCTTCACCACGTAAATCAGCACAAACAACGTGTGCGCCTTCTTTAGCAACACGGAAAGCAGTTTCTTTACCAATGCCGTCGCCAGCACCAATTACAACTACGATGTCACGCGCTAATGGCGCTTCTTTTGGCATACGTTGTAATTTAGCTTCTTCTAATAACCAATATTCAATATCAAACGCTTCTTGTTGAGGAAGTGCAGCATACTCGTCGATTGCTTCAGCACCGCGCATTACTTCAACAGCACAGTTATAAAATTCTGCAGTCACACGAGACTCAGATTTGTTTTTACCCCAAGCAACCATACCAACGCCAGGAATCAAACAAATTGAAGGAGACGAAGCACGCTGTGCTGGAGAGTTGTCATGCTTACATTTTTCGTAGTACTCACTGTAGTCTGCTTTATATTTAGCAACACCTTCAGTTAATAACTCTTTTAATTTCTCAACAGAATCAGTTTCTGGGTTCCAATCTACATACAATGGCTTGATCTTAGTACGTAAGAAGTGGTCAGGACATGACGTACCTAAATCAGCTAAACGAGGCGCGTCTGCACTGTTTACGAAACGTAAAATTGTATCGTCTTCTTGAACTGTACCAATTAATTTCTTCTCACCAGACACTAAACCACGTAAGAAAGGTAATACTTCAGCTAATACAGCGTGACGCTTGTCTTCCGCTAAAGTTGCGTACTTTTGACCACCAAAGGTCATTTCACCTTTGTCATGCTCTTCAATATAACGCGCAGCTTTTTCAATAATGTCTAAGCTTAGGTCATAACATTCTTTGTTATCATTCGCCCAGTTAATTACACCGTGGCCCGCTAAAATTGCACCTTTTGCGTTAGGGTAGTCGCGACAGATCTGTTGCAATTTTAAACCTAAATCAAAACCAGGACGTTGCCATTCAGTCCAAACTAACTCGTCGCCCCAAATTTTTTGAGTTAATTCTTTAGAGTTTTTGCTTGCTGCAACAGCAATAACTGAATTTGGGTGCATATGATCAACATGCTTATATGGGATAAAAGCATGTAAAGGAGTATCAATTGAAGTTGCACGAGGGTTCAAATTAAACGTCGCGTGGCGATACATAGCAACCATATCGTCTTCAATTTGAGTTTTTACACCCACTTCATCCGCACTGTTATAAATATCTTGCAGTGCAATTAACTTTTCCATGTATAAAGATGAAAAATTCTCAGGCTTAGATGTTCTTAAGTCACCACCAGAACCTTTTACCCATAAAACTTCTACTTCCTTCCCTGTTAATGGGTCAATCTCGGTTGATTTTGCTGATGTGTTACCACCACCCGTATTGGTAATACGTTGGTCGTCACCTAGAATGTTTGAACGATATACTAATGCTTCTACTGGCGATAAGCCTTCTACTGCAGCATCATCCCAACTGTAATCTACATGGCGAAATTCATCTTTGTTTATAGGCATCTGTGTGCTCCCAATGTCATGAATACTTACTACTACTAAATCATCCAAATATAATACACCACAAACACACACAGTCAAGCACATTCAATCACTTTCAATCACATTAAATAACATTTAGTAAACAAAAGCTTACATACAATTTCAATAAATCTGTCAAAAGAAATTAAATAAAAGTACATAAAAACAGGGGTGTATAGGCTAACTAGTGTATAATCACTCGATAAGATCAAGGTGAAGTTCAAATTTAAAAAACAAATTTCTTTAACACTTGTTAAATTAGAGTGTAGCAAAATATCGAATATAATCAAAACTGATAGATTACTTGCAAAAAAATTGACTGGATAGGTAGGGGATAAGCTTAAACGCCCAAGAATAAACATTGAGCGTTCAAGCTTTTGGCTGAAAATGACTATTTAAGGTCTGTTACTTTTAAGTGGTCCATATCATCGAACTCTTGGTTCTCACCACCCATCGCCCAGATAAAGGTATAGTTAGTTGTTCCAACCCCACTGTGAATAGACCAGCTAGGAGATGCAACAGCAACGCCGCTTTCTAGTGAAAGTGAACGAACTTCTGCGGGCTCACCCATTAAATGGAACACACGCTCATCTTCTGGTAAATCAAAGTACATATAAATTTCAGTACGGCGGAAATGTGTATGTGGTGGTTTAGTGTTCCACACACTACCAGATTTTAGTTCTGTGATGCCCATAACCAACTGACAGCTATCAACAATACCTGGACGAATTGATTGGTGGATTGTACGTTCATTCGAAGTTTCTGGTGAACCTAACTCTAATTTATTGGCAGCACTTTTTGGCACATGAACTGTTTTAGTCACTCTATGTGCGGGGTAAGACACCAAGTAAAATTTAGCTGGGTTGCTTGCATCGTCAGACACAAACTGGACAGACTTAGTTTCTTTAGCCAGATATAAGCTGTCTTTGTTTTCCATTTGGTAAGTTACACCATCGGCCACAATAGAACCTTTACCACCAATGTTAATAACGCCTGCTTCACGACGTTGACAAAAATAATCAGCCGCTAATTCTTTGTGCGTTGGTAGCTCCAGTGCATCAGTTGTTGGTGTAATGCCACCCACTACGCCACGATCAACATCAGTATAGGTTAATTTAACCTCACCTAACGCAAACAACTGCTGGGTAACAAATGCATCACGCAATTCTTGATTGCGCATATCTTTATAGCTGCGAATGTCAGCTGCAAATAAAAAATCCATAATAACTCTCGCTTAATAATGAAAAATAATGACTAATGGCTTATCGAGCCATCCAACCACCATCAACTAACATGACATGACCATTCATATAGTTTGACGCATTGCTGGATAAAAATACCGTCGCGCCAGCTAAGTCTTCTGGTTTCCCCCACTCGCCTGCAGGAATACGCGCAGAAATACTCGCGAAACGTTCAGCGTCTTGACGCAGGTTATAAGTATTGTCGGTTTCGAAATACCCTGGTGCGATGGCATTAACTTGAATATTCGACTGAGCCCATTCATTCGCCAAAGCTTTAGTAATTTGCGCCACACCACCTTTACTAGCAGCGTATGCAGGCACTGTGATACCACCAGAGAAGCTCAACAATGATGCAATGTTGATAATTTTGCCTGAGCCTTGTTTCAACATATGTTTGCCTGCTTCACGGCAAAACTTAAACACACCATTTAAATTAACATTGATCACTTCGTTCCAGTCATCATCTGAAAACTCATGTGCTGGAGCACGTTTAATTGTGCCTGCATTGTTTACCAAAATATCAATGCGGCCGAATTTCGCGATAGTATCATCAATAACCGCTTTAATTTGCTCACCGTCACTTTGGTCACAGCCTAACGCTAAACAGTTAATGTTTTTTTCTTGCAAAATATCGATGGTTTTTGCCACGTTTTCAGGTTTTGAACCAACAGCAACGACAGTTGCACCCGCTTCACCAAGTGCAATTGCCATGGCTTGCCCTAAACCACGGCTTGCACCTGTGACTACGGCAACTTTATCTTTAAGACCGAATTGTTGAGTTAAATATGCTTGCATAATGTTTTCCTATTAAGAAGTTACAATTATCGACCTTAAATAAGGCCAAACGCGCTTGGTAAAAATTCACTTATCGCAGGAAAAATTGTGACCAAAATCAATGCGATAAACATAGCAATGTACAACGGTAAAATGGGTTTGATAATATCGCTAATACTCACCTTACCGATGCTGCATCCAACAAACAGCACACTGCCAACAGGCGGCGTACATAAACCAATAGACAAGTTAAGGATCATCATGATGCCAAAATGCAATGGTGATAAGCCCAACGACTCTGCCACTGGTAGAAAAATTGGCGTAAAAATCAATACTGCTGGTGTCATATCCATAAAGGTGCCGACCACCAACAAAGTAATATTGATAATTAGCAGAATGAGCAGCGGATTTTCCGACAAAGTTAACAATATCTGACTGATTGTTTGTGGAATCGACTCATAAGACATTAACCATGACATTGCTGAAGAAGCACCAATTAGCAACATAACGATTGAAGTGGTATTAACCGTTTTAAGTAAAATTGGATACAAATCTTTAGTGGAAATTTCTCGATAAATACCGACTGATAACGCTAAAGAATACAGCACAGCAACGGCGCCAGCTTCAGTTGGGGTAAAAACACCACCAATAATGCCGCCAATAATTAAGAAAATAAGCAATAAACTTGGAATCGCGCCGATAAACGCTGGCCAGAATGGTTCAATTGATTCAGTAGCTAAAGGTTGAACATTGTTGCGCTTAACATATAGAACAGCAGCCAAGATGAGCGCCAGCGTGACCAACAAACCTGGTAAATACCCAGCGATAAACAATGCGGCGATCGACACTCCACCACTAGCAAGTGAATAAATAATCAGAATGTTGCTCGGTGGTATCAACATACCAGTAGTGGCGGCAGTTACTGTAACAGAGGTACTGAAAGGTTTTTTATAGCCTTCTTTTTCCATTGCTGGGATCATGAAACCACCGATCGCCGAAGTAGCAGCGACAGCTGAACCAGAAATAGATCCAAATAACGCACATGAAATAACATTTACAATTGCAAGCCCGCCTGGTAAGCGACCAACCAACACTTTAGAAAAAGCAATTAAGCGGTGCGCAATCCCACCTTGCCCCATCAAATAACCAGATAAAATAAAGTAAGGAATTGCCAACAAGGCAAAACTGTCTATCCCAGCCGTTAATCGCTGGGCAATTGTCGTGAGTGCCGGTAGAGTATCTACCGTTGCCAACATAGTAACCAGCGTAGCAAAAATGATTGCTAACGCAATTGGCAAATTGATAAGCAATAAAATCGCAAATACACCAAATAGAATTAAACTTGTCATAATTGCTTACGCCTCTTCTTCCAATGGTAACTGGTCATTTTTAACGAAAGTTTCTGCATCCATAAAAAACAAACAGCTATAAATTAAAAACAATATGCCGCTAAGCGGCACCACAGCATAAACAAACGCCATTGGTACGTTTAGCACAGGTGAGAACTGCCCCAACGACCAGGTTAAAAGGACTAGGTTTCCACCACCAACAATCAACACTGCAATCGCAAAAATAGCGACCAAGACTGAACACAAGCGGACGAAAAAAACAGCTTCTTTGGCAGCTAGTTTTTTAACCATTAAATCAAAACCAAGATGACTACTGAGACGATAGGCATACGCTGCGCCTAACAGGCTGACCCAAATTAACAAGAATCGTGCAACCTCTTCGGTAAAAGAGCTTGGCTGGGGTAAAATAAATCGGGTAAGCACTTGCCATGTGACATCAATCACTAGCAACCCCATTAAAACCGCTAAAAATACGCGTAATATTCGGTCGAATTTATTCATGATTAGATGTAATTGCATCGACATCTTCTCCAATCAATTTAATTTTTTGAATCAGGCTATTAATGTTTTCATCGCGGATAGCTCGGTAAATCGGTTGAACACTTTGCTGAAATATTGCTTTGTCTGCTTGCAAAATAGTCACACCAGCTTCAGCTACTTTTTGCAAAGACATTTGCGTAGACTCAGCCCAAATCTTCTTTTGGTATTGAGTTGCTTCATGCATGGCTTGTTGCAGCCAATCTTGTTGTTGCGTCGACAAACTGTCCCACAAATGAGTACCAACAATAATGACATCCGGAATCGAGGTGTGTTCATCTAACAAATAGAATTTGCTCACCTCATAGTGCTTAGAATAATAGAAACTAGGTGGGTTATTCTCGGCACCTTGAACTATGCCTTGCTGTAGCGCCGTATATAATTCACCCCAGCTAACAGGTGTTGCAGCGCCGCCGATGGTGTTAACCATATTTACCGCAGATTGGCTGTTCATTACACGGATCTTCAACCCATTTAAATCGCTTGGCTTTTCTACCTTTTTAGAGGTTGTATAAAAGCTACGACTGCCAGCATCGAAATATCCCAGGCCCTTCACTCGATATCGACTGCCAGAGTCTAACAATTGCTGCCCTAAATCACTTTCGAGAACTTTCCAGTAATGGTCGTGATCATTAAACAAGTATGGCAGACTAAACACCTTCATTTCGGGAACAAATGGTTCAAGAGAGCTTGCCGACACCTTAGTCATACCTAGGGTACCGATTTGGATTAGCTCGATAATTTCCCGCTCTGAACCAAGTTGCCCCGCTGGAAAAATATCCAAGCGCATCTGCCCACCTGAAATATCTTGCAATCGCTTATCCATGAATACTAAAGCCAGATGCACCGGATGCTGCTGGTCAAGTCCATGAGCTAAGCGAATATCTATGACATCTCTTGCCCGCTCTTGCCAATAAATTACTGGCACGACTACCACGATAGCGGTTAATAGGATTATAAATTTAGAAAAGCGACTCATCCTCACCTCAAAATTCAGCATTAAAACAGCAAAAGCAACCGTTTAATTGTGTTCCGTGTACAGAAAGTAATAAAAAAGTTGCTTAAATTTGTTTGAGTAAGATACACAAGTGATTATTATTGACAACATAAGCAATAAAAATCAAGCACAATGATTAATTTTAGTTCAAATACGAATTAAAAAAACCAAAAATTTTACAAAAACACCACACGTCAATCACGAATAGACACATAACAGTCAACAACAATCCATAAATTTCTTTTTACGTCATTTTGTGTTATAATAGCCAATAGACTGTTAACTTTGAGGTTTTGCGAATAGAATATGGATAATGATTTAGACAACACACAAAATAGTATGAATGGGAAGGGGCTTCCAATGCTAGAAAGACATAGACAACAACTAATAAAAGATATCCTAGACCAAGAACAATTCGCAAGCGTTAGAAGTTTAACCGAAAAACTGAATGCGTCTGAAGCAACAATACGCAGGGACATTCTAAAGATGTCAAAGCGTGGGGAGATCCAAAAGATTCGCGGCGGCGCTCAATCAATAAACCCAGCGCCAAGTAAGAAACACATCTCCAGTTCAGCATTTTTTGTTGATAAAGAGAAACACACAGAAACCAAAAAGCGCATTGCTCAGCGCGCGGCTGATTTATGTAAAGATGGCGACTCAATTATTGTCAATGGTGGTAGCTCTACTTATATGATGGGTGAATACCTGCGTGATAAACAATTGAACATGTTAACCAATTCTTTTGTATTAGCCGCTTATATTAGCGAAAACAGCGATATTCAGGTCACACTACCTGGCGGTGAAGTTTACCGCGAGCAAGGGATTATTTTGAGCTCTTATGAAAGAGACAACACAGAATACTACCACAGCACTATGATGTTTATGGGCACACCGGGCATTGGTCAGTTTGGCGTAATGGAATCAGACCCGTTACTCATCCGCTCAGAGCAGCGTTTAATGAAACAAACTGAAAAATTGGTTATTTTGGCTGATAGCACTAAGTTAGGAAAACGCAGTAATTTCATTTTATGCCCGCTAGAAGATGTTGACATCTTAATCACTGATTCAAATGCAGATGCCGAAACCATCCGCCACTTCGAAAAACATGATATTCAGGTTATTGTAGTAGAAGCTGCAGACGACTAACTGAATTTTTTTGTGGTATATGGTTAAACGATATACCACAAACACGCTCCCCTATTAAATTAACCTGAACTTGTTATCCCGAGTTCAGGTTAATTTTGCTTCATCCCAAATAGCAGAATGCGACACGACCCCTAAGGTGCCTGTCTAGTCAATGCCGCTGAGATTTGATATTCACCGGGCTGAAGATTGCTCAAGTCAGCCGACTTGCCAGATTGTTGATTAATCATTAAAGTGTTCGCTCGAAACGCTGGTATTACAACGTCTGCGCTCGTGTTTTTCGGGATAGATACATTCATAGTGAACTGCTGCAGATTCAACTGCCAACTGACTTTAATTCTGCCAGCTGGCGTATCGTAAAATCCTTCAGCACTATCTAACTGACCTAACACTTGAGGTTTAATTTCAACCTGCTTGAACCCAGCAACTTTGGCTCGAATACCTAAAATCCCTTGATAAAACCATTGAGCAATGCTGCCATATGCATAGTGGTTTAATGAGTTCATCCCTTCTGGGTTAAAACCATCTTTGATTGAGTAAGAATTCCACCTTTCCCAAGTTGTAGTCGCTCCATTGTTAATGGAATAAAACCAAGAAGGATAAGTTTCTTTAAATATCAAATCGTAAACAATGTCGCTACGGCCTGCTTCTTGTAATACTTGTGCTAATAATGGTGTACCTAAAAACCCAGTACGCAAATGACCGTCAGCTTGTTCGATTAATTCAATTAGTTTGTGTTGCGCGATTGCAACTTGCTCACCTGTAAACAAGTCAAACGCCAACCCCAATAAATAAGTGGTCTGTGTCGATTGGCCCTGTTTAACATTCAACTTCTCGTCAAAAAAGTGATGGACAAACGCATGCTTGATGCGCTCAAACAATGCCAGATAACGTGTCGCATCTGCACTTTTATCAAGCACACTGGCCGTTTGTGCGGTTAAATAAACCGAGCGCGCAAAGTAAGCAGTCGAAATTAAGTCAAAACGAGTGTCACCACGATTCGGGTTTTTCGCAGCAGGATCTGGATAAGGCTGCAACCAATCGCCAAAGGTTTTCATTGAAGATATCAATTCATCGCTTTGGCTTTTGTGATAGTCTAACCAACGCGTCATCATTGTATAGTTGTCGGCTAAAATACTGGTATCACCCGTCATTTGATAAAGCTCCCATGGAATTATGGTCGCTGCATCACCCCAACCCGATGAAGGCCAATTTATCCATTCAACAAACGGAATATAAAGCGGCACACCACCATCTTCAAATTGCTCTTCGCGCACACTCTGTAGCCATGCCGCCCAGAATGCGTAAACATCAGCCATATACATTGAAGGAGTTGTGAATACTTGAGCATCGCCAGTCCAGCCTAAACGCTCGTCACGTTGCGGACAGTCTAATGGAATATCATAAAAATTACTTTTTAAGCCCCAGCGAATATTTTGAGCAAGTTTATTTAACTTGGCATGAGACGTTACAAAGTTTTGCTCGACCTCTACATCAGAATGTTGAACAACTGCGGTTACCCATGATTTGCTCGGTGCTGCATTGGGATCAAACCCCGAAATTTCAACGTATCGATAACCATGGTAAGTAAACCTTGGTTGATATTCAGCAATCCCATCCGCAGCAGGAATAAAAATATCGGTCGATTTAGCGCTGCGATAATTCTCTGTGTAAAATTCGCCTTTATGTAGGGCTTCGGCAAACCTTATGGTTATGGCTTGGTTTGCCAACGCCGGCACGTTAATTTTGGGTACGCCCACCATATTCTGACCAAAATCAAATATTACGGCTTTATTGTTGTTGGTAATAATCGAAACAGGCTCTAAACTTGCAACGTTTCGAATGGGGGCATGGCGTTTAGGTGCCAATTGAACTTTAAAATCGAGTTGATTTGCCGCAGCAGTTTGCCAAGCACTATCGTCAAACTGCACTTGAGCCCAGGACGACATTTGCTTGTTTTGGTCATAAAGTTCGCCATCGTAAATACTTGAAAACCGAATGGGCCCTTGTTGGGTTACACGCCAACTGTTATCTGTTGTAATGACCTGCCGCAGACCATTTTCATCAATAATTTCCAATTGAGCTAAAAACTCAGGTGTGACTTTATGCTCTTTGTCAGTAAATTTAAACACTCGGCCTGCATACCAGCCACCAGCTAGGTTTGCAGCCAATACGTTTTCACCTTGCGAAAGCAAGTCAGTCACATCATAAGTGAGGGTTTCGATTCTTTTTGCATAAGGCGTCCAGCCGGGGGTCATAGCATCATCGGGCGCAACCATTTGACCGTTGATAAATGCTTTGAACAAACCTTTAGCGGTTACATATAGTCTAGCTTGCTGAATAGAATTTTCAGCAGAAAAACGCTTTCTAAAATATTGCGCTGTCGCGATCGTTTTTTGTGAGGGTTTATTAACTTGTAATGTATCAGGATGTGCAATCCATTCGGCCTGCCAATCTTGGTTAGACAACAAACCAAGTTCAACACGGTTTAACTCACTCCAGTTCGAGGCTTGCTTGTTCTCATCCCAAATACGAACGCGCCACAACAGTTGTTGGCGCGATACTAATGGTTGACCAGCATAGCGGATCCAAGCATTGTCAGCACTTGCAACTTTGCCTGAATCCCACAAGTTAGCCTTGAAAGACTCACCTTGCTCCACAGCTGAACCAACTTGGATTTGATAGGCGCTTTGCGTGTTTTGTACCGAGCTACTGGCAATTTTCCACGAGAACCTAGGCTTAGCTTCGTAATAGCCAATTGGATTAACAAAGCCTTCGCCAACTTTAAGTTCTACCGGTGCATCATTATTGGAAAATTGCTCAAAACTAAATGAACAAGAGGCCAATAACCAGCAAAACCCTACAAGCATCACATACAGTTTGTATGTACGGCTTAAAACACGCAACCTATCCACAAATACACCTGTTTAATTACTTGGACCACTTGGCCATTTCACTTGCTGCCAGTAATACAGCGCCAACACCATATAACTGTGAGTCAGTTTTCTTAACAGGATCTGGGGATTTTCCAACATGCTGAACCCAATTTACTCGTCCATTAGGCTCAACAGCACGGACTAACGCATCCCAACCTTTTTCAACAACCTTTTTGGTGTTTGCATCCGTTAGTATGCCGTTGTTAACACCCCAAGCTAAACCAAAGGTAATGAAACCAGTACCACTTACTTCAGGGGTTTTTACTTTGTTCGGGTCTAATAACGAAGCAGGCCAATAACCTTCTTCCGTTTGTAAACCAACTAAACCAGCTGCATTTTTCTTGTATAGTTCAATGTAGCGATCTCGTGACGGATGATCTTTAGGTAGCGCTTCAATAATCAGAGGTAATGCTGCAAATACCCAACCATTACCACGGCCCCAGAAAACAGGTTGACCATTGTCACTCTTCATATCGAAGTATCGGCTATCACGGAAAAACATGCCGTACTTGTCCGAGAATAAATAATCCGCCGCAGCCCAGTACTCTTGGTCTGCGTATTCTAAATATTTAGGATCGCCTGTTATATTGCTCAACATAATCCAAGTACGCGGTGCCATATATAATGCGTCTGCCCAGCACCAACGAGTTTGACAGTTACCTTCAAGGTGAACCGTGCCATGTCCAGAAGCAGTTTCGTCACGCATTTCTAAACCGACGGTAGGTTTATTCTCTAGAATCCAATCAAACAATTTTTGCACTTCTGCGTAAGCTTTCTTCTCGCCCGTTTTTTCGGCTAACCAAATGTAGGTTTGACCTATCGTATGGTCATCCGCATGGTAAGGACGGTCTAACAATAATTCGTAATTCTCACCTTCAGCAATTTCTTTAACTTGTTTAAACAAAGCTTGGTCGTTTGATGTATCAATCCAACGGGTCAAACCAATAAAAAACGAAGCTTGAATCCAGAACTTAGGGTTTTCAGATTTCGCCTTATGTGACTCTGGAATATAGTATAAATTGTCTAATTGGCGCATTTGCCAGTTTGCAGCACGTGTAGCGACATCGTAAGCAACAGCATGAATTTGTTTTTCAGTTTGTTTTGCAGTTGCAATCGGAGCAACTGAATTGGTGTCATTTGATTGACTAGTAGCACCACAGCCCAATAAAGCGAGCGTAGCAGCAACTGGGATAAGTGATTTTTTTAAATTAAACTTCATAATACTTTACCTTCACATTCAACATATATCTGTGAGGCAGCATCTCCTTATACTGCGTCATCTAACTGGCAAATTACTTATATTCTTCGAATAAATCGAAAAACTCTTTTGCAGTACTTGGATATTTAGATGCCAAGTTTCTAGACTCAGATGGGTCTTTAACAATGTTGTACAACTCTAGTTCGGCATCAAAGCCGTAACGGACAGCTTTCCAGTCACCCTTACGAGCAGCTTGATAAGTATCACCAATGATGCCCGAGTTAGGATCACCTACTTGCTTAGCAAATTCCCAATATAAAACGCGCTCTTCCATTTCGATTGGCGAGTCATTTAATAATCCGCGAATAGATACACCATTTGTATGCACTCGTGGCACAATATTTAAATCAACATCAGCGATATCTGCAAATGTCGGTAGAACATCAGCAAAAATCCACGGTGTCTTATCAACACGGCCTTGTTTAATTTGAGCTGGCCATTGAACGATCATAGGTACGTGTATCCCACCGTCATATAAGTCACGTTTTTGACCTTTATACGGCGCTGAAGCTTTGAAAAATTCAGGTGAAGCTCCACCTTCGTCATGCGGGCCATTGTCAGACGTAAATACAATTAAAGTATTTTCTAATTTACCTTCTTTTTCCAACGTACGGAGTATTTTACCAACATAGTCGTCAAGTGCGCTCACCATACCGGCTAAAACAGCATTTGGCTTTTCAACTGGCTCTGGATAATAAGCGGCATATTTGTCTGCAGGCTTACCACCTTTCATCCCTGTATATTCTTTTTCAGCAAAGCGATACTGGTTGCTATACTCTTCTGGTACACCCAACTCAGCATGAGGCGATGTGTAAGTTAACATCATGAAAAATGGATTTTCACGAGGCGCTTCAATATATTTGATTGCTTCTTCAGTAAAGATTTTTTGTGCATAAACACCTTTGCGGCCACCTTCGTTTTCTTTTACACGAATTTTTTGACCATCGCGCCACAAAATTTGTGGATATTGTCTATGCCCTTCTAAAATTGAATACATACCAAACCAAGTGTCAAAACCCATAGCCAGTGGATCAGTTACACCCATTTGCTGGCCGATAGAATATTTACCGATTAACGTTGTATCGTAGTCAGCATATTTCAAAACGTGTGCAATTGTGATGTCTTTATGATTCAACTCAACCGTGTTTGAGTTGTTGGTCATATAACGTCCATCTCTTCCGGTAAACAGTGCAACGCGCGAAGGAGAGCAAACAGTGTTACCTGCATAAGCGTTGTCAAAACGAATACCGTTTTTAGCCATTTTGTCTAAATTTGGGGTTTTAATTGGTGTGTCACCATAGGCGCCAATTTGGTTAAACCCCAAATCATCCGTCAAAATAAATATAATATTTGGCTTCTCTGCTGTTGCTGCTTGTAAAACAGCTGGTGCAGCCAAAAGCACAGCCATACATAAGGCGAATAAACGGCCTTTGCCACGATACAATTTCATCCAATACCTCTTTGATTTAACTTAAATTGAAGCATCATTGCGAACAGACAAAGTGTTTACAAAATGCTCAACCCAACCAAACAATAACTAGCTTATGTTAACTAATATTACATTAATTCAACCAAATTTAAAGATAAAAATTGATTGCTAGTGATTTATTTTGACCATTAAATTAAAAAATATGTCTTTATGATTAAAGAACGCAAATTTCAAAAGAAGAAGTTTAGACTAAATTTGCCAAGCGACTAATAAAGGAAGGAAAAAAAGAAGCGTCCATGCCTCACACACACATAGTATGAAGGCTATCCAATCACCTTCATTCAGGGACTAAACTGTTCCAGAACCACTGAATCCCTGAAGACAGCTACAACATCAACAAACAAAAAGCAGGCTCGCTTGTTGATGACACGACAGAGTAGCAAGTCTGGCGAGGATAATACCATCAAAAACAATCACGTCAAGTCAAAATATGTCTATTTGCTTTTATTTTAGTCTAAATGGAAAACCTGTTTAAGCGGTTTGCTGACAGGAGAATTATCGTCATTCGTCTGCATAATCTCCGCCATAAAAGCCCACCATTTTTGTACTACAGGATTCGAGGGTAATGCGTCAACCTTTTGTTTTGATTCACAATATAAAACAGCAAACAATACACAGGTTTCTTCATCTAAAAAAATTGAGTAGTCGCTAATGCCAGCATCTTTGAGCACATTTGACAGTTCAGGCCAAATTTCATCATGGCGCTTTTTATATTCAGCCGCTTGGCCAGGATAAATTTTCATTGTAAACGCTAGTTTTTCCACATATCACCTCTAAAAACTTGAAAAGTCATACACAAAGCTCAGCCCTGCACACAATAATAATTAGATCAGCATAGTTCTTTTATGCTTTCACCAAACATTATAACAATCAACTTTAATCACACACAAAGTATTTATAATCACAAGCGTTCAACCTGCAATTTATACTTGTGTTTATACTCTTCAACCGTTTGCAAAACTTCATTGACGCTTTCTTCGAGTTCAGATCCCATCTTAGTTATCTCATGTGGAAATTCATCTTGCATTAGCGTCATGAGTGCATACCAAACAGGTTTGTATTTATCTTTTAAATTATACTCAGGCATTTCCATAGTGCGCGGAACACCGCCGGTTAATCCGCGTAATGTTTCAATGCGCTCTGGATTATTTTTAATTATGTGCGCAATTTTTTGTTGCTGTTGTTCATTACCTAAACACGCTAGAAAATCAAAACACTCTTGTTTAGTTAAACCCACTAGTTTGACTAATTTGAAAAATTCATAAAAAGGTTTGCCATAATCAAACTGTTGCTCAAGCATTTTGGTTGAGCCGCCGACAATTTTAAACGTGGCTGACGACAATAAAATTTCTAGTAACCGGCGCTGCTCTTTCTCTTTTAACTTACCGAGTAATTCATCAATATTATCTATTAACAACAATATCTTTTTATCTTGTTGGTTTATCGCGTTTTCTAGGTAACTGAAACTTTTATCGTCATAGTCAGCATCATCAAACAACTCTTCCCTATCATCCAAAATATGCGGAAATTCGCTTGGATATAAGCATTGTAAATAGTCGGCTATTTCTTCCCATAAACGGCTGAGTGAACGAATTTGATATTGTTCTTCAGTAAATTTTACTGGTAATAGGAACTTTGCAAGCTCTCCGTCAGCTTGCACCGATAATTGTATTTTACGCAACATGGTGGTTTTACCCTGCCCACGTTGACCAATAATAATAAAGTGCTGACTCGGTACGCTAAAATCAGTTTGCTGAATGTCTTCAAATATTTCATCAAAGTCGTGATTACGTACTACAAATTTGGCTAAAAACTCTTGCTCGTCGATTTGATCAGGGCTGTATTTAAATCTGGAATACTGATTAGTTAGCGACATTTTTATTCCACCACATTCTTAAAATTGGAGAGTTAAATTTATAAATTCTGCTGTCGTCGTTATTATTAATAGCCGTCATACACCAGCGATTGTATGTTCTCGAGCGCGTTGTTTTCATCTAACTTATGTTTACTCGCCATGTTGCTGATGTCGAGCGAGTTGATATAAGTGTCGTTAGAAATTGTGTTCAGCACTTCTTTCGCAAACAGGTATTCATCTTTCTCTAAACCTGTTTTCAGTTTGCTTTGCCAACTTTCAAAATGATTGCGGTTATCTAACGCATTATTGATTGCTTGGTCGACAACTCAGTATCTTGCCTTAATTCTCTATGTGCTTTTAACAGCGATAAAGCATTCTGTACGTCTTGATATTGAATGATGTTTTCAATGGTTTGGGCAAATTCGTCTATCATAATGATCAGTTTTTTATCCTGATCTAAGTCCTTTATAAGGCGTTTAAACGCGACTTTGTAATCGAGCACATCACCATCGCCAAACTCAACACCTTCTATGGATATAGAGGTTATTTTTATGCCACATATCTTCCAGTTCGAATTTGCGCTCCAAAAATCAGCTTTACGAACAACTTGACCAACGACATTTTTCATAACCCACCTAACTTGACAAATTATTATTTGTTAAGTTAGGTGACAAAATATTTTTTTGTCAAACCTTCTGACAAATTATTTTTTGTCTAATGGTTTAGTTGTGAATTCAGGCTCTAGCCCTTAGATAAGAAAAAGGCGTTGCTTGTAGCAACGCCTTTTGTGGTTTATACAGCTAAACTAAAGGTTAGAACTTAGCAGACAAACTTGCTGTTACCCTGCGGTCTGTCAAACTTTGTTCACACAACAAAGTGTTTTCATTGAAACACCATCGTGTTCTATCTTCCTGAGTTAGGTTAACCCCATCAATACCAAAGCTAAATGTGTCGTTAATCTTATAGTTAACGCTCATGTTCAGCTGACCACGAGCCCCAACGACAGGAGGGATGTTGAAACGCATTCTGCTCAATTCTTCTGTGAACGCATCACGCCATGTATATCGCATACGTACACTTAAGTCATGCTTATCATAAAATAATGTAAAGTTGTACGAGTGCTTAGACAATTTATGCGGCTGAACACGCGAAGTAACAGGATCATCTTCAGTCGTTTCAGTTGCACCAAACCAGTCATCTCGCCCTAACATAGTGTCGATAGCATTAGGTGAAATTTTGTCCGGGTTCTCAATACTGGTTGCGCGATAAAAGTCAGTTAACCCCTCACCAGCTTCTTGGTAAGTGTAGTTTGCGATAATACCGAAACCAGAAGCCCAGCCCAATGAACCTTCAAAATCAGATAAGTCATATTGAACGGCAAGCTCAGCACCAGACTGAGTTTGCGTGCCATTTGCGTTAAACTTACTACGCTTGGCTACACAGATACCGTCTTCACCTTGAACGCTAGAGAATACATTGAAGTTTTCCCAAGGTACAACAGGATTATAAATACCGCCGCCCTCACATGGTGCAGTCGTGTCACGTTCTATTTGTCCCGTTGACCCTATTGGTTCTTCAGGAGACTCTTCAATTGTTACGTGTAAATCTGTTCTCTCTTTATGGAATAAACCTACACTAACCAAAGCGGAAGGTGACAAATAGTATTCCCACGACAAGTCATATGACCATACTTGCTCTGGTTTCAAATCGGGATTACCTACATTCACAGGTGCTGAAGCGCTGCCACCAAACGAAGCAGATGTAGACAAGTCGTCAAAGTCAGGTCTACGTAAGTCTTTACCAATACCAAGTCTAACCAACATATCATCAGCGACTTCTGCGGTTAAATTAAAACGTGGTAACACGAAGTCATAACTTGATGTACCAACTCTAGGTTTTATAGCGCCATCACTTAATTCATTACCTAAAGAATTAATTTCTGTAGATACGTACCTAACCCCTAAATTACCCATAAATGGCATACTACCTAACTCAAAATCATAGTTACTTTGGATATAAAATGCCGTAGTTTCTTCTTCTATATCAAAAAACTGAGTATCTTCAGCTGCCATTGGTACCAATAATGCGTTGAACCCTTCAGCTTCGAGTTCATCTTTACTCATGGTGTTGTACTGACTTTCATCGAAATCTGGGTCAATGAGTTTATTGTTTGCGGTGATGGCAGAATTAATTACCTGCTTAGTGTAAGCTGGATTATTGAATGAAACTCCATTGTCTATTATTAAATAGTCTTTAACATATAGCTCACGCCCGTCAGCACCGTTGAAGTTGCTGGCTCCAGGAACAACGATTTCAGAGAATAAATTCGCTCTAGGACGATTCCAGTTACCAAAACTGTTTCGAGATGTTTCGCTTCTTGTCATGTTAGTGCTTTTGTTCCAACGCACACCAGCATGAATTTCAGTGAAAATAGGGTTCGTGTCTGCAATGTCGTATTTCAAGTCTAAACGCGCGGCTGTTTCTGCGCCTTCTCTATATCGAAACCCTTCATTTACAGAGCGTAATGCATAATTGGCAGGGTTCAACAATTGTTCAGTAGTTGGTGTTTCTGGCAACCCCTGAGCAATACCAAATTCAAAACGGTTGTTTGCAATTCTAAATTCAGCGGGCGTACCGTTATCATTACGTGTATCGGCAGAAACCTGCGGCCCCCTTGGGTTAACGAAGTCTAATTCAGAATTTAAAGAGGGGTTATTCGATTCTGAGTCGGAATATGAAACTTCGGCTGAAACAGTTAATAACTCTGCTCTGTACTCACTACCAAAGGCAAACACACGACTTTCTGTGACCCGAGCTGAACTGTTATTACCAACGCGTAAGTTAGGGTCTATAACCTCGCCATCATCAGATACACCTACGCCCAAAATACCGCTAGTAACAACCTCAACCTCCCCTAAATCAATTGGACCGTACGCACCGTCTAACGAACCCAAATCAATTTTTTCAAAGCCAGTATTGTTAGTGTTGTCAATTACTGGGTTTGCGCCAGTACCTGAAAAGTATGCTCTAGAGTTAGTATTTACACTTTCTTGATCGTTGATAGTAGCGTCAAGGTAGATTTTGAAATTATCTGTGGGTTTCAATTCAATAGAGGTTGTCAAATTTTTCGTTTCATAGTTTTTCGCGTTCAGAGGCTGATCTAAGAATTGTGTACGAAGAAATGGTTCAGATCGTGCACTTGCTCTGCCTGAATTTGGCATTACAACTCTGTCTCGGTCAAAACGAGGGTTTGCTGATGCAACGTCTTGCTCTGCGTAACTACCTGTAACAACAAGACCCAGCTTACCCAATCCAGTTTCCCAATTATCACCATAGGTTGCGGAGATTTTTGGAGTTGTTGAGTCAGCTAAGTCACTATTTTCCATTTGTACTTTAACTTGAGTCAAACGTTCTCTTAAGCTATTGCCCCGTAAAGTTTTTAAGTTGATTGTCCCCCCAACAGAGCCCTCAACTGTTTTGGCAGTAGGCGCTTTTGTAACCTCAACCGCAGCAATAAGAGCTGCAGGTAAATCTTCAAAGCTAATGCCTGTTCTGCCACTGCCCGAACTTACCGTTGATACGCCATTAATTTCAACTCGGTTCGCATCGGTACCACGAATTTGCACACTTGTACCAACACCATTTGTTCGGTCTATTTGTACGCCTGTAACATTCTCAAGTACTTCAGCTAAGTTGTTATCAGGTAACTTACCTATATCTTCAGCTTTGATAATTTCAGTGATATTTGTGGTATCACGTTTTTGATTGAGGGCACTGGCAAGGGCACTGCGAATACCCTGGACTTCAATAACTTCGGTAGATTCTTCGGCGCCCGTGCTTGATTGGGCCATAGCTAAACCAGTGTATCCATTTAATGCAGCAGTAATAGCAACCGCCACACTTGCTCTTTTGTTAAATATTTTATTCATAATGTTATTCCCATGTTTTAAATTGTGATCCAGCAGTTTGATCTAATCACAAAACAAATCACATTCAACCACCAAATAACAAAATTAGTCCAAAATGTTCATATACGCAACAAATTGTCAGGCAATTTTACCAATAAAATAAAAAACTAAATTATTTCAATACTTCAGCAGAGATTTTATAAAGTTAATATAGGGTTGTTGGGCGGGAATCAGTGTATTGATAATGCACCCAAAGCTCAGGTCGGTTTAAGGGTACACTATTAGGCAATAGGGGGTTCACTAGGCGAATAATGTTACGATCACCGGTTAAAAACTTCTTAATTAGCTGGCTGTGATGTTTTTCAAAAATTTTATCAAATTCACCTGTTTGAATAATTTGTTCAAAGCCACTGTTAAGTAGTCTGGCCAATTTATGGTTGTTTTTTTCCACATAAAAGTAAAAACACACTGGGTAAGTAATTAATACATGCGGATCTACAGCAATTGATAACTTATATTCTTGTTTGTATAACTCAGCCTCACGAGCTGCTTCTAGAATAGACATTGGAAAATAATCAAAGCGCTGTTTGTGCAGCATGCGGAACAAACCGATAAAATGTGCACCTTTTACCGGACTAATGCCATTATGCTCAAAAATTCGATTGTCAGTCCAAGTATGAAACATCCCTGGTTTAAAGGCTTTTAACTGTTCAAGCGTTTTGACTGCTTTTAAGGTATCCAATTGGTTTTCATGTACTAAGGCCACTCGCCAACCACTTAGTCCCTTCATTATCGGGTATTGAATGGCTTGGTATGCATCTAATCTTTCTTGAGTCGCATAGCCAATCATAATATCGATATCAGTTCGTGCGACTAATAATTCAAAGGCGCGCTGATGGGGTATAGAAAGTGGATAACTTTTTGCAGTATATTGGTCAGATTCTGCCGTATTTAAAATGGCTTGTAACAATTCTGTATGATAAGCATCTCTGTATACACCCAGACCGCGATAGACCACATCTTGCGCATAACAAACATTCAAGCTTGCTAGTAAAAGCATAATACTCGATTTAAGCCAACCAAACATATACTCGCTCGCTCCGAGTTCAATGATAAAAATTCTTTTAAATTATAGTTCACAAATTATATTTTGCCGCTTCAGAAATAAAACTCAGCAATCTGAACAACATTTTACTAATTTTTTTGTTACAACCACTCTATTTAATGAGTTACAGTATGTTATATTTGATTAATATTGACAAACTTTGATTGACAGAATTAATATGAAAAATCCACGTATCAAACGTTCACTCATCCCACTTGCTTCTCTTTTTGCGACAAGCATTTTATTGTTTGGCTGCGGAGGTACAGCAAATACTCTCAGCCAAGCCGAAAATACCAAGGTAAAAGTCGAATATTTTGCCAACAATGCACTTGGCAACTCACTAGCCGTGGTGCAACATCCAGCGGGAATTCACAAAAACGGCATTACTTATGTGTCTTATCAAGGGCCTTTAGAAGACCCATATGTGGCTTCCTACAATCACGATAGCGGTCAATGGCTTGGTCCATTTAAAGCAGGTATAAGTGAACTAGGTAAAGATGCAGAACAACCTAAAAAAATAGATAACCATGGAAAACCAACCATGATTATTGATGACTTGGGCTATATACATGTGTTTTTTGGTGGGCATGGCGGCGACAAACGTCATGGGAAAAACCCCTTAGGCAATATACATTATGGTGGTAATAAACACGCAGTGAGCAAACGTCCTTACGATATCACTGAGTGGGAAGAATTAGACAACATCACCCCGTTTGGTACTTATAACCAAGCAGTCAAAATGGACAATGGTGATATTTACCTGTTCTATCGCCACGGTGCACATCGCAGTGATTGGGTTTATCAAAAATCAACCGACCATGGACGAACTTTTGGTCCAGCCGTATCATTTTTAAAACATAAGAAACGCAAGGATATTGCAGCAGATGACAGCTGGTATGCTTGGGTAACAAAAGGCCATGGCGACGACATTATTATCTCGTACGACTACCACGTTTGCTGGAACCATAAAGCAAATAATGGTCGCGGCCATACTACCGAAAGACATAATGTTTATTATATGGTGTTTAATACCAAAACCGGTGAGTGGAAAAACGTTAATGGCAAAGCGTTACAGTTACCAGTAACAAAGGAAGCTGCGGATATACATACGCTCGTTGCCAGTACTGGCAAAGATTGGACTTTTAACGGCTCTGCACATTTAGATGAAAATGGTTATCCGCATATTGGCATCAATATCGGTAAAGATTTAGGCGCCAAAACAGGTGGGCCAAAACAAACCAGCTATTTTAAGTGGACAGGCAGTCAGTGGGTTGGCGGCAAGCCGGTCAATACACAAGCTCGGCTTGACAACACAGACACACGCGGTGATTTTATGATTAAATCGTCCAATGAAGTTAGTTTTATATTAGGGTACAAAGAACAAGAGCAAGCCATACTCAGCTACTTTAATAGCACGGATGGCGGTAATACTTTTGTAAAAGGACAAGAATTACTCCGCAAGCAAAAAGCAGGCTGGGCGCTCACCGCACTCATTGAAAATGCTCACCCTGATGCTCGCATGATAGTCGCTGAAAAACCACAGGGTTCGAGTTGGAATAAAGTATACCTGATAGGTGACAATGGGCCGATCATGCGCGACAAAAGCCAAGCTGACGTGTTAACCCTAAAAGATAAACAACGATTGGAAAACTATAAATAATCATAGGACACAACTTATATGCTTAAAAAATTGACCTTTACAAGCCTGTTTATATTGCTGGCAAGTTGCAGCCTAAATACGTCACAGAAAAAACCAAACGTATTGCTGAGTGAAAGTTTAACCCATTGGCATAATGTTTATGCCGATGGTGAAGCAAAAATCGTTGATAACGAAATACACCTAATTTCACATGGCAACTGGTTCTTTTTAACAAAAGAACAATATTCCGACTTTGTGTTAGAAGCCGAAATACTCATGCCTGATGTTGAAGAGTACTCAAACTCTGGTTTTATATTTAGAGCTCAGACTCGTCCGCACAAAAGTGGCAAAGGCTTAGAAGCATACGGATACCAAGCAGAAGTTGATCCAAGCGATCGAAAATGGAGCGGCGGTTTGTATGATCAGGGTCGAAGAAAGTGGTTACATCCAATTCACCCTGAACGCTCACATCCAGATAGTGATTTTAAACTAAACAAATCACCGACCTGGACGGATGAAAAAGCAAATGCATACAAGCACCTGCAATGGAACAAGTACCGCATCGAAGCAATCGGTACTGAAATCAAAATATTCGTCAACGGAGTTTTGACCACACATGTTATCGATTTAAAAGAGTCAAAAGGCCATATTGGTATACAACACCACGGTAGCAAGCTTTACAGTAAAAGTGGTGACCGTAGTGGCGCAATTAGATTTCGCAATATCCAGCTCACTTCTATTTAATTTGTAACAAATTGGCTGTTTATCGGGTAAAAAAGCCGACTAAACAGCCAATCACCCAACCAGCAAATTCAACCATAACAAATCACTTTAATCACACAATCGATCTTTCAGTTATTATAAACGTGTTTTATATGCTTTTATATTCCTAAAAATTGATCTAAATTGATTGCCAAAAGCATTTTTTGACCTAAAATCGCGATCGAAAACCAACAAACATTTTGCCAACAAAATGTTAACAACCACCCCTCTTTATTTCGAGGTCATAAAAATGATAAAAAAAGTAAACTTGTGCACATTCAAACTGAATCAAATTGCTGTTGCGTTCGGTACAGTTGGGTTGTTGTCAATTAGTAGTTCGGCTTTAGCGCAAACTGCACAAGAAGAAGACACGGAAGTAATCGCGGTTACTGGTGTTCGTAGTTCATTGGAAGCCGCATTGAATACCAAGCGTGAAGCAGTTTCAATTGTCGATGCGATTTCAGCATCAGATATCGACGCATTACCCGCATTGGACTTAGGTGAAGCACTACAAGCTTTGCCAGGTGTGCAATTAAACTCAGGTGACGAAGGCCGTCAATCAACCATTAGTTTGCGTGGTTTAGGCAGTGGTTTTGTTAAAACAACTGCTTTTGGTCAATCTTTTGCTGTACCTTCTGCAGCAGGCGGCCCTGATAAAGTGGGTGCAGCAAATCCATTTTCTTCATTCGAAGCTGGCGTGTTTGACGGTGTCACCGTTGTTAAATCTCCAACAGCTGACCTGCAAGAAGGTGGTATGGCAGGTATTGTTGATAAAAAATTACAACGTGCATTAGCCAAAAAAGATGGCACTGCAGGCTTTAGTATCGGAGCTATTTATGAAGAATTAGCTGATGCAGTCTCGCCAGAAATCAAATTATATGGTGTCAAACACCTAATTGAAGACAAACTAGCAGTTGCATTTAAATTTAGTGCTTCAGAGCAAGAATTTAGACGCGATACTTTTGACGTTATTGATTACGTAAATGTAGAAGATCAAATAATCGACATTACAAAAACAGTCGATGGTCAAAAAGTTAAAGTTCCAACACTATACACACGAGCAACTAACTTAGCAGAATATAAAACTAAGTGGGCAGATGTATTAGGTGACAATGCTGAAATTCGAGTACCACATAGAGGCCGTAACGTTACTCAATATAGCGACGGTAATCGTGCGTCTTTTTCAGGTAATATTGAGTTAAAAGCGACTGATAACTTAAAAGTTGGTGCACATATTTTAGCGTCACAACGCAAACTAGATAATGGTACGAAAGAAACCACTAACTATGAGCTTGGTTTACATAAATCTAACCCTGCAACCAGCGATTGGATTGACAGCCAAGTAACCTTAGATTTAGACACAGCACCATTTGCTTACACTTGTGTAACAGAAGACTGCGCTGGCGGACAAGCATTTGTGGTATCTAACATCGACTTTAGCAATGGCCGTTACCAAATTGAAAACCGTAAAACGACCTTTGTCGAAAAAACAGCTGGAGTGATTTTATATGCTGATTACACCAAAGACGACTGGGTAATTGACGGTAAATTAACGCACTCAGAAGCTTCTAACCAATTTGAAAATATTGGACTTAACTTCTCTCATGTGGGCAGTAACAACGCTAAATTTGCACCAACAGGCTTTAACGGTACGATAAATACCGGTAATGGTGACCTAGCTTCAATTGAAGTGTCAGGTGGTTTAGCCGTGCCTTATGTTTACGACAAACTTGAGTGGTCAGTACCAACAGCAAGTAGCTCGAACATTACTTCTCGTGATGAGTTAAACCAAGGGCGAACATTACAAGCTAATATTAATGGTCGTGTGCGTGATTTAGATAGCAAATATACAGCTGTTGAAGCAAACGCTAAACGTTTTATTGAACTAGGTTTAGGTGATGCATTACGTTTTGATGCAATTAAATTTGGTGCACGTTTTTCTCAAGAAACCATTAGCAACCTAGACCAGCTACAAGGTTTTGGTGGTATTGATACAGCTAATGTTGGCAGCGCATATTTATCCACAGAAAACGTATTATCTGCTCAGCAAGCACCATTTTTTAATGGCAAAATTCCTGGCTCTTTTGACCACACAAATGGGTGGGTGACAATTAACAATGAGCAAGCCATTGAAATTTTACAAACAAATATAGTAACAGATAGAAATGACCTTGTTTTACCAAACGGTGTTACAACTATTGACCCTAATTTACAAAGAAATCGTTCAGGTTTCTGGGATCGAATCAATAATACTGGTTTCGCCAGTCAAGCAAACCAGAATTTTGAAGTTGAGCAAGATGTTAGTGCGTTTTATGTGACAACTGATTTTTCAGGTGAATTACCACTTGATATAGCATACACAGGTAATTTAGGTGTGCGTTATGTCGAAACGGCTAATAAATTTGATGCGGTTAATATCGCGCAAGACTTTTTAAAGGACGAAAATGGTCAAGCAGTATTGGACGCAAAAGGTAATGAAATAGCAACTTATGCAGTTGAACCTTTTATCATTAAAGACGACTACAACGTTACTTTACCTATGGCGAATATATCGTTTGAATTATCTGATGATGTGATATTACGTGCTGCTTATTACGAGAGCATGGTTAGACCAAACTTAGTTGCGCAATTGCCTAGCCCTAAAGTAGGTCAATATACAAACAGAGTAGAGATTGACTTACCTTCAGCCACAGTTAGACCTTATGAAGCTGACAATTATGACTTGTCTTTAGAATGGTATAACCGTGAAGGTAGTGCTATATCAGTTGGTTTTTTCCAAAAAAACATTACCAACTTGTTTGAGAGTGACTTAAATCTTTATTGCCCAGAAAACAATTCAGACCCTATCGTTAGTCAATTTGCAGGGGAAATATACTTTGATGAAGCGAATGGAAAATGTAAGCAGGTCGCGTTTACCAATATCATAGACCCTACAACAGGCGAAGTAACTGATTCAGAACAAAGAGAAGTTAATATTGATAGACTTATTAACACCGACGGTGAGTTAAAAGTTGAAGGTTTTGAATTATCTATTCAACAAAAACTCGACTTTTTACCTTACCCTTGGAATGGTTTCGGTGGTGTATTTAACTTTACTAAACTTAGACAAAGTGGTGACGAAAATGAACTTCCGCGCGTTTCACCAAAATCATATAACTTAATTGGTTATTGGGAAAACGATGGTTTAAGTTTACGTTTGGCTTATAACTGGCGTGACGAGCAGAAATTAGCTGGCGCGAACTCTTTCTTGGGCACAGGTACTAGAACCCGCTCTGAAAGAAGCCGTTTAGACTTTTCAGGCTCGTACAAAGTTAGCAATAAATTCAGTGTTAACTTACAAGCGTTTAACTTAACAGATGAGGTAGGTACCGACTACTACGGATATGACGAGCGCGCGATACATAGCTTGCAATACGAAGGCCGTGTATTAAAAGCAGGTTTTAGTTTGAAATTCTAATTTCAGCCGACACTGTGATTTAGCAAAAGCCCAACTAGCTTGCGGATGAGATCCCCAATAGTTGGGCTTTTTTAGTTCAATAGGCTCAAATGCTTGTACCTAATTTTGCTAACACATGGTAATTAACGGTGAATCTCATATTTAGCCATTGCAGCGATATAGTTATTCTAAAACAGCCTAGTTATCATCCTATCAAGCCAATAGATTAATATTGACCAAATATGATCACAAAAGTTAAAATAATGACTCCAATTGTTATTATTAAGGAAATTTTTGTGAAGTTTTGGAAATGTACATTAAGTACTTTATTAGCATGTTCTATCGTATCATGCGGAGGTTCAGGGAGCTCTGATGAGAGCAAGTTGTCAAATTCAGATATTCAGCAGGTTAAAGCTGAACTAGCAAGCTTGGGATACACCGACTTTTCTAATCTTACCCAGCAGCAAGTAGAGCAATTGCAAACCGCTCTGCAAAATCAAGGCTTTAACTCTTCCGAAATAGATAAACTGTTTGTTGCTTTAAATGTAGGTACACAGGCAGATGAACAAGAAAGTGATAAGGCTTACGTAACTGATGTTATCGAACCCAATTTATTCGGTTATTGGCAAAATGAAACGCGGGACAGATATCTAGTTGTCGGTAATTCCTCTCTAGTCGAATATGTAGACATTGGCGGATGTTACCAAGCAAAGCCATACAATGTTTTGGCGAATCAATCAGGACAATTGTCACTTGAATCAGTTGTAGATGATACTGTAAGCTCAGCAGCTTTTGCCCTAGACGGTGCATCTATATTAGCCGAACTGCCGGGTGCAGGGACGCAAACTTACTCATCTGTTTCAGCTATCCCACATGGCATGATTGGCTGTTCAAATACAAATTCGGTGTTGGTAGATATTGACTTTAGAGCCTTACCACAATCCATTCGTAACTCAGATACGACATACAGGATAGTGGTCTTTTTTGATGTAAATCGAAATGATAAATTTGATGTAGGTGATTTTAACCTAATTTTTGTCAAGCGTTCATCGTCCCGTTCAACTAGTACTTATTTACAAGTTCCAAGTGACTTAAGCGCTACCGTTTCTATTGTAAATGAATTTTCGGACCGCTTATCCAGCCGCTCTACCCCTAACAATGCTATCCCCGCGTTAATTTCCGGCAATCGATTGTCTTTACAAGCAAATACAAAACAAGCGGCTTTATTGCAGTACTTGTCTACGACGACACCTTTCAAAGTAACAGCAAGCTTGGATTACCCATCACCGGAAAGAACACCGTATCCAAATATGACAATGCAAGATGAAGGCCCTTGGTTATGGGCAGAGTCAAGCATAAAACATACGGATAGCTACCCAAGCGAGGGTTATGCAGATTTTACAGCAAGTGTTTATCAAGATGATTTAAACGACCAAACTGGCGAGTCAGGTTGGGTTGACATAGAATCAGTCACTATCTCATTTAATTAGTGTTGAGCTACGCAGAGCCGCAACTGCTTTGCGTAGCCCATTAGTCAACAGGCAACCCTGTGGAAGGATCTAGTTTAATTATCTGCTCCGATAGAAGCCGAATTTGAATTGTTTCTGGCAGAGGCTGAGCACTTGGTGTTAAGCCAAAATAGTTTCGGCCTTTTTTTGTATTTTGATAATGTTGATAAACCCGTTTGGCAGGCAACGCAAAATCGTAAAAAGCAACTTCGTCAATCACACCTGCATAAGCCTCCTTTGCACTATTTGGTTGGTTAGGTGAGTTACCAATATTGGCTAATCCTGAGCCACCACTAAGCATTTTCGAACCAGCTGGATACTGGTAGCTGGCTAACATTTTTCCATCTAAATATATGGCTTTCAGGCCCGATTTAACATCATATGTTGCAACTACGTGATGCATTTTTCCGTCTTTAAGCTGGGCTAAAGTTGGCCTGCCATCTACCCCATCCAGCGGCAATTTAAGTTCGTGATAGCCCTGGCCAAGAATATACAAACCAAAACTAAGTGACTCATCAAACTCCCCTGCTGGTCTTAAATTAGTTTTGCCGTGATCGTTTTGAAAACTCAACAGCATTCTGTGGTCTTTGTCAGTTTGGTCTTTACGAAATATCTCGTCCATTTCACCAAAACGGCCATTTTTCGGCCCTTCGCCGCTATATTCAGGGATAATCAGTGCTTCAATGGTTACGCCATCCGTTACTGCAAAACTGCCCGAAGCTGGCACAGTACCGCCGCCGCTACCTACGTTTATCCGTGCATCTTTACTATTGTCAAACTCAAATGCGCCCGCACCAACTAAGCCTTTAATTCGTTTTGCGCCCTTGCTGACGATCCCCGTTGCGTCACCAGAAAAATCGATCGCTCTGTCATTACTACCGTCAAATGACCAATAATGTTTTGGTCGCCAGCGTTTTGGTATCAATACAGCCCTGCCTTGCGCCTGAATAGTTGGCTGGTAGTTTGCCAAGTCTATTTCCACATTATCGCCGTTACTATGAATGGTAAAACCATCAGCAAGCACAATAATATTATTTTTGGAATTAGCTTCTATAACAACACTGCCCGCTTTTAATTCAATTTCAGTTGCATTGTAAAGCTTAAAACTTGATTGCTCTGCAAAGTGTAAAATGTCGCCAGACAACAACTTTACTTGGGTTGCTTGAATATTTTGATAATCGCCAGGTGCAAGATGGCCGTTTTCTATTTTGCCTAACCCATTAATTTGTAACTGGCCAGATAAAATATGCGCTGGGGCATTATTATAGTTGTCGTTTTTTAGAAACTGCAGCAAAACAACAACGGATAAAGGGATAATAATAAGCGCCGCAATAATAATGGGCCATATACTGTTATCTGATTTACTGCTTGATGATTGATTGAATGCCGTTGGTTGATTTGTACTAGCCGGACTATTCTCAAGTGGTGGTTGTGCGCCACTATTGGTTGGACGCACGATAACTTCATCGACCATCATGCGTCGCCGAACGACTTCAAAATTAGGGACAACTTCGGACGACATTTGCACATGTAGTTCGATGTATTCTTGATAAAAGCGCTGTGCCTGTGGATTACCTTTTAGTAATACATCTAGTTTTGCCATTTGCTCTGGCGTAGCACTTTGATTACAAACACTGTCTGCTATGTCGCGTATATCAGAAAATTCATCGGTTCTATTCAAAACATTCCCTCACGCTTTTTGCGATCAACACAATCAAACAGTTTTTTACGTAATTTATGAATTGATTTTCGCACACCAAAAATAGACCGACCAGTGTTGTCTGCTATTTGTTGCGCATTTTGGTTTTCAACATAAAAACCTTGATACAAACGCTGATCTGACTCTGATAACTGGGCACGACAGCTTTGTAGTACATTCCATCTTTGTTCTGAACTTTGTGAATAGTCTGCATTGGCAACAAGCTCGTTTAACACCTCATCACTCAACCCGACTAATGATTTATTATTGCGTCTATAAGTACGTACGCAATTAAATACAATTGCGTTTGACCATTTGGTAAAGCTAGTGCCAAGGGTAAACTTGTCAAATTCACGCCACAATATAGTGCTGGTTTCTTGAAAAATATCATCAGCAGCAGCTTTGTCGCCAACAAAAGCATAAATGTAGGCATAAATACGTTTGCGCTCAGCTTCAAACAAGGCTAAAAACTGAGCAGAGTTATCCACTAGCTCTGTGCCATTATTGTTTTCGGCAATTTGTGTTGAACATAACGCGGGTTTATTCATCACTGCATCTATTAATCGACAACTTCAGTATTTATAACAACTAATGTAAATAATTGCTACATACCGTCATTTGGTTATTTTGCTCTGCAAAAAAGCCTTGAATGAAACATGTCCAATTCAAGGCTTTTCACCTAAGCTATTTGAATATGTATCTTCAAATAACAGTAAGTATACATAATGCTTTGTATAAGCTATTGATTAATTTTTTACAACTCGTGCCGCTTTTGGGCCATCATAATCGTAAGTAAACCAATCAACATCTATGTAACCCGCATCTTCATCGGTTTTTTCATTCCAACTGAAGAAACCTAAACGGTCACCAGTCCATTTACCGAAGGCAATTGTAAATACAGGGCCAAATGCATAATAGTTTTTACCATCAAAGCTATACTCATAAGTTGCTTTGTTACGAGCATTTGAAGTACGCACATACAAATCATTACCGTTTAATTCAGGTCCCATGGTCTTGTTGCTCATCTTATCCATGTAGAATAAGTGTTTGCTACCGTCTTCTTTCATTTCCACGCCGAGTAGGTTGAAAACACCACCGTAGCGAACAAAACCAGCTAACTGATTTGGTTTCATACCTGAGATATCAAACTTGGCTATGGCTGTACCTGTGGTAATACCCATCATACGTTGGCTTAAGGTATTTGGCGCGCGCCAGAAATCTGAATCTGAACCATCGTTATTAGTCCATTCATTAATTTTTGGACCATGGTTATTGTTGTTTGGTAAAACCTTGCTAGCCTTCAAACGCAACCAACCTGGGCGCTCTGTTAACGACCAGTGCGTATCACGTGGGTTATGATTCCACTCCCACTGCGCACCTAACTTGTCAGAAGAAAAATCATCGTCTGACGATGGTGCTGTTATTGGGTAACCATCAATTGGCTTTCTATGACGCTTAACAGGTTCACCTATGCCATCACCATCTTCGTCAAATCCTATAATTGGCCAACCATCAACCCAAGTAACAGGTTGTAAGTTTTGTGGGCGTCCTTGGAATGGAATATCGTCATTTTGAATCAGCTGATGCATATACCACCAAGAGCCATCAGGCGCAGTCATAAAGCCACCTTGGCTAGCACTACGATGGCCAAACTCTTTGCCTTTTTCCATTATGGTTTTTACTTCGTAAGGGCCATATATACTTTCTTTTGAACGAAGTATTAACTGTTTTCGGTCATTTTTCGGGTTTTTAACACCAGGTTTGGTTGAATAATCACCCATAGTCCATTGCGCCATAGTGATATACCAAGTGCCATCAATCTTGTATATTTTAGCCGCTTCGGCACCCATACCTGTGTAAACTAATTTACCTTCATCTAGGATCTTAGTACCGTCCCAGCTCATTTCATAAATATAGTTTTCATTACCTTCAATTTTATTTTCTGGGCTCTTATGCTTTAAACCCGTGTTGATGATCACATAAGCTTTTTTGGTGTCATAGTCAAAATACACACCTGGATCATCTAATACTTCTTCATGCGGCAACATCATAATTGGCTCGCTCCATGGGCCTTCAATGTTGTCAGCCATGGTCACCATCAAACCATTTTGGTAATCAATTTGATAAACGTACCATTTACCTTCATGATAAACGAGATCACCCGCCCAGGTACCAAAAGAATAGCCATTCATACGATCCCAGTCGTATTCAGGTGCCCAAGATAATTTGGGGAATGCATGACCAACATTTTCCCAGTTAACCATATCTTTTGATTTTAATATTGGCATGCCTGGCGACATATGTTGTTTAGACGTGATCATGTAATAAGTATCACCCACTTGCTCGATATCTGAATCTGGATAATCGGCATTTAAAATTGGGTTTATATAGGTACCATCACCTTGATCACCAAAACTACCTGTTTGCGCTGGAATGATGGTTTCTGATGCTTGTTCAGACGCCACTGGCTGTTGAGACTCGACTTTAGTTTCGGAGTTACAACCCGCTAAAACTGCGGCAATTGAAAGTCCTAAAAATTTTTTAGACAACTTCATTGTGAATATCCCATATGTTAAGAAGATGCTAAATAATATCGAACATAAACAATTTTGTACAGTTATGAATACAAATGACTGAGTATGATTTATTATACCTAACATATGTTATTTAACCCTACCCATAATTTTGAGTGGGGCAGAAACAATAAAGCCCCTAGCATATAGCTAGAGGCTTTGGCACAGGGACACACTTACTTACATTCTGTATTGCACACCAACGAAATATCGCGTGCCCGAATATTCAATTCGGTTATACGCTTCACTTACCACACGTTGTTCAACATATGGTTCGTTGGTTAAATTTAACGCTTGAAACTTCAGTTTAAAGTTCTTGTTAATTTTGTATGATGCACTTAAATCAACCGATTTCGTGTCATCGACTATACGATTAGTTTGCGCCAAATTATTACCAAATGGTTTTAAGTACTCAGAACGATATTTATAAGATAAACGAACTGAAATATCGTCATTTTCCCAATAAAACTGGTTGGTAAAGTTGTGCTTAGACAAGCCAGCTAAGTTTGCAGGTACTGTATTATCACGGACATCTTGTGTAACGTTAGATCCAGACTCAGGTGTTTCAAAATCAGAATCTGCATAGTTATAAGTTGTTGATAAACCGAAACCGAAATCAAACTTATGCATCACGGTTAGCTCAACCCCCTTGATAGACGATTCTTCGCTTTGTACTTCAGGAATACCTTGTACCAAAGTATTGTATTGCTGACCATCAACCGTAATGGTTTCTTCTTCTGCCTTGTTACCAAATTTCGCATTGAAGGTTTTGTAATATAAAGCGGCTGAGAGCATAGTGTCAGATTCATGATACCAACTTAAGTTAATATCGTAGTTGTTTGACTCAATCGCTTCAATGTACGGATTACCTTTTGCTTTGACTTTATTTTCTAATGCTTGCTCAACCGTAGTGAACTCTTCTTCGCTACTTGCACTACCAATATCTCGCCCTGCCCCCATGTACCACATGTCAGGTCTTGATATACCAACAAAAGCCGCACCGCGTAAAATTAAATCATCAGCTAACTCTAATGATAAATTTAAGCTAGGTAGCACATTGCTATAAGAGTTTGTGTAAGGGGTGTATTCAAGGTTATCGTTTGATTCAAACGAAACAAAGCCAGTTACTGGATCGGTCACAACATTGTAGCCATTGCTAATACCAAGTGAACTCACATCAGTCTTAACATGACGCAAACCAACATTACCAGTTAAATATTTATCACCTAATTCTGTTGCGAAATTTGCAAGCGCGTAAATTGAACGGATATCCTCAGTCAAGTTAATATCAGCCGCATCCGGTGCTTGTGGATCTGGTTGAGTGCTTGTATCAAATAGAGCATGTGCACAATGGGTATCAAACGTTGCCCACGAAGTGACTGGACTATTAGCGTCATCACCATAATCTTTTTGCGCCCAATCAGTTTGGCATGACGCTTTAACTTGCTCCAAAATCGGCGTGTCTGTATTCAGCGCATTCTTGTGCGTAACTCTATGTGCTGCATAGTTTTTATGCTTGTGACTTGAACCTGCTAAACCGAACTTCACCGAGGTAAAGAAGCCTTCATCAAAGGTATAGATACCGTCTAACCTATGGCTGTTAATAGAGTCTTTAATGTCGTAGCGTTCAGTTCTAGCTTCATAGTTTGCGTCAAAGAAGCTCAAATCTTGGATTTCACTTAACCAGTCAACCTGACTACCTTCAGGGTCGTCTTTATCAGTGTAAACACGCGCAATATCAGGGAAAGCTTCGCTACCCATCACTTGCCATTGAAAGAAATGTCTATCGCTTCTAAAACGCACAAAGTGCATAGTTTGCCATCTGTGCGTACCTGAATAAGCAGCATCGGCAATAACTTTTAAATTGTCTGTAGCTTGCCATTCAACATTAATGCCCGCACCTTTATACTGTTCATCACGAACTCGATAATCACCATAACTGCTAATCCGCGACTCACCACTATATTGGGTTAATGCATGTTGGTCGTTTGTTTGCCAATCGTGAATTCGACGACGACCATCATCAAAGTACAAATCATGTCTGTCTTCGTAGTAATTTCGATCAGACCATTGGCCATCAACATTAATATCTAACGAGTCATTCGGCTGCCACTGCAATGCAACAATGGCCGCATCACGTTTTTCTTCAGACTCCATTTGACGATAATAGAATAAATTTGGGATAAAATAGTAGTCGCCATCAACCGCTGCGCCGCCATTGGCCGCTGCATTGCTATCTTTAAAAGAACAGTTACTTCCACCATCTTTTAAATAATCAGAGTTACAGTTACGTAAGGTTGAGCTAGTGTTATAGCTTTCTTCTGGCGAACTTGTTCGTGCACCTGCATAACCAATTGCAAAACCAAAATTACCTAAACTCGTACCTTCAAAATTTTTGGTGTATGAAATGGAATTACGTTGGCCAATGCCATTATCATCGTTAAATTTTGCTTGGTAAGGATTGTAGTTCAGTTTAATTTCAGCTTGTAATCTGTCTTTACCATAATCTAACGGTTTAATAGTCGCTAAATCAATTAAGCCAGATACACCGCCCTCTAATAAATCAGCAGTTTGTGCTTTATACACTGTTACACCGTTGACCAACTCTGATGGGAATTGGCTAAACGCAACCGAGCGATTGCCGCTACCTGAAGAAATTGCACGGCCATTAACCGTTGACATCCCTAAAAATGGACCTAAACCACGAATTGAAATTTCACTGGCGTTACCTTTAAAACGATCGCCGGTAACCCCGGTAATACGCTCAAGTGTTTCGGCAACCGATAAATCAGGCAAGGCTCCGATGTCTGCGGTTGATAAAGAATCGACAATTGTTGGTGCAGCACGTTTTTCGTTAATTGCATTACGATAAGACTGAGCGATACCGCTCACAGAGATAGTTTCAATTTCTTCTGTTTGCTCGCTCTCAGCTGCCACCGCAACGGGTGTCAGCAACATGCTTAACATGCTCGCAAGCACTGTTTTTTTGCTGATAAATTTTTGTTTGGAAAATTTAATTGCTTCGTTCATGTGTAGTACCTGTGTTGTTAATTACCCACTTAATGGCAGGTGGCCTTACCAATATAACAAATAAACAACATATAACAACATTAAAATTAAAAAAAAGAAAATAATGAACTACTAAAGCAACAATGTGATTAGAAAAAATTTAAAATGAAGGTTTAAGCAAGTAAAAAACAAACACAGGTAAGGCCACCCTACAATATAGATCAATTTATATTCAGCTAATAGATACCAACGCCCTAAATCTCAGCCTCCGCAACTTAATAAATTTTAGGTATCAATCTTTTACTCATCAGCCTTTTCTTAGCAAAACCGATAGAAACGTTAAAAGCGGAGTTGATGTGTTAATAAAACGCCTAATTATTTTTTTGTTGTGTATATGCTCGTACGCAGTTGCCGCAAACTCATTGCAACAGCAATTTGAGCAGCCCAGTGCACAACATAAACCTTGGGTATTTTGGTATTGGATAAATGGCAATGTCACAGCTGAAGGCATAAAAGCTGACCTACAAGCCATGGCCGATGCAGGTTTAGGCGGTGTGTTGCTAATGCACATTAACGAACATGAAGTGATACCCGCAGGGCCTGTACGTTTTTTATCCGACGAATATCAAGCTTTGTTAAAACTCACCTTTGAAACCGCCGCAGAGCTGGGTTTACAAGTTAATTTATACAATGGTGAAGGTTGGTCGGTTGCGGGCGGCCCTTGGATAACACCAGAGCTTGGCATGAAAGAACTAGCGTGGAGCGAGTTGAATATCACAGCAAACACCAAGCGCATTCAATTTCCTAAACCGCATGCACCACTTGGCTTTTATCAAGATATTGCCACTCTAGCTTTCCCAACCCCCAAAGGTTTTATTGAGCCCAACTTTGTCGATTTAGTGAATAAAGTGACGGTTTCTGGCGAAAAATGGTATCAATTTAGCCAAACCGACAAAGTGATTGATGGCGACTGGAATACGGATGTTAAGCCAACTGTAGATGCCGACACAGGCGAAACTTTTATCAAGCTAGATTTCAAACAAGACTACACCTTCAGCAACGCATTTGTGAAGTTTGCCGCCTACGGCATGATGGGGCGCAATTACTTAATGGTATCGGACGATGGCGAAAACTATCGCGAAGTGGCGTTTAGTAAACGTGGTCAAATTTACGATGATATTAGCTGTTTTCAATTTGAGCCTGTTACCACCCGCCATGCCAAAATTGTTTTTAAACCAACTGACAATAAATTGTTATATACCGCCATGCCCAAAGTTAAGGTGTCGGTACGCGAAATAGCCCTAGACAACCGCCCACGTATTGATAATTGGTGCCAAAAAGCCGCGCATGCGTTTCCATTTTTTATGCCTGAAGCTGAAAGACAAATTGCACAACCAACACTCGCTAATCTCAGCAAAAAGCACGGCAATAACAACAGCAGTATAGATTTCAACTCAATCATTGATGTCAGTGAATATTTAACCGCGGATGGCAAACTTAATTGGACACCACCAACTAGCTCTGCTAATTCAGAGAAAGTAGACAACTGGACAATTGTGCGTTTTGGCATGTCATCCACCGAGGCAATCAACCGTCCAGGCTCAAAAGGTGGTGAAGGTTTAGAAGTAGACAAAATGGATGAGCGCGCGCTTGATGTGCATTTTGCTAACTACTTAGCAACCGCCAAAAAACTAGCAGGCGATCAAGTAGGTAAAGCATTTGCCAGCACCCATGCCGATAGTTGGGAAGTTGGCCGACAAAACTGGACACAAAATTTTGCCAACGAGTTTAGCCAAAAACGTGGGTATTCGCCGATTAAATATTTACCAGCGACTTTGGGTTACCAAATAACCAGCTCACAAGCTGGCGAACAAACCAGCGAGCGTTTTTTATGGGACATGCGCAAAACCATGGCAGACTTAATTGCCGAGCGTTTTTATGGCGGTATGACTAAACGCGCCAATGCGATGGGCATTAAATTTTCAGCGCAATCGATGAAACCTTTTATTGATAACCTATATGCGCTTGGCCAAGCCGACATCATTTATGCCAACAGTGCATTTAGATCGCTTAATCCAAAAGACAATATTAAAAACCAAGAGTTTGCTTATTTAACTGCCAAAATGACCGCATCAGCTGGCTCAATTTATGGCAAACCTGTACGCTCTGAATCCTTTACCTCTTTGCCAGAAGCCAACCGCTGGTTAAGTCATCCACTCACCTATAAATCACAAGCCGACACCGACTTTGTGGGTGGCGTCACTTTAGTTACTCACCATTTATTTACCCATCAACCTTGGACCAATTTACAACCTGGCATGACCTTAGGCTATTGGGGATTGCATTTTGAACGTACCCAAACTTGGTGGCATGAAATTAATGCTTGGAATAGCTATGTACAGCGCAGCCAAGCACTATTAAGCCAAGGCCAACCTGTGTTTGATGTGCTGCATTTATTAGGTGATGACTCTTCCACTAAATTCGACCGCGAGTTTGTTTATAACACCCTCCCTAAAGGCCACGACTTTGAGTTTATTTCGACTCATGGGTTGTTGAATGTGTTGTACGTTAACAACAATAAAAAATTGAGCTTCGCCACAGGTCGAGAATATCAAATATTGTCGTTAGCTGATGACATCAGCATGCGCCCACAAGTGTTACTAAAACTTAAACAGTTGCTTGAGCAAGGCGCAGTTATTGTTGGTAAAGCACCGCAATTTTCACCCAGCTTAGCCAATGCACAGCAAGCAGACCAACAAGTTAAGCAACTCGCCAACCAAATTTGGGGTGGTCAATATAACCAGCAAGTATTTGCCAGCCTACCAGAGGCTTTTGCCCAGTTAAACATTCAGCCAGACGTGCGTATAACAGGCACAGATAATCGCATTATTTGGCGCCATCATCAGCTTAAAGAGCAGAACAGCCATTTCTATTTTGTCAGCAATCTTGAGCAATCAAAAACCACAGCCAAGCTAGACTTTAGAACAACAGGTAAAGTGGTTGAATTGTGGGATGCCATGTCGGGTAAACGCCAACGTTTAACTGATTATTCCGTTAGCAATGGCCGCACGCAAATTGAGTTTACTTTTGAACAAGCACAATCATTTTTTGTCGTGTTTAGCGACACAGCAAGCACCATTGAAACATATCAGCAAGCGCCGCTCGCACCAGTTCAGAATATTCAAACACCTTGGCAGTTAGACTTTATCAAAGGTGCGCAGCAGCCCGAATCAGTTGTGTTAAAGCAACTTATCGACTTAACCGAGCATCCAACTGACGATGTTAAATACTTTGCCGGTACAGCTCGCTACCAAACCGAATTCACTTTTAAAGGTAGTGTTAATCCACAAGCACAATATTTCTTAGATTTAGGTCAAGCTCATCAGTTTGCCCGCGTATATATCAACGGCTACAACCTAGGCGTGCAAATGTGGGCACCGTATCAGTTTGATATCAGCCAATACCTAACAACCGGAACAAATCAACTAATAGTAGAAGTCACCAACCTTTGGCCAAACCGTTTAATTGGTGATGAGCGCCAATATTCTGATTCAGCTAAATGGAAACAAAATGGTTATCAAGGCTGGCAACTGCTTGAATTTCCTAACTGGTTAACAGGCGCAACACCACAACAACCAGGTGAGCGCAACACGTTTGCGACTTGGAAACACTGGGACAAAGACGACCCATTAATGCCATCAGGCCTGATTGGCCCAGTACAAATATTGACGCGCGAATGAGGGAAATAACAATGAAAAAGTTCAAATCTTTAATCATATCCACGGCTATCGCGGGTTTATTAAATACTGTACCTAGTGTGGCAATGGCGCAAAACCAAAGTGGTGCGACTGAGCTAGAGCAAGCCTTTAAAAACCCAGCTGATCAAGCTAAACCTTGGGTCTATTGGTTTTGGATGAACGGCAATTTATCTAAAGAAGGCATAACCGCCGATTTAGAAGCCATGAGCCGAGTTGGCATTGGTGGTGCCTTGATAATGGAAGTGAATTTTCGCACCCCCGCAGGCAAATACGCTTATTTAAGCGATGAATGGCGCGAGCTATTCAAATTTGCCATGAGTGAAGCCAAACGCCTAAAGCTAAAAATAATCAAAAACAATGATGCAGGTTGGACAGGCAGCGGCGGCCCTTGGGTTACGCCAGACAAATCGATGCAACAGCTCACCTTTAGCGAAATGGTTGTAGAAGGAGGTGGCAAATTTGATTTAAGTTTGCCGATGCCGCCACACAATTTAAATCACTATCAAGACATTGCGGTTTTTGCAGTACCAGCCAAACCGGCTTTACCAACCAAGCTGTTAGAAATTACCACCAGTGGTATAACCTACCCTGGCGCTAGCTTAATCGATAATAAGTTTGCAAAAGCCGTTACTGCAAACGACATTAAAACCAAAAAACATTGGATTTTGTTTGATTACAAACAGCCAGTCGAAATTCAAGCCATGACCATAGTGCCGAAAATACAAAGCCGTGGCGAAGTATTTGGTGAACTATTAGTGTCGAACGACAATAAAAATTTTACCAAAGTAAAAGACTTTTATATCGCGCATAAAAGTGAGCGCGAAGCGTTAACTTTTGCACCTGTTACCGCACGCTACTTTCGAATTAACTTACGTGGTCAAGGGTTAGATCCCCAACCGAAAAAGCCCAAATTTAACTTTTGGAAAGTTGAAGATTTCCCAGAAGTGCATCTACATATTTCTGAAATTCTCTTTCACAATACGCCAAGATTAGACTCATGGGATGAAAAGGCGCTGTTTGTCTACTCCAATGCCAAAGCACCTGAATTTGGTCAAACAAACAAAGCGCCTGAATTTATAAATATAACCCAACACCTAACCCAAGATGGCCGTTTACAGGTTAGCTTACCTAAAGGCTATTGGAATATTTTGCGTATTGGCCATACCTCAAGCGGACAAAAAAATAATCCACCACCCAAAGCTGGTGAAGGGTTAGAAATTAGCAAACTCAACCCACAAAAACTTAAATTTCATTTCGACAATCTGATAGGAAAATTAGTTAAAGATGTCGGTCCGCTGGCTGGTGACACACTAATGGGCACTCACATAGATAGTTGGGAAGTTAAGTTTGATAACTGGGATGACACCCTGCCAGCTGAATTTAAACAGCGCACTGGCTACGACATGATACCGTTTTTACCAGCCACAGTCGGTCATATCGTTAAAAGCGAAGAAATAACCGAACGGTTTTTATGGGATTTACGCCGCGTGATGGCGGACGTAGTCGCAGATAACTACTATGGGAAAATGCGCACATTAGCCGCTGAGCATGGTATGCAATTGTCATCAGAAGCCTATTTATATGGGCCACTTGATAGCCTGCAAGCGGCTGGCCGTACTGACATTCCAATGAACGAGTTTTGGACAACCGACGATGGTTACGAAAAACCTGGTTATAGTGCGCGTCAAGCGGCATCAGCTGCCCATACTTATGGCAAAAAAATTGTTGCCGCTGAAGCTTTCACAGCTGTGCCATTTAGTGCCAGCTGGAGTAATCATCCATACACTTTAAAAGGCTTGGGCGATCGCATGTTTGCCCGCGGCACCAACCGATTAGTCTTCCATCGTTGGGCAATGCAACCTTGGACAGATCGCTGGCCAGGCATAACCTTTGGCCCTTATGGCTTTAATTACGAGCGCACCTTAACTTGGTTTGAACAAAGTAAAGCTTGGTTAACTTATTTAAGCCGGTCACAAGCATTATTACAAAGTGGTCAATTTCAAGCGGACTATGCGGTGTTTGTTGGCGAATCAGCCCCATACGATATCGCCTCGTTTCACGACAAGGTCAAAGTTAAAGGTTATAACTACGATTACCTCAATCAAGAAATTATTCGTCAACTGCAGTTTAAAGATGGCCAATTAGTGTTGCCAACTGGCATGCAATATAAGTTGTTGGTGCTTAAAAATAGCTCAGTGATGACAGAAAAAACCATTAAAAAACTGGCAGAGCTGGTTAAACAAGGCGCTGTTATTTTGGGTGAAAAACCGCAAGGTTCACCCACCTTAGTTAACTACCCGCAATCTGATGTAAATGTACAAAACATTGCAAATAAACTTTGGGCAAATTACCAACAAGGCCAAGCTGGATCTAATACTTACGGTAAAGGCAAAGTGTTTTGGCATACAGACATAAGCCAAGTTATTCAGCAACTTAACTTAACCCCAGATGTCGCATTTAACCAAGCCGGACAAAATATTGAATGGCTGCACCGCCAAACTAAAGATGCGGACGTGTACTTTTTAAGTTTGTTTAAAGCACAAGCAAAAGGAGTTGAAGCCACATTTCGTATCAGTGGCCGCCAACCAGAATTTTGGGATGCGTACACAGGTGACATAGTTAAACCTGCAAAATGGCGCGCCAATGACAACGGCACAACCACAGTGTTTTTTGACTTAGAACCAAGCGGTTCTATTTTTGTGGTTTTTCCTAAACATAACCACAAAATTGCCCATGCTCAGGGCGGTGAAAAACCACCTGTGGTCAGTGTGCAACCACAAACAGGCATCAAAACCATTATTAAAGGTACTGATCATAAAACTTCTGTGACGGCTCAAATATTCAAGTCGGGCTCATACCAAATTAATTTGGCAGAAGGCCAGCAACAAACACCTGTCAGTACAACTATCAATGCAAAAGTGCCAGCACCAATTAATATCAATACACCTTGGCAATTGTCCTTCCCTAACCAATTCGCCTACAAACAACAGTTACCACAAACCCAGACGGTTAAAACACTAAAATCATGGCCTGAATTTAACGATAACAAAGTTAAATATTTTTCAGGTACAGGCGTTTACACCACCACATTTACAATCGACTCATTTTCCAAAGAGCAAAAACACTTGCTTGATTTAGGTAATGTGCAAGTGATTGCCGAAGTAATAGTTAATGGCGTTGAACTAGCGACCTTGTGGAAACCACCGTATCGCGTGGATGTATCCGAGGTTTTAAAACCAGGAAAAAACCAGCTAGAAGTGCGCGTAACCAACCTTTGGATCAACCGCATGATAGGCGATGCCGCCTATCCTGATTTATTTGAACGCACACCTATGGGCGGCTCAAAAGGTTTTCCTGACTGGTTGTTAAACGGTGAACCAGTGCCAGAAACAGGCCGCACCACCTTTAGTACTTATCACCCATACCAGATAAACGATCCGCTCCAGCCATCAGGATTAATAGGTCCGGTAAAGCTGATTCCGTACATAGAGCAAACCTTATTAAGCTCGAAAACACACAACACAAATAACAGGTAACCAGATGTTTGATTTATTTCAAGTACAAGAAAACCCATTTACCGGCGTATTGTTTCACGCCGTTGGTGGTTTAGCGGCGGCGAGTTTTTATATTCCGTATAAAAAAGTCAAAGCTTGGTCGTGGGAAATTTATTGGATGATAGGCGGCTTTTTTAGCTGGATTATCGCCCCTTGGGCTTTGGCTATGCTGATTTTGCCACAAACCCCACAAATACTCGCGCAAGCGTCAACCTCCAGTTTAGTTTGGACCTTTAGTTTTGGATTGCTCTGGGGTGTGGGTGGTCTCACTTTTGGTTTAACCATGCGTTATTTGGGCATAGCGCTAGGGTATTCAATTGCACTGGGCATAAGCGCAGTTATCGGCACACTGGTGCCGCCTTTGTTTGAAGGCAAGTTGTTATCTATTGCTGCGACTCAATCCGGCCAAGTGATGTTACTCGGGGTGTTTATTTGTTTAGCGGGCATTGCGCTAGGCGGTAAAGCGGGTACCAATAAACAAAATGAATTATCCGATGAGGACAAAAAACAAAGTGTTAGTGAATTTCATTTTGGCAAAGGTTTAGCGTTAGCACTTTTTTCAGGCGTAATGAGCTCGTTTATGGCATACGCCTTTGCCGCTGGTAAACCCATTGCTGATATTGCAGTTGCTCAAGGTTCACCGAGTTTATGGCAAAACTTACCAGTATTAATTGTTATTTTAGCGGGCGGTTTTGTAACTAACTTTATTTGGTGCGCCTATTTAGCCACTAAAAATAAAGCGTGGTCACAATTATCTTCTGCAACGGTTCACAACCCAAGACTAGTCAATATTTTATTTTGTGCGCTCGCGGGTGTCACTTGGTATATGCAGTTTTTCTTTTATGGCATGGGCACCACCATGATGGGCGAATACGAATTCTCAAGTTGGACGCTGCATATGGCCAGCATCATAGTTTTTAGCACACTATGGGGCTTAGCATTAAAAGAATGGCAAGGCGTTAGTGCGGCGACACAGCGTTGGAATTTAGCCGGATTAGCCGTGCTTATTTTAAGCATGGTCGTGATTGGTTGGGGGAACACACTAGCAGGATCAGCTGCCGCTCACTAAACCTGAACGGCCTTTTGTTTCGAACTCTTTGTTGGAAGTGCTCATTTGTACATACAAACTCCGCGCTTGTGCCTCGATTTCGAACCAAAATTCTCGTTCAAATAAAACAACAAACAAGATAAAGGGTTAAATATGAAAACAGGTTTATTTTCAATAGGTTTAGACACCTACTGGCCGCAATTTGACGGCTTATTAGATAACTTAAATGGTTACCACAATCACATCAGTGAGCAAATAAAAGGCATGGGCGCCGATCTAGTGGATGCTGGCATGGTGGATACCCCAGAAAAAGCGCAAGATGCGGCAAAATTATTTAAAACTGAAGATGTAGAAATCATCTTTTTGTTTATCTCTACCTATGCTTTGTCATCGACAGTTTTACCTGTAGTGCAAAAAGCTAAAGTACCAATTGTAATGCTCAATATTCAGCCTGTAGCTCAGCTAGACTATGAAAAATTCAACGCCATGGGCGATCGCGGCAAAATGACAGGCGTGTGGTTAGAACATTGTCAGTCGTGTTCATTACCCGAACTTGCTTGCGTATTTAACCGCGCAGGGGTTGATTACCATGTAGTGTCTGGCTATATGCAAGAAGACTACGTATGGCAAGAAATTAACGACTGGGTAGATGCAGCAAAAGTTTCGATGGGTATGCGCCAAAACCGCGTTGGTATTTTAGGCCATTATTACAATGGCATGTTAGATGTTTATAGCGACTTAACTCAACAAGCTGCCGCTTTTGGTAACCATTTCGAAATATTAGAAATGTGCGAACTGTTTGATTTGCGCCAAGCAGTAACTGCCGAAGAAATCGCTGCCAAAATTAACCAATTCCATGAGAAATTTGATGTATCTGACGAATGTGAGCAATCAGAGCTTGAGCGTGCAGCACAAACTTCAGTTGCGCTGGATAAGCTAATCGCCAAACATAAACTCGGCTCAATGGCCTATTACTACGAAGGCTCAGGCGAGTATGAAAATATCGTTACCTCAGTAATCGCAGGTAACACGCTTTTAACTGGAGATAATACGCCGATAGCCGGTGAGTGCGAAATTAAAAACGTGCAAGCGATGAAAATTATGGACTTATTTGGTGTTGGTGGCTCGTTCTCTGAGTTCTACTTAGCTGATTTTAAAGACGATGTCGTTTACCTCGGCCATGACGGCCCAGCCCACTTTGCAATAGCCGAAGGTCGTGTTGGCTTAGTGCCACTGCCAGTTTATCACGGCAAACCCGGCAAAGGTTTGTCTATTCAAATGACTGTTAAACATGGCCCAGTAACGGTTTTATCTGTGGTCACACGGCGCGATGGCAGTGTGTTTTTGCAAGTGTGTGAAGGTGAGTCAGTTGCAGGCCCTGTTTTACATATCGGCAATACCAACAGCCGCTACAAATTCCCTATGGGTGCGCGCGAATTTATGAATGAATGGTCACGCGGCGGCCCATCACATCATTGTGCCATTGGTGTTGGCCATATTGCTGACAAACTTGAAAAGTTAGCCGCCATTTTAGCTATAGACATTCGTCGTTTAAGCTAACTTATTAACAATAGATTTTTATATGAAATTTCAATTTATGACATTTATGAAAGTAGTACCACTCATGCTAATAGCAGCACTCTTTACAGGCTGCACTCAATCACATATTAGTAGCAACCAATCAACTCAAGTAACTAAACAGCAAACAAAAACACCTCCAAATGTATTGGTGTTTTTCATTGACGATTTAAGAGCTGATTTAGGCACCTACGGTCACCCAGGTGTGATTAGTCCAAATATAGATAAACTCGCAGCCGAAGGAGTAAAATTTAACCATGCGTATGCCCAGCAAGCTATTTGTGGACCTTCTCGGGTGAGCATAATGACAGGGTTAAGACCTGAAACAACAGGTTTATATACCATTTTTAAAAATGGTCGCTTACGCCTTAACCAACCCGATGTGGTCTCCATGCCACAATTATTTAAAGCCAATGGCTACCAAACCATTAGTATTGGCAAGGTTTACCATCACGTTACCGATGATCAAGAAAGCTGGACCACGCACATAAAAAAGCTCGATAACTTTTATTCGATACCTGGCAATAAAGAAAAAAGATTTGCCTACGAAGCAGGTGATGTTGACGACAATTTCTATAAAGATGGCAAGGTTGCCACAGATGCAATCAATACTTTAAAACAGCTAGAAGACGATCCATTTTTAATGTTCGTTGGTTTTAGCAAACCCCATTTGCCTTTTAACGCACCGAAAAAGTACTGGGATCTGTACGACAGAGAGCAATTTGCCGTACCGAGTCGCAAAAAACCAAATGACATGTACCGACTCGCCCTTACCAAATGGGGTGAGCTTCGTATGTATGGCGGTATTCCAAAAGAAGGGGACGTGGATGACGAACTGACTAAAACGCTGATTCATGCTTACTACGCAACCGTTAGCTATATGGATGCACAAGTAGGCCGAGTGATGCAAGCCTTAGAAGAAACCGGCCTTAGAGAAAATACCATGGTGGTGTTTATTAGCGACCATGGTTACAAACTTGGCGAATATGGCGCGTGGAACAAACATACCAATATGGAATTAGACACTCGAGTCCCTATGATTATCAGCCGAGAATTGTCATATAAAAATAGACAAGCTGGTGTCACTTCAAACGCATTAGTTGAAAATGTCGATATCTTTTCAACGATTGTTGAAGCAACTGGCCTACCCATGCCAAAGGTAGAAGGAAAAAGCTTAATCCCCTTGCTCGATAATCCCCACATGCCATGGAAAGAAGCAGCCTATAGCTTATTTACCCGCGGAAAAACCATGGGGGTCACTGTGACTGACGGAGAGTGGCGTTATACTGAGTGGCGAGATGCCGCCACCCAACAAGTTAAGTTCACCGAACTATACGACCACGTTAACAGTGATGTTGCCAAAGCCAATGTATCAGGCCATTCGCAATACCGCACAATTGAACATAAGCTGAAAACTTTGTTGCATGCAAAGTTTCCATTGAATGCACCCTCGTTCTATCAAAAACGCCAAATTAAAAATAATCAGTTGTTAAATCAATGAAGATAGCAAACTTAAAACTACTACATAAAATGTTACTGCCCCTGCTGTTACTTGCAGCCGGGTGCAGCACAGCCCCCTTTCAACCAAAAGCAGATAACAGCCAAAGCGCCCAAGCGTCGACACAACTGTTTGCTGATTTCACTAGCAAACAAGCGCAAATTGGTACTATTTACGACTTTTTTGATGTCGCGGTGCGAACTGAACGCGGCAATCCGAAAGGCAAACCTGCTACTTTTGGCCGCAAAGCTAAAGTGAATACAGTGCGTATGTTAGGCGGTTGGTATAACCAAGATATATCTGGTGATACCTACCAATGGGATGGCGAAAAATATATTTATAACTTTGCAGCCGCAACCAAACGCATAGATGCTTGGCTCGACAATGATTGGGATATTTTTCAAATTGTTTTAGACAACCCACCTTGGGCATTTCAACGTGGCTATAAATTTGTGACTGAACCAGACGGTAAACATTACCTAGCCAAAGACCGCGTAGGCGTTTATGGCAATGGGTTACCACCAAAAGATGCACAAGCTTGGAATCAATACATTCAAGCATTTATTCAACATTTAGTGACTAAATACGGTAAAGAAACCGTATTATCTTGGCGCTTTCGCATTGGCTCAGAAATAGACACCCGACCGCAACATTGGGCCGCGACGCGACAAGCGTTTTTTGACCACTACAAAAACACGGTAAACGCAGTCAAAGCCGTATTGCCAAACGCCACAGTTGGCGCCCACTTTCGTGAAGCAACACATAAAAGCCAATACGTGGATTACACGGGCAACAAAGAAGATGCATACGCGCCTTATTTTGTAGAATGGGCAAAACAGAACCAAGTGCCATACGACTTTTTAGCCATATCTTACTACCCGCATATCACCCACCCGCACGAAATGGATATGCAGCAAGTTTATCAAACACAAATAGCGCCAATATTGGAACACCCTGATTACAACCCAAATGCAAGTTTTGAAATTCACGAATACAAATTTATTGTGAAAATGCTTCGTGCGGGTTTTGTCAGTGTTGCCACATCACACAACTCTGCATTTTTCGCCATGCTGTCAAAAATGATGTTAGAAAATAACATCCAAGAAGTATTTCAATGGGGCAATATGCGTGCAGGTTCGTATAGCCCAGAAGCCATGACTCAACTAGCGCTACACCGCATGGTCGGAAATAAACTATATAAAAATGCGATAAGCGGTGCGCCCAATATTGAGGGCAACATTATTGATGGCATTTTTAGCCAAAAAGCAGATAAATCAGGTTTTGACATACTCACCTTTAACTTTAATAAAGAAAACATGAGCTACCAAAAACCGGAGCCAATAGCACTTGAGTTAACAACAAACAAACCAGCAGGCAGCCAATTTAGCTATCGTGTCGCGCAAATCGACCAAACCAGCAACCTAGATCAACTGTTTATGGCTGAGTTTCCTAAAGCGAACATACCACAAAGCCAAGGCGGTTGGCGTAAAGACGATGCTCACCCAACCGCCTCAATAACTCATGCACTGAATAAAACTGGCTTAAAAGTGTTTCAACTAACAAAAGCTAAATACGGCAAGATCAACCAGCTAAAGTGGAGTGAATGGCAAGAAGCAACAACGCAAGTAAGTGCAGAATCGCAAGTAAATGCAAAACTTCAAGCTGGTTCAGGAAAAGGCTCGTTGATAAAAATATATAATCAACTACCTTCATTTACAGTGCAAAAGTATCAAGTGCGTTGGAGATAAAAGGCCAAGGTTTTTTGTCACTTTAGGGTATCAATTTCCGAATTTAGCGACTCTACTTTATAAGATATATACCCAAGGAAACAAACATGCAGTACTGGCAAAAACAACTAAAATTCACCAGTATTATACTACTGTCGGGCCTTACCTTAGGAGGTATAACCGCTTGTGCTGAGCAAGATATTGCGCAGCTGCAAAATGTAGAGGCTGAACCATCACCAGTCGAACAAGAGGCACAAACAAGTTTAGCGACAAGCTTTAAACACCCGCCACATGAAGCCAAACCTCTGACTTGGTTACACGCTATGAGCGGCAATATGTCCAAAGCCGGTTTAACCAAAGATTTAGAAGCAATTGCTGAAGCTGGCCTGGGTGGCACTATGCTCTTTAATGTCACCCAAGGTATTCCGCTTGGTAAGGTAAAATTTAATTCTACTGAACATATTGATTTAATTGGGCATTTAGCAGCTGAATCACAAAGATTAGGTTTGTCATTTGGTATGCACAACTGTGATGGTTGGACATCAAGTGGTGGCCCTTGGGTCACACCTGAGCACTCGATGAAACAAATCACCTACAATGAAACCATTGTTGACGGTGGTAATGTCAACATCAAGTTGGCGCAACCCGCGACTATGCTAGATTATTATCAAGATATTGCCGTGATAGCCTACCCCTCGCTGGCAACTGAAATAACCGATTTCACCGTCAAACCCAAGATAACCGCATCTGATGCTAATTTTGATGCGCAAATTGTGCAAAACAATAATTTAACCGATTACAGCAGCATTACCCCAAGTAACGAACAACCTGGATGGCTACAATTTTCTTATCAACAACCCTATACACTTAGGTTGATAGATATGCTGCTGCACAGCGGCCGCGGATTGAATGTTTCACTGCACATTTCTGATGATGGGAAAAATTTCAAACAAGTTGATAATCTAACCTTAAGACGTCCAGGTAAATCAACTTACGCGTTTGATGAAGCTTTTGCTGGTTACACCGCCAAACATTTTCGTTTAGTCAGCAACAAAGTTATGCACATTAAGGAACTGCGTTTATCGTCGACGCCATCGCTAGATAATTTTTCAGGCCGCACCGCAGCAAGCCGTAGTGATTACCAAGAATTTGAAGATATTGGAAAGCCCTCGGCTGAATTAGTAATAGATCCAGAATCAGTCATTAATTTAACCGCTAGTTTAAATTCTGAAGGGCAACTAATCACGACCTTACCCGCAGGCAAATGGACTATTATGCGTTTCGGTTATACCTCAACGGGTGCAGTTAACATTCCAGCTTCACGAGAAGGCACAGGGTTAGAAGTCGATAAATTCAGTAAAGCTGCGTTTAAAAGCCATTACGATGCCTATATCACTAACGTGATTGATAAACTAAAAGTTGTTGCGCCAAACGCTTTATATTCTATCGAAATTGACAGTTATGAAGTGGGTGCGCAAAACTGGACACACAATTACGAACAGCTATTCCAAGCGCAATTTGGTTATGATCTGGTACCATTTTTACCATTATTTGCAGGTAAATTTGTCGAATCGCCAACCGTAGCAGAAGCCGTTTTATGGGACACTCGTGATTTAAACAATAAATTAATCACAGAAAATTATTATGGTTATTTTCGCGAACTAGCACACCAAGATGGCATTAAAACCTATTTAGAACCATACGGCTCAGGGCCATTTAATGAGCTAGACGTTGCCAGCAAAGCTGATTTACCTATGGGTGAATTCTGGCTTGATAACAATAACTTTAGACTTTCAGCCTCAGCATCTGCCGCGCATATTTATAACAAACCCATTGTTGCAGCCGAAGCTTTTACCCAATTTCCACGCAATAACTGGTTATTTCATCCAGCCGAAGGCAAAGCAGACAGTGATAAAAGCTGGGCGCTCGGTGTAAATCAGCATGTATTTCATCGTTTTGCCCACCAAGCGAATACTCATGTAATGCCAGGTATGACCATGAACCGCTGGGGCGCACACATGGATAGAACGCAAACTTGGTGGACAGTTGCTGGCAAACCTTGGTTTAAATATGTCGCCCGCGGACAACAATTATTGCGCACAGGTCATAACGTTGCTGATGTACTGTGGTTTTTAGGTGATGCGACACCGACCACCTGCCCTGAAAAAGACCCCATCAGTGCTGTGCTGCCACTAAATATTAATTACGACTGTTTAAATAGCGAAGTTTTACAACGGCTTAGTGTTGAAGATGGCAAAGTAACATTACCACACGGTAGCCAATATAAAATATTGGTTTTAAACAACCATCAAACCTTAACGCTTAAATCACTGAAGAAAATTTATCAACTAGCTCAACAAGGGGCAGTAATTGTTGGCACGCCTGTAGAGCAGTTAGCAGGACGATTTGTTTCAGAACAACAAAGGCAAGAACTGAAAATGATGGTCGATTATATTTGGTCGCAACCAACCACTTATAATATTTCGACCAAAGCCAAAACCAGTCATGGTCATACGGGTGTATTTCCAACTCATGAAATCGCAAAAACCAGTAAAATTGATTGGCAAAAGATTTACAACGAACAAAACTGGCCGTTAGATTTAGCCATAAAAAACGCAGACAAATTCTATTTCACCCATCGCCGCTCTGCACAATATGATATTTATTTTATCTTCAATGACTCAGCACAAGCGCAAGTATTTGATGCTCGATTTAACATCAGCGGCAAAATACCAGAGCTTTGGGATGCCGACACCGGAAATATCACCCAGTTAGGCGCTTTTTCAGACAATGGGCAAATTACCCGTGTTCCACTAAAACTCGGCGCTTATGATTCGGTGTTTGTGGTATTTGAAAAATCATCAAAAGCCGTTACCGCGCTAAAGCCTGAGTTTGTTTTGTCACAACCTGAACTAGACGTTGTATTAGATGCACAACAGCAACCAAAAGTGATTAAAACCACTCATGAAGCGATTGAAATTACAGGCGCTTGGCAGGTTGAGTTTGATAAGTTTTATGGCTTAGACAAAAGCTTTACCTTTGAGCAACTAATTGATTGGAAATTACATCCAGAACAAACCATTCAAGATTACTCCGGCACAGCAACATATCAAAAAACCATTGATGTACCAGCCGAGTTGTTAGCTGACAACAAACAAATATTCTTAGACCTTGGTAAAGTTAAGGTCGCAGCTAATGTTTACCTTAATGACAAATTAGCAGGTAGCGCTTGGCATGCACCTTATAGAATTGATATTTCTAACTTTGTACAAGCGGGTAAAAACAAATTAACCATCAAAGTTGCTAATCTGTGGGTCAATCGCTTATTGGCTGATCGCAAGTTACCTGATACCTCAGGTTTTAAAATTGCGCGTTGGCAAAATCCAATTACCCCAATGCCACAGTGGTATGTTGACAACCAACCAGCACCAAAATCTGAACGCGTGACTTTCGTTACCCAAGTATTTATGGACGATAATGAACCACGTCAAAGCTCAGGTTTGATAGGTCCAGTTCAATTGTCTGTAAGAAGTAAAACACAACTTTAAAGTAAGCACCTTTAGGAAAAGACTTGATATGCCAAATTTAAAATACACAATACCTGCACTTGTTTTGCTAAGCGCGAGCTGTGCAACAAGCGAAAGCAACAATACTAAACAAGCTAAAGATGTCAGTGTTGCTTCCCCCAACATAAATGGCTCGATAATAGCTGAATCTTTTGAAGCTGGTGGCTGGAATGCACCTGGTGCACGTGGCTTTACTCCAGGTTTAAAAGCTGAACTACCCAAAAACTTTATGTTTAATCAGCACCAAGGTAACCACTCGTTTGTGTTGGAAGACAAAATTGTCCGCGCGGGTAAATACTCAGCCAAATTAGTTTGGCACCACAAAAACCCAGCGGCATACAATGGCGACAAAAACAAAATAGACAATGTCGATCGTAAAGCTATGTTCCACGGCTTTAAAACCAAAAAAGTGATGGGCGCAGAAGCTTGGTACGGTTTCAGCTTTTATTTTCCAAGCGAAGGAACAGCAACCGAAGAAAATCCGTGGTTGTTTTTCCAAATCCACGGCAGTGCTGATAAACGCTTAAAAGAGCATTCACGCAACCCACCGTTTAGCATCACTATGGATGAACAAGGTTTAAAAGGCAGCTGGAAGTGGGACCCAGATGAGAAAAGCATAACCCGTACAGGTAAAGGCACAGAGTATTACCAAATTCCTGGGGCTAAAGCCAACTACCTAGACCGATGGGTTGATTTTGTGGTGCATGTAAAAGTGGATTACTCTTCAGCCAAAACCGGCATTATCGAGCTGTGGGTCGATGGTAAAAAAGTATTGAACAAACACAATATACAATTTGGCTACAACGACGACAAAGGCATTTACCCTTCTTGGGGCATGTACTTTAACGGCGATTTAAGTGTGATGAAAAACGACCATTATCTATATCTGGATGAAGTTAAAATGACAGATGCAGAAGGTGCGGGCTATAAAGATGTAGCACCGGGGTTTAATTCAAAATAACTTCAATATCTTGCCGCAACTAACAATTGAACTAAATCTAATTGCGGCAATTTCACTCACCACATTCACAACCAAACAAAATGTAACATAAACGTTTCAAAATCGTTCACATTTAGTTTATTGTTATAGATTACAAATTGCACAAAAAAACAATCAAAACACGAAACAAGCGAGAGACAACATGAATTTGATTAACAACATTCGCATTAAAAACCGTATTTTGATCTTAGTGTCAATTCCGGTCGTTGTGGCGTTATTCTTTGCAGTTCTGCGTTTTCAACAGGCAAATCAAACCCTAACGAACATAGAAAAACTGGATGCCGTTCAGGAATATCTGTCGAAAGTCTCTCCTTTAATATCAGCAATCTATCAAGAAAGACTGATGTCTAAATTTTACATTGGGCCTGGTGAGAAGTCAGACATAGGACTTGAATTCAAATCACAATTCGAACAAAGCCAGCGGGCAACAGAAAAACCTCTGCGAAATTACCAAAATTTTATTGCTGATAAAAATAAGTTTAAAGGCTTTCCTAAGTTACTAGAAGATATCAAAGACATAGAAGAAACAATTCTCCTATACAAAAAAGCACAAAAAATAGCCCAAAGAAAAATGCGCTTTGAAATTGACTCTGGTACCGGAGAAAAAACAGCAGTGTTGGCCGTGATGAATAGCATAGTGTCTAAACTAATTAGCAGCTCTCAACAAGTGGTTTTACTTTCAGCTAGCAATAAGCAGTTGTCTTTATTAACAAACTCTTACCAAAGCCTGTCTAACGCGCAAAATTATTTAATGTTGCTAATTGGCAATGTTTACGAAGTGACTGCGGTAAAGCTTTCTCTTACCACTTATGCGAACATTTCAAGACAAGTTGGCCAAGAAATGGTGCATTTAGACAATTTTGCAAATTTTGCACCTGAATCAATATTGCAGTTTTACCAAAAAGAATTAGGCAAACACCCTTCATTCAAAGAAGCGCAAGACATTTACGAAAAAATTCGCCGAGTACAACCAGATACAATTGGTGAAAAGTTTGACGGCAATAAAAACGATTGGTTAGCAACTGGTGACCAGTTGGTAAACGCATATAATAAAGTTGTCGACAATGTAATCCAAGAAATAGAGTCGACTAAGTCTGACATTCTAGCCCGCTCAAAAAATGCAGTAACTCAAACAATATCAGTGATAGTGGCACTCATTGCTGTGCTGGTTATCGTGTCCTACAAAATTATTGTCAGTATAAACACACCGTTAAAACAAATGATAAACGATTTCGCAGCACTCGCTGAAAGCAAAGATATGACACTACGCACGCAAATTAACGGTAATAATGAATTAACCTCAGTGGCTGCGGCCTTTAACTCACTGATTGAATCTTTTGAACAAACATTACTCAGCGTTCGGCAAAAAATGCTGCAAATGGATGAGATTACTCACAAGGTATCTGGCTCAATGGGTGATTCTATTCAGCTAATTGATAGTCAAAAGACTGCAACCGACAGCATTTCGGTCGCAATTAATCAAATGACAGCAACTATTTATGAAGTTGCAAAAATGTCTGCAGCGACATCTGAAATAGTTAAACGAGCCAATGAACTCTCTGTTACTGGTGAAAAAGATGCACATTGCAGTAAAAAGACAATGGATGCGTTATTTGCTGAACTCGCTAGCACGAGTGACTTAATAAACGACCTAAACCAAGAAGCTAGCCAGATAAGTAATATAGTACAAGTGATTAAGGGAATTTCAGAGCAAACTAACCTGCTGGCATTGAACGCAGCGATTGAAGCGGCGCGCGCTGGTGAAATGGGTCGAGGATTTGCAGTTGTCGCGGATGAAGTAAGAGAGCTTTCCAAACGCACCCATGACTCTACAGATCTCATTCAAGGCCAAATTGAAATGCTAACAAAAGGTGCGAGTAATGCATTGAGCAAAATGGAATTATTGCAGGCCAATGGTTCGGAGGCCGTTACAATAGTTCAAAGGAGTTCCGAAGCTTTCGTGACCATCAAGCAAGAGCTTGAGCAAATCACCGATATGGCTAACCAAATTGCTGTTGCCTCAGAAGAGCAAACCAATGTAGCAGACGAAATTAACCAACGTGTGCATGAAATTAAAGATGAATCTGACAGAATATCTCAACAAGGCAGAGAAACTCAAAAGGACACTGAAGATCTGAAAAAGCATGAAACAGCGCTTAAACTTGATATAGAAAAATTTCATTTTTAGCTAAAAGCGAATGTACCAGGCTGCTAACCTAGTTGGTACATACTGCAAGTTGGAAATTTTACTCAAAAGGCTTATCAGTATCAGGCTTTCTCAGTTGATGAAAAAGCTTAATGTCCCAAGGTCGCATGGCGATCACTAAACTGGTGCCAAATTTGTTTTCTAATAATTCATGTTCATCTTGTTTATGCAACGCATCAAACGACATGGCTAGATTTTTAATTTTTTGCCGCATTTCATTATTCGAAGATTTGGTCAACATACCAGATACAAACAGTTTAATTTCGCCGGGTGAGTTGAAATCACAATTAAAAAAGTCGCTTTCAATATGCTGTTGAAAAAACCTTTGAATTGGCCCGTTTTTAATCCATGCAAACTTTCTACTCACTTTTAAACGCACTTTTTCATTGGGTAAATAATCAATTATGTCCATGCGATCTAAACGACAGAGTAATTGCACCATAGTTAACTTATCAATTTGATAGTGATTAAGTATTTGATGCACAGTCCATTTGTTTATCAACAGATGGGCAGTTAGTAGCAATTTAACGTCTGATACTAGCTCGGCTTCATGCTGATAGCTCAGAATATCAGTCGATAGAGTTTGTTCTTTCGCAAGCTCAATTAAGTCAAAAATTTCAATATCGGCAAGCTGACAGACTGTTTCGAGCCGCTCTAAGGTGAAATCATAATTAGAGAAAATTCGCTTGATAGACCCCTCGCTGAGCCCTAATTGCTCAGCAATCATTTTGTAAGTGATGCTCTTGTGTTTGAGCTGGAGTTTTAGTGCATCAATAATTTTATGGTTTTGCAGCATATTTATCCGCCTTGACGCCTACAAGGTAACGTATTTTGACACCAAAGGTATTTCATTTTGCAACTTAGAGCAATCAAGTATCAATATATGTTATTTAGCAGGACAATTTTGTTATCAACAATTAATGCTGATTAAGGATAACAAAATGGCCAACCAGCAAATAAATATAAATACCAAACAACTACGCGAAGGGGATATTATTTTTACCTCTATCCCAAATTATTTGTACCAAAAAATACAAAAAGGCACTAAATCAAAAACATCACACGTGGGTATTTTATTTAAGAATAATAACCAATGGTGGGTTGCTGAAAGCAAAATACCTTTTGCTAAATATTCAACACTCAATGATTTTGTTGCACGCTCTAAAGACCACTGGTTTGAAATTAAACGGGTAAAACGACATCTAACCCAAGCTCAAGTTGAACAACTGAAAAAGTCCGCCGAGCAGCGCATGGGCGGCTGTTATGATTTAAGTTTTAATTACCATTCTAATAAGTTGTTTTGCTCCAAATTTGTTTACGATGTGTTTAAAGAAGCATGCAACATTAAAATTGGCGAGCTTGAATCTTTTAACGCGCTAATTGAAAAAAATCCAAGCAGCCTAACCCTTTTTTGGCGAGTCTGGTTTTGTGGATTTATCCCCTACAACACTATAACTGTGACACCACAAAGTCAGTTAATGGATAGGAAATTACAAGGCGTGTGTGGGTGTGGTTAAAAATTTCGGCTAGCTGTGGTAACGACTTGATTAGATGTAGCAAGTGCACTGTGGGTTTATTAAACGCTTGCACACGTGTCGGCTTGACGCATATGCTTGGTATCAGCGCGTAATATAAGTAATTACGGCGGCTTTCACGCCAATGACACTTTTACCACCCATTGCTCCCCAATATGTGTTATTCATAACTAAATTAAGTTGTTGCTGTTTGCTTGCATGTATATTAATTACAACAGATGTAGCTATGAATTTTGAACTTCTTCATATGTAGCGCGAATAATCCAAGTATCGACTTCGCGAGCATTGAACTCTCTGGCATAATCTAGAAGCTAGCTTCATACTTTTCCTTGAAAGTGTCATGATAAAACGGATTGCTTTGACTGCGCCTGTTTGAACATTGGTATATTTTATCGAACCACATAACTCTACCACTGAAAATACACTAGATATAAATATAGTCTGCTGGCTTGAGTATATTTTGCTCTGCTCAGATGCGAGCAGAGCCTTCTTATTAGTGAGTTTGACAGTTTTGCGTTGTCATACAGGCCGTTAGTCGAGCTCTAAGCTCTGCGGCGATAGGTGCATATTTGGCTTGCTGCACAATATTAACGGTTTCATGCGGGTCGTTTTTTAAATCGAACATCATTTCTTCACGTGTCCCTGTTTCAGTTTTATAAGAGGTAAATATAAACTGGCCATTGATGATAGAATCGCCTGCTTTAAACCGGCTATAGAGATACGTTTTGTGCTCAACGGATGGATCTTTTAGAACCGACATTAAACTTTTACCTGCAATGTCTGCTGGGGGTTGGCTATTCGTTAACTCAGTAATGGTTGGGAAAATATCAATCAGCTCAACTAATGTGTCTGTTTGTTTGCCTTTCGCGATAGAAGGGCCCGCAACTATCATAGGGATCCTAAGCGCGGTATCTAACATGGTATGTTTAGTCCAAAAGTTATGTTCACCCAAATTAAAACCGTGATCACTTAATAAAACTATGGTGGTATTATCGCTCAAGCCCAACAGGTCAATTTTCTTGACCACATCCCCGACTAAAGAATCGATATAACTAACGGAAGCATAATAGCCACGTAACGAAGCGGTATGAAACGCATCGCTGTTGTATTCATAATCTTTAAAATGGTAGGTTTTTATCTCATTAGAACTTTTTAATAAGCTCGGTGCATTTTCTGGTAGCTGGCGATGAAAAAACGGTGGAAACTTAGACTCAGGGTGTAAATCATAATATTTCTTCGGTGCATTAAACGGTAAATGCGGACGGATAAAACCAACACTCAAGAAAAAAGGTTGTTCATTTTGAGCTAATTTTTCGAGTGCAACCAATGCTTTTTGCTTAACCTTGCCATCAGGGTAATCTTCGTCTTGAACATCAGCTATTTCATACCAAGGACCGTTCGGGCGATTAGGTTTTTTCTTGTTAACCTTGAGGTAATTTTTTGAATCTGGATTCAGCATAGTTGCATGTGGTAAACCAGAATGTTGCAAAGGTTCACTCCAACTTTCTTCCGCTAAATCTTGCGCTTTGTGAAAAATTTTACCAATACCCATGGTGTAATAACCTGACTCTTTCAACACTTGTGGTAAAGATTTGGCGCCTGGCACGTCTTTTTCAGCCATTGCTTTGTAATCAATAAAACGCTCTTCGGTTGGCCTTAACCCTGTTAACATACTGGCGCGAGACGCACCACATACAGGCACATTGGTATAAGCGTGTTTAAAAGTTACCCCTTGTTTAGCTAAAACGTCAATATTTGGTGTATGTGCACGTTCATCCCCATAAGCCCCTAACACCGGGCGCAAGTCATCGATAATAATCATTACGACATTTTGTTTCTGGGCCTGAACTGCACTCTGTTGGTTTTGGCTAACACTTGCTTTATGGGTTGTACTGCAAGCAGCAAGCAAACCGACTAATGCTGTTAACGATAGGGTTTTTAAGTTATTCAACATCTAAGTTCTCGAATTTATCTTGATTTATCTCTATTAAGAAAAGCCACGCGCCAAGGCACTACCTGCAGAATCGACTGGATAGAATGCCAGACAGGTTAACCTGTCTGGCATTACAAAAATCGAAAAAAACAGCAGGTAGTTACTTGGCTTTGCTGGCTAAGTCATACATTTGTGAGCCGGCGAGCAAAAATGCCCCTACTCCGTATAATTGCGAATCTTCATACGCAACCACATCAGGCTTATCATTTACACCTTGCACCCAACCAAATTTGCCATCAGGATGAACTGACGAAGTAAGAATATTCCACGCTTTTAAAATTTTTGGTAAATATTCTTGTTTGTCTAATAAACCTTGGTTCACACCCCAAGTTAAACCATAAGTGTAAAAAGCAGTGCCACTAGATTCTGGATATTTGTCTTTTTCACCAGCAAGTAACGACATTGGCCAAGAGCCATCTTGTTTTTGATGCTTTATAATTGCCGAGGTGAGTTTAACGAACAAATTTTCATAATATGGACGATATTTATGATTTTCAGGCAATGCCTCAATTGAATTAACGACACCTGCGTATACCCACCCCATTCCGCGTGACCAGAAAATTTGCTCGCCGTATTTGCCTTTTTTATCAAAATATCTAGAGTCACGGAACACTAAGCCGGTTTTTTCATCAAGCAAGTAATTAATGGTTGCTTGGAATTCTTTATGTGCATATTCAGTGTATTTTTCATCACCCGTTGCTTGCGACAATGCGAATAAAGTTGGCGGCCCCATAAACAATGCATCTGCCCAACACCAACGCCATTGGCAATTATGAACTCTGTCTTTGTTTCTGCCATCAATAAACTCTAAGCTGTTGGTTGGGTTTTGTTCAATTAACCAATCAAACGTTTCTTTTACCGGCGTTAACGCTTCTTTATTTTTGTGGCGGTTGTAATACCAAAGATTCATTTGGCCAATTACATGGTCATCGGCAAAATATTTAACTTTCCCCATTTTCCAATTATGCGCGTTGCCAACATAACCCATCCAAGTTTCATAAAATGGATTGGGTGAACGTTCGGCAAGTTCAACTAAACCAACATAAAAAGCACCTTGGATCCATCGCCCGTAGGATTCAGCCCCCTTTTGTGCGCGGCCAACATGTGGCATATATTGAGTACGTGCAATTTGCCAGTTAGCCGCTTTTTCCATTACATTCATTACAGATTGTGCAGCAGGTATTGAAGTTTCTTCAGCTGTTGCTTTAGTCGGTTTCTGTGTTACACCACATGATGCAATACTGGTTAATGCAGCGCCTGCCAACGCAGCTACTGCAAATTTTTTCAAGCCTTTCATTTTTTATCCTTTTTAAATTTATTATTTAAGTTCAAATACTTGTAGGTATAAAGTGCGGGTATCACCTGTACCTTGCGCTTGTTTTAAATAGTAATAAACTTTGCCATCTGCCACATAGAGCACACCTTTATCAAATTTAGGCCCAGCCTTGTGTTGATAAATCAGTTCGAATTGATTTGTCCCACCTTGAGCTTTTACGATGTTGACTCGGCCATCTTTTAGGCCAATTAGATATACCGCATTGTTAGATGTGTATAATTGGCCGCTCAAATTATATTCAACTGTAGTGAAGTCCTTTGAGCCCGCTTTTCTGAAGGTATGCAGATTTGTCACCTTGTCGAATTCAAGATCTGTTACTTGGCTAATAAAGTGTTCATCACCTGCATCAGTGACTACAAAATCAAAACCATGCACAATAGAAACTTGATCTTTTTTAGTGGTTTTAGCCCAATCGCCGGGCTCGGCAATCTTAATCAGTTCTGACTTTGCTACTGGAATATCAAGGGGTTCACCACTGGGTGTTTTCCAGTTTGAAACGCCTGTTGGGTCATCCGAATAAGCATAATAAATACCGTTTTGGTACAAATATTTGTCGGTGTTATTTTTTGAACGGCGCTGAAAAGCGACACGAAATTTGCCGCCAACATACTTAAAATCACCATATAACCCCCAGTTGTATTCACTACCGTGTTCAGAAGCTAATACGCGGTTAAAATCAGTGTAGCCATGCCATTTTTTGCCATCAAATCGCGCAAATAACATTTTGCCATTTTTTGAAAAACCGTAGCGCATTTTCATAAACAGGTCGCCATTGTCGCCAGTAAAAAATGCTGGATAGGTTAATAGCTTAGTTGTGTCAACGTCATCGATACCAGGAAAACTTAAATGCTTGTAGTGGCCCGCTTTGGAGTTTACAAACAAGTTCAAATTAAAATCTTCGTCAGCCACTGTCGCGGCACCAGCCAAAGTATAGGAGTAACGCAAATAGTCGTCGGCAAATGCTGGGACTCTGCCATTGCGATGCATATCGTACAACAAATGAATTGAGTCATTTTTTGGGCTAATGCCAACAGCTATGGTGTTGTGCGTTTCCCCTAACCACCATTTGCCTCGAAAACCTGTGTGCCTATGTGGGAATTGAATGGTTTTTATCTTGCCAGTTTTGGTATTGAGCCGAGACAACATGACGTGACGATTATTTTCACCACCTTTGTACCAAGTCATAAACACATAATCGTTATAAACTTTTATACAATCGCCATGCGGTGACAGTGCATTGCCATATACATAGTCATAGCCATTTGGGTTATTGGCTTCATGTTTAATCGACACTTTATTGCCATTAAAAAACATGGCTTGGTCGGTTACTTTTGTTTGCGAAAGAAAAACAGATTTAGCTTGTGTTTGCGCAAAAGCATAATGATTTCCACACAAACTCAAAATTGAACAAACAACTAAAGTTTTTAGCTGGTTTAGGTACATTGAAACATACTCTGATGAATGATTAATCTGACAGCACACAATACTAGGCCATCACGAAACAATCAGTTTGCTTATGAACTTTTTTGCATTTTTATTGGTGTAAGGGCAATGAAATAGCAAGTGCTGACTATTAAGAAAAGGTCAGGTCGCAATCAAGTTGATACCCACTCAACAAAAGAGGTATCAATTTTACGGCTCAGTGCCTATTAGTATACAGGCGATAGTTTGATGCCTTTACCCACTGGGATTTGCTAAATAATTTGAATGGTAGTTAAACAATGATAAAGCAACTGATATACATGATTTTACTGGTCAGTTTGGCCGCTTGCTCAGTCGCACCTTCAGACAATGCCTCGGCTGATACAAAGTCTAAGGCTAGTCAACCCAGCCAACTTTTGGTGGAAGACAATATAAACCCGCTGAATGTGCACCAACAAATGCCGAGGCTCTCTTGGTATGCAAACGTAAAAACACAAACGGCCTATCAAATCAGAGTCGCCAGTAATGAAAGCCTATTAGCCGCAGGCAAAGCAAACCTTTGGGATAGCGGCAAAGTCAATTCTGGTGTATCGGTCAATATTCCTTATCAAGGCAAAAAACTGGGTGCTAATCAAAAAGCCGTTTGGCAAGTACGAGTTTGGTCCGCTAATCGCGATAAACCGAGCCAATGGAGCAAACCTCAGTTTTGGGAAATGGGCTTAATTAACCAATCAGATTGGCAAGCTAAATGGTTGCAAGTTAAACAACCAAGTGTTGCAGCTTTGACTGAAGCACGCTTAAACTGGATAAAATATGCAGCCAATGTTCATCCAGCAGCAACAGAGCCAGCAACCGGTAGCAAATTAAAAACGCAATTGGGGGTCGTTGAGCAACTAAAACAACAACCAACCGCCAGTTTATTCCGCCACAGTTTTAGTACAGTTCAAGATAAAGGTTTAGTCCGCGCTAAATTACATAGCACGGCAGGCGGCTATTATGAAATTTTTATTAACGGTCAAAAAGTAGATGATCGACTCGCTGATCCAGGCCAAACCGACTTTGATAAACGTATTTTATATAACACAGATAAAGTGACCCATTTATTATCAGGTGGGCAAAATACCATTGCCGTGCATTTAGGTAGTGGCTGGTATGATGAAAATATCGCATTTAGTAAATGGACCAACCCAGATGCGACGCAAGGCAAAAGGAAACAAAAGACCTTATCTTTTGGCCAACCTAAATTTATTGCTCAGTTAGAATTGACTTACGCAGATGGTAGCAGCCAAATTGTTGCATCAAACGAGCAGTGGTTGTCGCATCCATCGCCTGTATTAAAAGAAGGTTTATTTTCGGGTGAGCTGTATGATGCAAACCAAACCGTTAAAGATTGGAACCTTAACACAGCGCCTGAAAATTTAGCCAACTGGCAAGCAGTCGAGGTCCTCAACGAGTGGCCCACTAAAAAGTTGGAGCCGCAATTGTTGCCTGCCATTCGAGCTGTCAAAAAACTAACCCCGATAAAACTATATCAACCGCGCAAAAATGTATGGGTGTTTGATTTTGGACAAAACTTTACGGGAATTCCAACATTAAACCTAGCTAAGCTCAATTTAGCTCAGGGTCAAGCTGTGCATATGCGCTATGGCGAATGGGCTGATATAGATGGCAACCTCAGCCAAAAATCAGGCGGTGGCGCACCGCTGTTAAAGCAAGTTGATACTTATATTGCATCCGGTCAGGATCAAGCTTCATGGTCGCCCGTATTTACTTGGCATGGTTTTAGATATTTAGAATTAACCGGTATCGATTTTAAACCCGACCTAGACACTGTAGTGGGTCATTTAGTTCGAAGTGATGTTGAAGTGGTTGGCCAGTTCAAAAGCTCAAGTGCTTTGCTCAATCGCATTCACGATATGGCATTGTGGAGTTACGAAGGTAATTTAATGTCAGTGCCTATGGATTGCCCTATTCGGGAACGCGCAGGTTGGACTGGTGATGCACACGCAGCCTTAATTACTGGCAACTACAATTACGATATGCAAAACTTTTGGCAAAAATACTTAGGCGATTTTGCCACCTCTAGCCATATTGCACCCGCTGTTGTACCGGGTAAGCGTTCACATGGTGGTACATATGATTGGGCAGTCGCTGAAATCATTATTGCTTGGGAACATTACCGCCACCACGGCGATTTACAAGTTATTGCCGAGCAATACGACAGTATGCTTGAGTACATGGATGCAGCCGAATCACAACTAACCAACAATTTGCTGCGCAAAGGCTATGGTGACTGGTGCGACCCTGTGCGCAAACCGGGTATGACCCGTAAACGTTGCAACCCAGAATATACACTACCCACCATGACAACCTCTGGCTTTTTAGCGCATGGCGCTGAGTTAATGGCAAAAATGTCAACCTTGCTCAATAAGCCAGAAAAAGCCAAACATTATCAAGCTTTGTTTGAGCGTATCGCAGCGCAATATCATAAAGAATTTTATAACCCTGCAACGGGTCATTATGGTAGCCAAACTGCTGACGCAATGGCGCTCAGGTTTGGCTTAGCACCAAAAGAAATTCGCCAATCAGTCGCCGATGCATTAAACAAAGATGTGTTAGAAAATTGGCATGGTCACGGTTCTATTGGTGCCTTGGGGCAAACCTATGTTTACCGTGCATTAAGTGACTATGGCTATGGAGATACAGCTTTCGGTATCTTCACCGCAGAAGGTTACCCCGGCTATAAATGGCAATTTGAAAAACTAAACGCGACAACTTTATGGGAGCGTAAAGGTGTATGGGATCCAGCAAAAGATCCTGAAGGCCGCAACCCAGCAGGCCGTTCACTAAACCACCCGTTCCATAGCGGATACGATGGTTGGTTTTACGAAGGCTTAGGAGGGATTCGTCCAAAGGGCGACACACCTGGCTTCCAACATTTTGAGCTAGCACCAGTATTTGTAAAAGACTTAGACTGGGTAGAAGTCAGCTATAAAACAGGCTATGGCAAAATAGTCAGCAATTGGAAACGCTTTGGCAATCAAGTTGAATGGTATTTTGAAGTACCCAACAACTCAACGGCAACTGTGTCTTTACCGGACAAACCTACCAAGGTTTATTCTGCTGGCCAATATACCCTAAAGGTGAGTTTGTAGCCTTGCGTATATTTACATGCCTTACCCGTTTGGTAAGGCATGGTACTGTATTGTCAAATGAGACAAGCGTGAGCAACAGCGTTTCAATTAATCTATAGACCTTTCACCCTTAATTTTTTCAGTCTGAGGGGTATCAATTTTAAAACTTTGTGGCTCTACTATAAGGGATAAGTCAGATGTAGCAACAATGAAGCAAATGAAGAAAGTACACCCAGACTTTGGCGCCACAGAGTTATGTAACGCACTTGGTGTGTGTAGCAGTAGTTTTTACTATGATGCCAAAACACAACACCACCACCTAACATCAGGAACAGGGCATAAATACGCACCAAAAGTATATTGAAATGAAAAATGCCGCTTAGAATTTCTACAGGAAAAGTTGACCATTACAGTAGCCTTGCGTCATCCAAATCTGGTGAATAAAGCAAAAAAACTAATGAACTCTTCCTACTCGCGTTCATTTATGGATGCGTGGAACTTTGACTATTCGCCGAGAAAAACACAATAGCTCGACGCGATAGCCATCTAAAACAAAATATTTACGTCAACAATGAGGCATAAAAAATGAAATCAGTCCGCTCAATACCTTGGCTTTGCCAGCAAGCTGGCTTGCTATTCATGCTGCTGGTCAGTGCTTTGGCAATGAATAACGCCTATGCTGCTAGCCAACAAGTACGACATGAGATTAATTTTAATCAGGATTGGAAATTTAAACTCGGTGATCATACCGCTTATAAAAATAAACAACACAATGATAGTGGCTGGACTATATTAGATGTGCCACATGATTACATCTTCGAAGAGGGTGTAAGCAAAGATGGCTCACAAAAACAATTTGGTGGTAATCATGGTGGTGGTTTAGCTTGGTACCGCAAAGACTTTGTTTTTGATGAACGCTGGCAAGGTAAACGAGTTTTTATCCAGTTTGACGGCGTGTATATGAATAGCCAAGTATGGCTAAATGGTGAACTGCTCGGCAAACGTCCTTACGGTTATATTAGCTTTCAATACGATATAACCGAGCACTTAAATAAAGATACTAATGTCATTAGCGTGCGCGTTGACAACGAACTTCAACCCTCAACTCGTTGGTATCACCCGGGTGGCATTTATGCGCCAGTTAAGTTGCTTGTCGTTGACCCGACTCATATCAAACACAACTCTTTGTTTGTGCAAACACCCGTTGTTGGCAAACATACCCAAGTTCAAACCGCATTTGAATTGAGTAAAAATATCAGCCGAGCCAATGATTACCAAGTACGTTATCGGGTCACAGATCAACAAGGTTCAAAAGTCATATCAAATAAATTGTCACTGGCAGATATTCAGCAAAAAAATAAGTACCAATTTGCATTTGAGATCTTAAATGCCAAGCGTTGGAACCCACATGACGCCTACCTCTACAATTTAACTGTTGATATCTTACATAAGGGTAAAATAATTGATACTAACAATACCCATTTCGGCGTTCGCGAAATCGCTTGGAAAAGGGATACAGGTTTTTGGATTAACGGTAAAAACGTTAAAATTAAAGGCGTTGCTGAACACTACGAAGGCGGCCCTGTCGGTGGTGCCTGGACTAAACCATTATTGCGTTGGAAATTATCACTCTTAAAAGATATGGGCGTCAATGCCATACGTTTAGGCCACAACCCTTATCCACCCATGTTTTATGACCTCGCCGATGAGCTAGGGATCATGCTCATGGATGAAATTTTTGATGGCTGGAAACAAAAAGCAAGACACGATTATGGTGCTCATCATTTTGACAAATGGTGGAAAACCGATTTAAAAGAATGGGTCACTCGAAACCGAAACCATCCCTCAATCATTATTTATAGTGTCGGGAATGAAACACATGGTGATATTGCACCCGAGTTAGTGAAAGCCGTTAAAGAATTTGATCCAACTCGCTTAGTCACCTCAGGCTCTACTAACAAAGAAGGCATGGATGTGGTTGGGATAAACGGCGGATCAGAAGGTAAAAGCTTCTTTAAACGCCGTTTTGAGCGCCCATTTGTTTCAACCGAAGCCCCTCACACATGGCAAACCCGCGGTTATTACCGCACACAAACTTGGTGGCGAGACGGACCCAAAAGTAACACTTTTGACTTACCGAACATCACGGATAAAGAAATTTTCTTCTACGATTGGAAAGATCCGAAAGACTGGGTCAACCAAAAACAACACCTAAACTCATCGTACGATAACGCCACTGTACGCATTAGTGCCCGTAAAAACTGGGAAATGGCGCGTGACCTTCCCCACCATTCAGGTCATTTTCGCTGGACAGGATTTGACTATCACGGTGAAGCGGGTTTAGCACATGGCGGCTGGCCATTTATCGCCTTTATGGGTGGCGCACTCGATTTAGCCGGCTTTAAAAAAGACTTATTCCACTTTTATCGAAGCCAATGGTCAGATGAAGCTGCGATGCACATTTTGCCAAGCTGGACACATCCAACTATGGCTAAAGGCACAAAAATTCCAGTTTGGGTATACACAAACCTAGATGAAGTAGAGCTATTTTTAAACGGCAAATCACTTGGCCGTGATAAACCTGGGCGTCGCGCTGAAGAAATGCAATGTGAATGGATGGTCCCTTGGCAGCCAGGCACATTAACCGCGATAGGTTACAAAAATGGCCAAAAAGTCATGGAAAAATCACTTAAAACCGCTGGCGCACCTACAGGTTTAAAACACACGGTTGAAGTATTTGACGCTGAGTCAGGGTTTGATACCGCAAAAGTGATCAGCTCACAATCCGTTGATGAAAAACAAAACTTTTATCCATATGGTGCACATAATGTGTATTACGATTTCACCGATGGGGTAAAAGTAAAAGCACTAGAAAATGGCTCACCTTATGAGCATACTAATCGCGTTCGAGCTAACTTCCGCCCACTATTTATGGGTAAAAATCGCGCTTTTGTAGAAATCAAATATCCACAAGCTGCAGAGTACGCAACCATAGGTGCCATTGTTGGTGACGAAGCACTGCGTTTATCTAACCGCGTCGAAATCAGCGTGCAGAGTGTGCCCTTAACTGAGGCGGCTCGTCAGCAATCTCAACAAATTGAAGTCTTTTATACCATTAACAAGCCTTACGCTAAACAGATGCAGAGGTATAAACAAGCCTTTAATGTTAAAGATGGAGACAAAGTTTATGCCAAAGTATTTGTCAATGGCCGCTTAGCAATAACGATGGAACAAAGCTTTGGCAAAGGTGTGGGCCTTTTTTGGGGCGATGAAGATTCGGCTAAAATGTGGGTGGGTCGTGGCTTGTCTATGCAAGGTGAAGCCGCTGAATATCAAGGCGGCGCGGCAGCTGTTACAAATGCCCATGGGGTTCATGGCGGCGCCTATAGCACTTTCAATGATAAAGAAGGTAGCATGTACTGGTATCATGAAAATGATGGAGAAGAAGGCATATATAAAGCCGTTTTTCGCTATACCCACAATGATAAAAGCTCTAAACGTCCATTGGCTATTTATATCAATGGCGAAAAAGCGACGGTTATCAAATTCGAGCCAACGGGTAGCTGGGATAGCAAATGGAGTGAAGAGGCCGTTGCTGAATTTAAGTTAGTGAAAGGCGCGAATCACATCGAGTTTAAAACGATGGGCAACAGCGGTCCCAATATTGATCAATTTTCACTGCAGTAAACACATACCGTCAGGGTAACAATAACAGTTGCCCTGACCATGCTTACTTAAGCCATTTACTTGAACGACTCAAGCATTTCTTTGCGCCGGGTCCAATCTGTAGCTGGGCCTGTGCTATTTCGGTTAAATTCACCATCTTTGTAAATCCAAGGTAAACCGTCATCCTTGGTTGGATCAGGCCAGTAATAAGAGCCTATGGTATGATAATCGTGAATGTCACCACTGGCGGCAATCAAAATCTTATTGGTAACAGGATCAACGGGTTTAGTTAATTCTTTATCAGCCGATGTAATAAGCGTTTGATAAGTATCCAGATATTCAGCTTGTTTTGATTCAAGCGATTTTTTTGCTTGGCTGAGCTTTTCTTCATTTAAATAAATTAACCCATCAGTTGGTTGGTGAGTGGTTTTATCAACCCCATTAATAGTGATAACCAGTTTGGCTGTCGTGCCATCTACTGAGCTGAGGGTAATTGAGTCAGCTGCTCTATCTGATTCACTTGTCCAAGCCTTAAATTTTTCATGTTCAGGATTAAGGTCATATGTCCAACTGCCCTGCTCAGTGATAGTAAAGTTACCATATTGAGCAGTAGAAGACGTGTTAAAAGCGGCTTCTCCCGAGTCAATATCTGTCACCACAGCTTGACCGGAAATTTCACCTAATGACTCCTGTAAGTGCTTTGTTAGTTTTAAAATTCAATTTGTACATACAAGAGTCATTGGTTTAGAAAATTACTACCCCCTAATCATAATTTAAGTGCATTTGTGAAATGAATCATAGGCCGCAGGTGATAAGAATTAGATTAGGCCATTACACCCTTTTTCTGACTTTTTTCTGGCCTTTTTCAGACTGAGGGGTATCAATTTTAAAACTTTGTGACTTTACTATTAAGTATATCAAACATATTCAGTAAAACAGATGAAAATACATCGAGTACTCACGGCGGCAATCAGCTTGATGCTGCTGTTTTTAACAGCCACAATCCACGCCCAATCAATACAGCAACCTAACGTGTTGTTGATAGTGGTTGACGACCTCGGTTGGGCCGATGTGGGTTACAACGACCGAAGTGGCGTTTTCCAAACGCCTAACATTGATGCGCTAGCAGCAAAAAGCATGGTGTTTACCGATGCTTACGCCGGCGCTGCAAACTGTGCCCCTAGCCGCGCAGTACTGATGAGTGGGCAATATGCTCCACGCCATGGTGTTTACACAGTTTCACCTTCTGCACGCGGCAACGCAAAAACCAGAAAATTAATCCCTGAACCCAATGTAGACATCTTAGCGGACGAGATCATAACCATGGCCGAAATGTTCAAGTCAGTTGGATACACTACAGGCTCGTTTGGTAAATGGCATTTAGGTGAAGATGCGCGAACTCAAGGCTTTGATCATAATGTTGCAGGGCATTTAAAAGGCCACCCTAAGTCGTATTTTAGCCCTTACAAAATGCCTTTCTTGACAGACGGGCCTGATGGTGAATATTTACCCAACCGCATTACTAGTGAATTATTGTCGTGGATATCAAAGGTAAAACATCAACCTTTTTTTGCTTACCTGCCTTACTACACAGTGCACACACCACTGCAAGCCATAGATTCTGTTAAAGAAAAATATTTAAACCACCCAAGAATCCGCAATAACCGTCATGCAACTTACGCGGCAATGGTTGAACTGATGGACATCAATATTGGTCGTATCATGCGCAACTTATCACAGCAAAATTTACTCAATAACACCTTGGTGATTTTTACCTCAGATAATGGTGGCATTCGATCAATTGCTTATCAAGATCCACTGCGTGGTGGCAAAGGGAGTTATTACGAGGGCGGAACACGTGTACCTTTAATCGTTTCATGGCCGAAAAAAATTGCTGCAAAAGTTGACTCTACTCCAGTAATCAATGCGGATTTCTACCCGAGTTTTGCCAAAATCATAGGTGCAAACGTCAATAACCAAGTATTAGATGGGGTTGATTTATCTGAGTTATGGTTAGCGAATAAACCAATCAAGTCGCGTAATTTATATTGGCACTTTCCGATTTATTTACAGGCCTACAATCCTAAGGCCGACCAAAGTAAAGATCCATTATTCAGAACTCGTCCCGGCACGACAATGCGCCAAGGAAAATGGAAACTACATCATTATTTTGAAGATGATAGTTACGAGCTGTACGACTTAGACAACGACTTAGGCGAACATGTTAACTTGGCAAACCATTTACCAAAGGTAACCGCAGAGCTAATACAAGCGCTTGAGCAGTGGCGTAACTCAATCAAAGCACCCATACCTAAGCAGTTAAATCCCAAATACGATGCTAAATTTACCGCAGAGCTGACAGCCAAAAGACTGCTGCAGCCAACAAAAAAATAATTAAAACTAACAATTGGAGTTTATTTCAATGTTTAATACCCTTACTTCCAAGCTGGTCATCATGCTGGTGTCAATATTGTGTCTATTCACCCAGCTTGGTTGCGCCACAACTGAACGTCAAGCTAACAAGCCCAATGTTATCTACATAATCGTTGATGATTTGGGTATTGGTGATATCGAACCTTACGGCCAACAAAAAATTCGCACGCCCAACCTACAGAAATTGGCGCATCAAGGGCTACTATTTACCCAACATTATGCAGGCAGTACAGTGTGTGCTCCATCACGAGCGGCGTTAATGACTGGCTTGCATTCAGGCCATAACCAAATACGCGGCAACTTTGAGCTAGGTGATTTTACCGACGAACGAGAATACGGACAAATGCCATTAAAACCTGGCACCACCACGCTGGGCACTGTCATGCAAAAAGCAGGTTATCACACAGCTCTCATTGGCAAGTGGGGGTTAGGTGGACCAAATTCATATGGTGTTCCAACCAAACAAGGCTTTGATTACTTTTTTGGTTACCTTGACCAAAAACAAGCGCATAATCACTACCCAACCCATTTATGGAAAAATGAGCAATGGTTTGGGCTAGATAATGAGTTTGTTCATCCGCATCAGTCATTGCCAGAAGGCGTCGACCCTAACGACCCTGCAAGCTACCAAGCGTATTTACGAGAAGACTTTGCTCAAGAACGTTTGACTCAAGATGCGCTCAGGTACATCAAAGAGCATAAGAATAAACCATTCTTTTTGTATCTAGCATATGCAGGCCCACATGCTGCTTTGCAAGCACCTGAGGAAGCTATAGACCAATATGATTTTGAAGAAACGCCTTATGGTGTCAACTCATCCTATTTACCACAAAGAAGACCGCGAGCGGCCCGTGCTGCAATGATCAGCCATATAGATCAAGGTGTGGGTCAAGTAACCGCATTATTAAAAGAGCTAAACATTGACGACAACACACTCGTTATCTTTACCAGCGACAATGGACCAAGCCCTGAAGGTGGCGCTGATATGGAATTCTTTGACAGCAACGCTGAGTTTAGAGGTTACAAACGTGACTTATATGAAGGCGGTATTCGCATGCCAACTATCGCTCGTTGGCCTGGTAAAATTGCCGCAGGCAAAACAACTGATCATGTCAGTGCATTTTGGGATGTTTTACCGACTTTGGCCGATCTCGCTCAAGTAAAATTAAAAACTCCAACCGACGGTATCTCATTTTTACCAACACTATTAGATCAAACTAACCAGCCAAAACACCAAAGCTTATATTGGGAGTTCCACCGCAAGAATGGCTACCATTCACAAGCGGTTCGCATTCGCGATGAGCAAAATGGTGATTGGAAAGCCGTACGTTTCTATAATACTAAACAGGGTGCAATATCACCTGTTGAGCTATACAACTTAAAACTCGATCCGTCGGAGACAAACAATGTTGCGGCAAAATATCCACAGATCGTTGCTAAAGCAGAACAGCTGATGGATTCTTCTCGCACGCGCTCTTTTATCGACGAGTGGAATTTTGACTACAACCGCGAGTAAAATTTGCAAATAACATTCTGATGGCGTCTACTAACCTTATTGACATTCAATGTTTCAATAAAGTTAATTAGACGCCATGAATAACCAAACCAAAGTGACAAATCTAGCCGAGCTTGCTCAACTAGCAGACTACTCACTGCTTGACTTTCTATCCGCCGATCCTGATTCAACAGATTCAGGTGAAGATCACCAACCACGTGAAGTTTTTTCTGGCCATTATGTGCCAGTAAAACCCACACCGCTGGCCAATCCTGAGTATATTGCACATAGCGCTACTTTGTTTGAAGAACTCGGTTTTGATGAGGCATTAGCGCAAGATCCAGGTTTTGCTCAGCTATTTAGCGGTGATGTATCACAACTCCCAGCACCCATGCGAAAAATAGGCTGGGCTACTGGCTATGCGCTGTCAATTTATGGCACTGAGTACATTCAGCAGTGTCCATTTAGAACTGGCAATGGTTATGGTGACGGTCGTGCAATATCGGTACTTGAATTGGTCACGCGCAACCAACGTTGGGAAATGCAGCTAAAAGGTGCAGGTCGAACTCCTTATTGCCGTGGAGGCGATGGCCGTGCGGTGTTACGCTCTAGTGTCAGAGAATTTTTAGCCCAAGAGCATATGCACGCATTGGGTATACCAACGTCTCGTTCACTCAGTTTGTATGTATCGAAAACAGAACAAGTCGACCGCCCTTGGTACTTTGCCGATTCACAATCCATCGATCCTGAAACCATGGTTGCAAATCCAGTCGCCATTTCAACCCGAGTTGCACCCTCGTTTTTGCGCGTTGGCCAATTAGAGTTATTTGCGCGCCGAGCTCTGGTAAACGAGCATGATAATGCGCTAAAAGAACTGGAACAAATCGTCTTACATCTAATTGACCGTGAATATCATACACAAATAAGTCCCGAATTAGCTTTGGCAGATAAAGTTATCCAGCTTGCGACAGCGTTTCGCAATCGACTTACAGACTTAATTGCAAATTGGCTGAGGGTTGGTTTTTGTCAAGGAAACTTCAACAGTGACAACTGTGCTGCAGGCGGCTACACCCTAGATTATGGCCCTTTTGGTTTTTGTGAGTTATTTGAGCCTATGTTTCAACCCTGGACTGGTGGAGGTCGACATTTTGCTTTTTTAAATCAGCCATATGCAGCAGAGGCAAACTACAAAATGTTTTGCCGAAGCTTAGAACCACTGTTGCAATCAACCCCTGAAGCATTGGCGCAACTTGAACAAATTTGTGCTGAGTTCAAACCGATAATGCAACAAAAATTAGAAAAAATGTGGTCACAAAAGCTCGGATTAGCGCAATACAATTCAGAATTGTTAATTGAACTGCTGCAACTTATGGTGAAGACGTCGGTCGACTACAATATGTTTTTCCGCCAACTGTCGCAAGTGCCGCAAGATATCTCAAGTTTGGAAATAAGCTTTTACCAATCCGCAACCGCAGAACTTAAACAACAATGGATTAATTGGCTAGAGAAATGGCAAATTCAAACAAAAGTAGCGGCCGAACCAACTGTGTTGAGTGCGCATATGAAGGGCATTAACCCTAAATACACTTGGCGGGAGTGGTTAGTTGTGCCGGCCTATCAACAAGCTGAGTCAGGTGACTACAGCTTAATAAGCAAATTGCAGCAAGTGTTAACTAACCCATACGATGAACAAGCCGAAGAGATTGAAAAGCAATTCTACCGATTAAGACCAACAGAACTATTTGGCATAGGCGGGATCAGCCACTATAGCTGTTCCTCATAAAGACCACATTTGAACATTTATGATTATTTGTGAAAACCTTTGTAAAAACGTGATAGAATAGTTGCAAGTTAGGGTCAGTCCCTAAAACAATCAAGTAACAAAGGTAGTCATACAATGATCATTAAGAGTAACGCTTCTCCGCGCTTAAATAAAATACTCGCCAGTTGTGGCGCAGGTTTATTTTTGATGACAGCCGCAGTCTCAAACGCTGCGGTTACTTTAGAATCGTCCACCAAAATTGCCGACAATGCTCTACACTTTGATGGTACAGATATAGACGGTGCTGGTTTAAGCACCTCACAAATGAAAACGGATAGCCAATACCACTACAAATTTGGTCGCAGCATATCTGCGCATGGTGATTCGGTAAAGACATACAAACACTACGTATTTATGACTTGGTATCGCGGCGGGAAAGACGACCGTCACGTCATGCTAACACGTTACAACAGCAAAACAGGCAGTATCAAGACCATTGAATTTCCTCATCAACACAACGGTTTTCAGGGCAACTGGTGGATAGGTGAATCGCACAATACAATTGGTTTAGCTATTAGCCCCAAAAATGGCACCATTCATATGGTGTACGATTTACATGCTTATGATGACACCAGTGTGTACGACAACCCTTCACAAGCAAAATTTGATGACGATAGATTCAAAGACGATTTCTTTCGTTATAGCTATAGCGTACCTGGCGCAGCTGAAGCGCCCGATGAGGAATTTACCTTAGAAAAACAGTTTGTCAAAGACACCAGTGAAGTAAGCGAAGGTCCGAATGATTACAAGCATTTAACCATGACAGGTGATTTGGCTGATAAAAGAAACTTTGCCTCTCTCACATACCCCAAGTTTTATGAAACACCAGATGGTGAGCTCCTGCTATACATGCGTTGGGGGGGCAATAACAATGGCGCATACTATTTTAATAAATACGATTCGGCTACACAAAAGTGGAGTACATTTACGCCGTTTAACTACAGAACCCAAAAAAGCCATGGTAATGCATACAACTGGGGTTTGTACGGATTTATGAAGTATATTAACGGCAAACTTCGCGTCGGCTTTCAGCAACGTAGCAGTAATAACAACGACAAATACTTGTACCAAAATGGGATCTATTACGCGTATTCAGATCACCCTGATGGGTTAGGTGACTGGAAAAATCACAAAGGCGAAGACATGACATGGCCTTTGGTAGACTCTGATGAAATTTTTGTTTATGAACCAGGCAACTTAGTTGAAACTGAACAAGCGAACAAAGTACGTATTGTCGATGGTTTCGATTGGACAGTCACCGCTAAAGGCGATATTCACTTTATTCATAAAACCAAAGATCTTGAAAACAATAAAACCGTTTATGGACATACCTACAAACCAGCGGGTGCCAGCGAGTTTATAACCTCTACCGACTTTGCCGGTGCATCGAACATTTATACATCTGGTAATGACATATACATAATTGGCCTGAGCAATTCGAAACCGTATGTGGAAGTTGCTAAAGGCGGCACCAACGAGTTTACCCGAGTGTATGAGGCAACATCAGGTAATTTTCAACATGGGGTTGTCAATGTAAAAGATGGCAAAGTTTTTTACTACCTGATGGAAAATGGCTCGGGAGCCCAACGCCCCTTACATTTACAGGTGATTGACTTAGGTATAGAAAAAGCCACCGTAAGCTTTGATCAAACAGAACAAACTGTGATTGAAGGCTACCAAACTCTATCTATCTCTGCACAAGCGGTTGTGGAAGACTCATCTCGCACCATTGATAGTGTAGCCTTATACGTCAACGACGAGTTAGTTTCTACCTTAACCTCTGCGCCATATCAATGGTCAGAGCAAGACGCTAAACTGCAAACTTTACCAGTTGGCACACATACAGTAAAAGCAGTTACCATAGACAACACGGGTTTAACAGCTGAAGCATTTATGACTATAAATGTGGTAAAACCTGTACCTACAGTTGAATTTACACAATCGGAGATTACCCTAGACACTGGCTACACAGACGTCAATGTCGCTGTAGAAGCAGCCACTCCCGATGCGCAACGCAGTATTACCAATGTCAGCTTGTACATAGACGACCAACTCGTTTCAATTGACGATGAAAAACCTTACCAATGGACTCAAACAAATAGCGCATTAACCAATTTAAGCGCGGGTGACTATACTTTAAAAGCAGTCGTAACAGATAGCAACGGCGACACCGCGCAAGCAAGTATCCCGCTAAAAGTCATGGAATCAAAACCAATTGTTAGCTTCCAGCAAAGTAATCTAAACCTTGAAGAAGGATATAGCAGCTTGTCTGTTAGTGCGGTGGCTAGCTCACCAGTCGCAACACGCGAAATCAGTCAAGTAGCATTGTATGTCAACGACCAATTAATTCGTAGCGACACCACAGCGCCTTACAATTGGGGGCATACTACAGCTTTCCAACAAGAGCTGCTAAATTTGCCAGTTGGTACTCATACACTCAAAGCAATTGCAACTGATAACCAAGGGCAAACTGGGCAAGCAAGCATTACGCTTACAGTGACAGCAAAAGCAAACGATAATGACAATTCAAACAATGATGGCACACCTCAAGAACCCGAAAGTGAGTCATCGGGTGGCACACCAACGCCACTATTGATGTTAATCTTGATATTAGCGGCGATACGCAAAAAGTATCGATAACAGCTAAACCAAGCGAGGTAAAAGAGCACCCCATCGATGCTCTTTTATTGAAATAGGTGTCAATTTTATTTAAACAAGGGAACAATTTATGAAGCTAAATATCGTCGCTGCAGCTAGTTTAGCCATGTCACTTACAGTGCTTACCGCATGTAGTACAACACCAGATCAAGCAGCCAAGCAGCAATGGGTAAATTTATTCAATGGCGAAAACTTAGATGGCTGGACCATAAAATTCAAAAACAAGCCGGTTGGTGAAAACTACAACAACACCTTTAGAGTAGAAAATGGCTTGCTCACCGTCAATTATGACAATTGGCAAGCAGATGAAGCTGGACTATTTGGCCATATCTTTACCAATAGTGTCTATTCCGACTACAGAATTCGAGTTGAATACCGCTTTATTGGCGAACAACTGACCGACAACCCAAAACTTGCTTGGGCATACCGAAATAACGGCGTTATGTTGCATTCTCAATCACCGCAAAGCATGGAATTAGACCAAGCTTTTCCAATATCAGGTGAATCGCAGTTATTAGGCGGTGACGGCAATAACCCACGCAACACTGGCAACTTCTGTTCACCTGGCACCAATATCGTTAAAGATGGCCAGTTGATAACTAAACACTGCATTAAATCAAATTCAGCGACTTTCCACGGTGAACAGTGGGTCTGGTTTGAAGCAGAGGTTCATAGTTCAGGCAAAGTAAAACACTTTATAAACGGCGAATTAGTACTCGAGTACGACGAGTTACAAATCGATCCAACCGATCCTCTCGGCGCTAAATGGCTGCAAGCAGGCAACCCACTCAAGCTCACAGCAGGCCACATCGCATTGCAAGCTGAAACACACCCCACCCAGTTCAGAACAATACAAATTCAGCCACTTAACTAGTCAGTAATGTTTAAAGGTATCAATATTTCAGCTTGATGCCTTTTCCTAATAACGAACTGTTAATACCGTTAATTAGGAATAAAAATGAAAAATTCTAATCTATTCGCGAAATTACTCGCGGTGGTCCTGATATTTTTATCGAACCCAACCCTGGCTGTAGAATGGACAGCAGAGTGGATTTGGAGTAAAGAACGATTTACCGACCCTAACTCGTGGGTAGTCATACGTAAAGAAGTTAACTTAGAATCAGTAGGACAAAATAGTACCGCCTACATCAGTGCTGACACTAAATATTGGTTATGGATAAATGGTCAACTAGTGGTGTTTGAAGGAAGTTACACTGGTGGACCGAGCCCAGTTAAACCATCACCACGAGTCGATTTTTACCCAATTGCTTCGAATAAATATTACGACCAAGTGGATATTGGCCGTTACTTAAAAAAAGGTAAAAATACCATTGCTGCATTGGCTTGGTACTATGGCGATAACGGACAAAAAGGTACCTACATATCGTCAAATACAGGAGGTTTTATTTTCCAAGCTCACGTAGGTGATAACGTTATTGCAACTGACAGTTCTTGGAAGGTTCTGCCCCACCCTGCTTACGACAAAAAAGTAATCAAAAAATCACCATACCGAGTCGCCGCTTGGAGTGTTAAATACGACGCAAGAAAAGACCTAAACGACTGGAGTAATAAAGCTTGGTACATGCCGGGTTATGATGACTCAGACTGGCAAACCCCGAGAATAAAACGCCAACCACCTCGCCCACCATTTTTTGGGCTGTATCCCAGCGAAATTCCGCCACTTAACAACTATGGTTTAGCCAATTGTGAGAATTACCCCGAAAGTAAGTTTCCATTTATCAGCGATGGAAAAACCATAAAGTGTAAACTCGACTTCAATAAGAACTTCACCCCTTACTTCGACATAGAAGCCAAAGCAGGCCAACAGATTCATATTAAATCGAATATGCGCCTAAATACCATTGAGACCTTCTATACGACTAAAGCAGGTCGTCAACAGTTCGAATCTTATTCTTGGTTAAACGGCCGTATCATAGAATATCGCATTCCGAAAGGGGTAAAAGTGCATGGATTGAAATACCGCTGGACAGGTGTAGGAACCACGCCTGGTCACTTCGAGGCTGATGATGCGTGGTATAGCCGCATTTGGCAAATGGCTGAAAATACGCTTTACATATGCGCGCGGGACAACTTTATGGATACGCCAGATAGAGAGCGCGGTTTATGGATTGGCGATGTGGCCGACCAAGCCAGCTACCTATTTTATTCTATGGACAAACCGGGACGCGATTTACTTAAAAAAGCAATCAAAGTTACTCTAGCATTCAGTGATTCAGAGTCTGGTATTTTTGCCGGTTTAGGTCCTGGTCGTTTTAGAGAATTACCAGCACAAAGCCTGCAGTTTATTGAGCAAGGTATTTGGCATTATTACTACAATACAGGTGATTTAGAAACGCTGAAATTTGCATACCCTTACGTCCACAGATATTTAACCTTGTGGGGCATAAAAGACAACGGATTAGCAACCTTTAGAACAGGTGATTGGAAATGGACAGATTGGGGGCCGCAAGACACCATTGACTATGATGTTATCCAAAATGCTCTCTATTATAGTGCGCTAGTATCAGCACGAAAAATGGCAAAAGCTGTCGGCGACTATACTCATATAGGCTTATACTCTCACCGAATAAACTCAATTAAACAGGCTTACCAAAAACACTATTGGCAAAATGGTTATTTTAGTAGTAACCCAAACAAATTTAAGGACGACCGTGCCAATGCAATCGCGATATTATTTGGGTTAGCCAAACCTGAACAATACCAACAAATCGTAGATAATGTTTTAATTCCAAACCATTTTGCAAGCCCACATTTTGAGTGGATGGTATACAACGCTATGGCAATAGCTGGCAGATACGAAGATGCACTGCAACGGATGAAAACTCGTTACGCTAAGCAAGTTGATAATCAGGCCTTATCTACTCTTGCCGAATATCTACCTAGCGGTGGGACTGAAAATCACGCGTGGAATGCGCCTAGTACGGTACTTAGCCAACATATTGCGGGTATCGCGCCGACCTCTGTCGCATGGGAAAGCTATCAAGTCATGCCAAATATGGCGCATTTTAAACGGGTTAAGCAATTCGTTCCAAGCGTTCAAGGTGATATTGATTTTGAAATACAGCGAGACCAGCAAACAGTAAAAATTGAAATTGATTCTCCAGAAAACACCACTGCAATAATAGGAGTTCCCAAGCAATACTTTGCAATTCAAACCATCATGGTTAATGGCAAAAAATTATGGGAAAACGGCCAATTGACAGCATCCATTTCTGGCATCAAGTTGGCCGGTGAAGACAACAAATACGTTAAGTTTGAAGTTCAGCCTGGCCACTGGTTGGTCACAGCTCAACGATAAATTTACTTGAGCTCAATCCAGTTCAAATAGAGGCATTTTTATGCCTCTATTCTGAATCAACGAAATTTTACCTCCTAAGAGACCAATATGAGATTAGGCAAGATTACCATTCTCTTTTTTCAATCTTTAGGGGGTATCAATCCCCCTGTTGCTCACCTTATCTAATAGATCCTATCGACAATCGTTGAATTTAATAAAAATAGAATAAATAACAAAGGGAAGCTTATGAATATAATCACAAAGAACCATAAAAAAACGCATAAATGGACAAAAATACTCACAGCCCTTAGCTTGCTAGGTTTATCTACCGCCAACAGTTTTGCCGCTGTGACGCTAGAAACTGATATCAAAGTAACCGACCAAGGTTTATATTTTGATGGTGAAAAAAAGTCGGTAACTCAAGCAAGAAATTCGAGTTATGTTGAAGGGCAAAAAATGGATTATGCCTATGGCCGCTCGATAGTACCGCATGGAGATGCCATTAAAGTATATAAAGATTATGTATTTATGACTTGGTACCGGGGCGGCATTTTAGACCGCCACATGATGTTAACCCGTTATAACATGAAAACCGGAAAAAAAGTCGATATCGAGTTCCCGCATCAACATACAGGTTTTGAAGGTCGTTGGTGGATTGGTGAAACCCACAATGTAATATCGGTAGCGATTAGCCCAAAAGATGAAACCATTCATTTATTGTTTGATATGCATGCTTATACCCCAGGCAAAGACACTGGCGGCAACGGCAGCTTTAAAAATGACTACTTCCGCTACGCTTATTCTGTTGAGGGTGCTGCCACGGTTGCAGATGATGACTTTACCCTCGCACAATTTGTAAAAGATACCAGCGCAACCAGCGAAGGTGCTAATGATTATAATCATGTGACAATGACAGGAATCAGAAATGATGCTGCTTTTGGTCGTTTAAGCTATCCAAATTTTTTCCAAAATGATCAAGGCGATTTATTTTTACATATGCGTCAAGGCTCCTCGCATGATGGGCGAATTGTTTTTAACAAATATGAGCCCGAACAAAAAAAATGGGGCAGCTTCAAAAGCTTAAACGTGCTTGGCGCAGGCAATAAAGGAGATGTAAAAAATTGGAGCATTTATGGCATCATCAAATATCAAGACGGTAAAATTCGAGTGGGCTTCCAACGACGTTTAAACAGGCCGGATAAATTTTACGCTAATGAAGGCATGTACTACGCCTACTCAGACGACCCGACCGGTGCAACTGATTGGAAAAATTACCAAGGTGAATCAATCGATATCCCATTTGTTGCGCCAGACGATGCGCTCGTTTTTGATCAAAGTACACTGATCCCTCATGCGACCGATAAAGACCAAGTCAGTATTACAGGAGGATTTGATTGGGCTGTAACCGACAATGGTGATGTTCACATGATTGGCCGAGTCAGTGAGCGAGTAAACAACAAAAATGTTCAAACCATTTACTCCCACCATTATCAAGTAGGCGGAAAAGGTGAGTTTATTCACAAGACTGACTTCCCAAATGCAGCAGAAATTTATGCAGCAGGCAACAATATTTATATTATTGGGCTAGAAGATGGTCGCCCATTTATTGAACAAGCGAAAGGCGGCACGAATGACTTTACCCGCGTTTACCATGCACCGACGGACAGCATGAAATTCCAAAAAGGTGTTGTTTATATTCATCAGGGTAAGGTCTACTACTACCTACTCAAAGCAGGCGGTACAGGCGATAGCCGTACAACACACCTTCAAGTCATCGACTTAGACATTCAACCCGAAGGGCCTGAAAACTATGCATACGCGGCAAAAGAGGGAGAATCAGTTGCAGTGGCAGGCACAATGGATATCGCTTTTGGTGCCGATGGCAACTTTACCTACTTGACCAATCAAACCCAAAACCTGACTTGTGATGCGGCAACCTTTTCTGTACCTGACTCTGATGTTAAAGCAGCTTGTTTTACCTTAGACGTTACCCCAAATATTGATTTTGCGAATGATTTAGCCCTTCTAGAAGGTTATGACAGGGTTAATGTTACCGTGAATGCGTCAGTTGCGCCTACGCGTACAATACATAGTGTCGATTTATACTATGGCGACCAGCTTATATCTAGTGATGACAGCGCACCTTTCCAGTGGAGCGAAACATCGTCTCAATTAGCCAATTTAGCAGTAGGTTCCCATTCGTTAAAAGCTGTTATTACCGACAGCGAAGGCTTAACGGCCGAAGTTACCAAACAACTTACAGTAGCCGATGGTAAACCGAGTATTAGTATCAAACAGTCACCGACAAACTTAAAAGAAGGCTACCCTAACTTGATGTTAACCGCGAGTGCAACCTCACCAGACCCTAGCCGCGACATTAAACAAGTGGCGTTATATTTAGGCTCTGATTTAGTTTCTGTCGACAGTCAAGCGCCGTATCAATGGACTCAAGCTGAAACGAAATTAGCCTCATTGCAAGCTGGAGAGTACATAGCTAAAACGGTTGTTACTGATAATGCTGATTTAACCAATGAAGCTGAAATAAAATTTACAGTCGCTCAGGCAACACCTAAACCAACGGATGATGATAAACCAGCTAAGGATGATACAGCTTCAAGTGGTGGGGGTTCGACCTCCGGATGGGTGATTTCACTATTGGCTTTACTTGCACTGCGCAGAAAGTCGCAATAGTTACCTGATACTTACACAACAAGAAAAAGGAGCGAATTTCGCTCCTTTTTAAAATGTGTTTAAGTTAGTGATTATCTAGTTGCTTGCATCTTTGGCAAAATAACCTGGGGCTACATCGTAATAATTAGCGTCAGCAGCCTCTACATGACGGATTTCGTCCATATACATAATTACATCATGTTCGCGGTCTGCGGCGCGGCTACCAGTGACATACCAACCCCAAGATGGATACAAACCTTTGTCATCATTGTATCCAATTTTGATATCTGTACGTTCAACCAATTGCACACCATCAACCCACATTTTAATAAAGCCTTTTTCTTCAAATGGGTTTGAATGTATTTGTAGGACAATATCAACCCAGCGGTTTTGATACTCACTAAAATTAAGCGGTACATCAAACTTGTCACGTCCTTGACCACGCACTTCAGTGGCAAATTTTCTGTCATCCCAGCCGTAACCAATTCTAAAGCCTCCAGAGGAAATGGTTAAAGCTACAGGCGGGTTTCGGCCCGGTTCTTTTTTACCATCGACTGTATCGGGTGCGCCGTGTAATTGAAAAATAAGTGGGTCTTCGCTGGCATTTAAAATTGTGCCATCACTTGGAAAATATACACTAAAACCATACCAAGCTGTGGCAATATTGCTGCTAACATTTTTGCCATGAAACATCGCTTTGCGGTCAACATTGTCTATTTTATTGGCATCGCCATTCCATTTACCAGGGTCGCCATGTTTCCAATGAAGTTTGGCAGAATAATTGCCTACGCGCGTAATGGTGTTTTCAGCGGTAAATGAATGCGGGCCTTGCAACTGTATAAAACGAAAATTCTTAGTAAGCGTATTGTCATACCCCGGAGTGTAAGTACTAGTTGAGAGCGTTCCCGCATTCCAACCACCCCCTTCAAACCCTTCATTGGTTTTTGCGCTATTACGTACAATAGGGTTATTACCCACTACGCTAGCACCTACTGGGTAATTAACGCCACCAGCAATGCCATCTGATTTAGCGACAATAGCTGCAGTATTTTCTGAGATGACATTTTCAGCATAACCATCAGCATCAATATAAACCGCTTTTACATGCAGGCTTTTGCCAATGTCATCAGCAACCAAGGTGTAACTCGCTTGATTATTACCGTCTACCAAAGCATCGTTAAGATACCAGTAATAATCAACCTCGCCGTCAATGCTATTGGCATCATTTATATGGGCAAAAATACGATTACCGACAACCAATTTCGCACTTTCATTTACATCGTCTTCACTACCAGCCAAGGTTAATAAGCCAAAGCTGTTGTCGATAACCGCCACAGCTATGCTGGCATCAGACTGAGGGTTTTCAGTAAAACCATCATCATCTTTATAATTAGCCTTCACCGAGATCTTCTTGCCAACTAAGTTTCGGCTCAGTAACAATTTATCGTCAGTTTGCCCCGCCAGTGCTTGATTATCTGCATACCAAGCATAACTGACCTGACTATTGTTAAAGCCATTTTCATCTATCAGTTGAGCTTGCAAGGTTTGCCCTTGTTTAACGGTACCAGTTAATTTAATTGCACCTGCGATATTGGTTACTGGTACTTCAGTTTTGGGGTCAGAAGGTGACTTGTCTTGGTTATTATTTTGGGTTGATGCGCCGTCTCCCCCACCGCCACATGCAGACAACGCCAGTACTAGCGCTGAACAAATTAGTTTCTTTTTGTACATGTATTAACCTTTATTATGTTATTGATAGTTCAATTTAATCTTGTGATGACCACTGCTTAATCCGGTTATTTCAATGCCCGTTGGCAACATTTTGTAATCAACATTTTGTTGATTAACCTGCAAAGCTGTGACGGTGCGCTGTGGCTGCCACGGCAATATGACAGTCGCTTGCGTATTGCCTGGTATACTGAGTTCAAGTTCAAATGACTTGCCCAATGTTTGCTCAATAGCAACCCTAACAGGCCCTCTAATCGTTGGGACTGTGCCTGAAACTTGTGCCAAGGTGCTTGGCTGTGGCGCGATGATTAATTGCTTAAACCCAGCTGTTTGTGGTCTAACCCCCAAAAGGAAACGACCCACTATATTGCCAGGTACAGCGCCCCAAGCATGATTCCAATCTTGATTAGGTTTGAACTTATCGTCCCAAGCTTCCATGGTGATTGTCGAGCCCTGACGGATCATGTTGTACCAACTTCGGAGCTCTGTTGATGTTAATAAACTCAGGGCGTAGTCAGCTTCCGCATTTAAATACAGAGCCTCCATTAAATATTGAGCAAAATAGACGCTAACCGCCATCCCCTTTTGTTTAATAAATTTAAGTATTTTGGGCTTTTTATCGTTTGGTACCAGGCCAAATGCAAGTGGCAGAATATTGGCGTGTACGGCACTATGATTACTCCCGACTCCATCAATATATAAGCCTGTAGTAGGATTAAATAATTGCTGATTAAATGCCTGATAAACTCGCTGTGCTTTTTGTTTAAACTCAAGGTGCTCTTGCATTAAACCTAGCGCTTTTGCCATATCAGCCATTTGCTTTAAATTTAAGTAATAAAATGCATTCACCACTGTATTCACTGGCCGCATATCATAGTTGTCGCGTTCGTTGGGTGGCCAGTCAACTAAATCGCCTAGCTGTTTTTTGGGAATTCTTTTCGGAAAAGTCGTTAATAGCCCTAAATCATTTTCATATTGGCTTAATAGTTTTTGTGCTTTTAGTTGCGGATAAAAAACACGCAAAGATTCAAGGTCGCCCGTGTGCATCCAATCTACCCAGGCCATCATAATTGAGTGCTGTTTCCATTCGGTTGGCCAAGTCGAATTTGCCATTAAGTATTCGTGTGAATGTCGGGCTAAACTGAATTCATCGTCGACATAATAGTGTGATAACTGGTTGATGTACGCGTCCGCTTCGTATGGTATGCGCTCGCGATCACCATCAACATAAACACCAGCAAAACTGGTAGCTTTCATGCTGTATTTACACAGTTGCCAAATTTGGTTTAACACAGAATCAGAAGAGGAAAAGCTAGATTGATAGGCATCAAACGGATAGTGCAGCATAATTAAGTTGGCTTTTATATCCGATAAATTAAGTCCGTTTGCATCAATCTCAATAAATCTAAATGGTGCTATCCGTCCAAACCTTGCTGGAATAGGAATGGCAACTTCAGGTTTAGTATTGCGTTTGTCGCGCGGTGGATGCACGCTATACACATCAGCTTGAGCATTTATCTGCAATGGTACTTTGTAATACCGAACACTGGTGCCCTTGTGCATTTTTGTAATAATGCCTTTGTTATCGCCATCGGCGATACCCCGCTCAGCAAAATGTACATCAATTTGCCCGGCTTTATCACTGGTTAATCCCAGCTCTAAATAGCCAAATGCGACTTTACCAAAGTCTATTAAATACCGTCCTGAAGGAAGCTTTTCGATAAAAGCCGGTTCAATCACAGATACTTGAGTATCATGTGTGCTAGCCAATTCACTTTGTTTGGCGGCAACGGTAAAGCGCTGGGGGGCTGACCAACTGCTCTCGTATTCTACAGGTTGCAATTGCCTCGCTTGCTCGGTCGCTTTGCGGCTCCATACTTTAACTCGCCATTGATATGCATGTTTTGGTTTTAACTTAACGCTAAACAAGCTATTCGCGACAGATTGGCTGCTAGCAACTTTGCCCGAGTCCCATACAAAATTGGGTTGTTCCGCGTCAAAGCGATCTACCGCATCAATTATTTGAATTTGGTAAGCGGTTTGTTCAGAAAATTCCGGCAAACTTGCCAATTGCCAAGAAAATTCGGGCAAAAGATCGTTTACCTTGTCAACGACATTGCCTTTTAACAACTCGACTCTCAGTTGACTTGGCGCCACATCCAGCGCAATTGCTTTAGCTTGATTGTCAGCGGGTTTAAGTGGAATTTTAACTGTGTAATTGCCCGCCAAATAAAGCTTATCGGCTTGGTTTGGCAACTTAACCACAGCGGATGTGTTATTTGGTACAGAAAAACGCCAAATAATTTCGTTACCTTTTTTTAGCCAATGACTTTTGATAATGCCATAACCAGTTTGATAACTGACATTTGCTTCAGTAAGCCCAGTTGGAAAAACAGGTGCTAGTTCAAAGTTTTGAAAACCAACGCTGTCTTCTTTTGGCCTGATACCACCTATACCTTCATAAAACCAGCCATCGTAACCACTATGAAAAGGGTGATTAAGCGAATTGATTGGCCCATGACCTGCCTCCGGATCAAACTGCCCTTTACGCTCCCATAAGGTGGTACCTTTTAGTTCATTGAATAAATAATCAAACCCTGGGTAACCTTTGGCTTTAAAAATATTAAACGCGGTATCAGCATAACCATAATCACTCAATGCTCGATAAAGATAAGTTTGGCCTAATGCCCCAACAGAATAGTGACCGTGCCAATTTTCTAAAACATCTTTATTCAGCGCAGCCGCCACAGACTGGCGTAAAGCAACCGGTACGATACCAAATCGTAGCGCCATGGCATCGGCTGTTTGACTGCCATAATGGCCCGTTACGGGGTCATACAGGGTGTTGTGAAAACTGTTTTTGATATTGTTAAATAATGCGCTAAAGCGCTCGGCATCGGCTTGTTTATTTAACACATCAGCAATTTTTGCCATTAAATCAGAAGCATGTGCAAATAATGCACTGCTGGTGACTAAAGTGGAGGTTTGTTGTGGTCGGCCTCGTCCACCCACTCTTGGCACGCCTGGAGCAGGTACAGGATCGCACCAATCACCAAAACCATTAGTGGTTAAGTAGTCAGTTAACTGGGTTTCACCGTACGCCATATACTCAAGCAAACTTGTGTATTGCTCTTGCAGTGTTTGTTTATCACCATGATGGCGATAATTTTCCCATGCTATTAATACTTCCGCCGCGGCCCAATCCACTTTTTCACCTAAAGTTCGTTTGCCAGGTACCACTGCAGGCGCGACATATTTTGCTGTTTGAAAATCGCGTAAATATTTACGCCAAAAGTTTTCCATATCAAAGTTATAGTTGCCGGTGATCAACGCTGCATGGGCATCGCCGGTCCAGCCTGCTTTTTCTCTAATCGGGCAGTCCAAAGGCACACTCATTAAATTACTTTCGTAACTCCATAGGGCCGTTTGATGAATTCGGTTAATCAAGGGATCAGATGAATCAAACTGGCCAACTCGCGTTACATCGCTGCGGATCAGTTTTGCAGTTAAATCTGTTAATTTGGGTGCTTGGCTCAACCCGCGTATCTCTACATAGCGAAAACCACGCCACGTAAACTTTGGCTGCCAATAGGTTTGATTAGCATGTTTTGCTGAATTGCTCGCAGCAACAAAACCATCAACCGCATTTAAATGTGTCGCGCCAGGACCGCCGCTAAGTTGGCTAATATTGCCATTGTTATCAGCCCATTCGGCATAACGTAAATAAATGGCCTGCCCTGCTGCTAAATTCAATGACTGAATATTTAAACTGGGTTGCCCAGTAAAGTTTTGACCAAAGTCCCACACCCATACCCCTTTCTCAGGGTTGAGTAAGGCTATAGGTTTTAGCTGTTGTTGAGTTCGAATTGGCGCTTGTAATTGTGGCTCCAACACCTTAGTTGGCCATTTTTGCAGTACACTCACAGGCTGCCACTGGGTAATATTTTCCGGTTTTTTTGTGCTGTTCCAATTTTGAATGAACTGATTCTGGTCGAATAGCTCACCTGAAAATAAACCTTCTTTTAAAATATGTGACGGATGACTTTTCCAAGACTCATCGGTAAAAACGCTGGTTGTTGTTCCATCGGTAAAAGTGATATCTAATTGAGCAATAAACTTAGGTTGGCCATAAGATAAAGAAGGTTTTGTTTTACCTGTCGGCTTTTTGTCTGGGTTAACCCATAAACTAAACGCGATATTTTCATCGTACCAGCCACTGCCCAAATGCACTGCAATGGCATTTTCGCCCGAGCTTAAATACGACGCCACTAGGTCTGTGTTATACAGAATACGTTTATCAAAATCGGTTTGGCCAGGGTCCATTAACCTATTGCTAATTCGCTGACCATTAATGTATATCTCGTAATACCCAGCAGCTGTGCTGTGTAATCTTGCGCTTTTAACCTGTTTATTAAGGGAGAAAGAATGCCTAAATAGGCTGGCTGTCGGCTGATTTTCCAGTTTATCGATAGCCGGTTTACTGATGCGGCCGACTTTATTAACTACCGAGCCAGCCCAATCAATCCATTGTGCTACCGCACCTTGTGGTTTTGCGATAGTCGGCGCTGCAGCTTTTATCCATTTTGCTTGCCAATCCGATGCGTTTAATAAACCCATTTGCCAACTGCTGGCTTCACTCCATTGGGACGGCTTTGTATGGTGTTTTTGCCACACTCGTACACGCCAAAATACTTTTTGGTTTGTCGTTAATGGCAGTCCTTGATAATTAATATTAATGGATTGGCTTGATTCAACTTTACCGCTATCCCATAAATCTGCAGCACCTTGATTTAATAGTTTAATAGAAGTTGCTACCTGAACCTGATAAGCCGTTTGTTTTTGTACATTGGCGTGCCAAGATAACCGTGGGGTTTGATTATGAATATTGAGTGGTGTAACTAAACCTTCAGTAAGCAAATTTGTTGGATTATCAAACAAGATCTGTGCTGTTTGTTTACCTGACATTGGTTTACTTGGCAAAGTTAGGCAACCAAGCAAGGTTATTAAAAAAGGTAAAATCATTAAGTATTTATGCATAGCGAAAAGCCATAAAGTTGTGTTGCAAGTATTGAAATAAGTTAGCAAACAACAAACGAGCTTCACGGACGTGAAGCTCGTTTGTTTGGTAAGTGACGGCTGCGTAAGCAGCGCGTTTTATTCTAGCTCTACAGCTGTAGTCGACGAATTCCCTGTTGTTTTATCAGCATACTGATAATCCAGCGTGAGCGGGCTTCCATCCAACAACTCATCAGAGTTAAAGTTTTCTTCAAATATCTCGTTAGTACCTTCGACATCCGAGAACACTCTGAAGTCATCAATCTCTAATTTATCTCCACCCTTAGTCTGAATTGAGAAGAACTTAGGTCCCTTGCCAAACAATCCAGCTACAGTGAACGCAGGGAACATACCATCCGTAATTTCGTTATGGCCAGACACTGGCACACCGTCAATCGTTAAACTTAGCTTAGGTACATTTTTACCATGTAAGTTAACCGTGTTGGCCATAGTGTCTGCAGTTGCATCCCAAGTGAGCACAAAGGTAGAGAACTGACCTTTAGTATGGGTTTGGTCTGCTACAAAAGTACTAGAGTTGCTTGCTGCATCATACAATTTGATCTGTCCGTTAGAGCGCAGAACCAATGCCAACATGGTTCGTAAATACTCAGTGCCTTTCCATTTGTGGCCATGGAATAGAATTTTGGCATCTTTATTTGAAGCCGAATTTTCTGAGTATCTCACTTTAAAGGTCGCCATGCCTTTTAATAGGTCACTCGTTGTCCCATCTCCATTGTCAATGGTTGGCATATTTATTACCCATTTGGCATCAGCACCATTGTTGTCGCCTACTTCAGCGGCAAAGTTTGGTACAGATGGGAAGGCAACAGCTGATGCCGCAGAGTTCGCAGTGGTTTTAGACGCTTGATAGTCAACTGTGATTGGGCTGCCAGCCAATAAATCATCGCTATCAAAACCTTCACTGAATACTTCCTGAGTACCTGCAATATCTGAATAAACTTTAAAGTCATCAATATCTAGCTTGTCAGTCTGTTTAGTCTGGATAGAGAAGAACTTAGGCCCTTTGCCAAATAAAGATGCCACTGTATACGCAGGGAAAGCACCATTGTTTATTTCAGCAGGCCCTGATGCAGGCTCACCATTGATTCTAAACCACAACATAGGTGCATTTTTGCCCTGTGAGTTAACCGTATTGGCCATTGTGTCAGCAGTTGCATCCCAGCTTAGTTCAAAATGAGTAACCTCACCTTTAACATGTTTTTGATCTAACACCACGGTATTAGCGCTGCCGTTGCCACTGGCATCATATAGTTTGATAGTACCGTCTGCTTTTAAGATCATCGCTAGCATGGTTCTAAGATACTCGGTACCTTTCCATTTGTGGCCATGGAACAACACTTTAATATCTTTAGTTGAATCTTCTGGGTATCGCAAAGAGAAGCTCGCTTTACCTTTTAAGATATCAGAAGTTGTGCCATCTCCGTTATCAATTGACGGTAAATCAATAACCCACTTCGCATCAGCGTCATTGTTACTACCAACTTGTGCGGCTAGATTTTTGCCCTCGGTAGACACAATACTAATTGGTAAAGTCTCGGTCGTACCATCTAACGCAGTCACAGTAATATCAACGTTATACGGTAAAGTTAAACCTTCATTGTTGATAGCATTGTCTAATGCATCTGCATCCGCCTCATATGTCCAATTACCCATAGTATCTATAGAGAACAGGCCATACTCAACTGGGCTATTATCTAATGCTTGGAAGCTTGCTTCCCATGCATTGGTGTCAGTTATAGTTAACTGACCATTAGCAACAGTTACCTTTTGATTGACTTGGCTCGACGAAACGCCATCTTCCAATGTTGGTAAGTTACTGATGGCTGCTGTTTCTTGCATAACAGGCAATATTGAAACATCAAAAGATGTTTGAGTGCCATCAACCGTTGTTAAAGTGATCGTATCCACTAATGGACTTGGTGCTTCACCAGTGTATTTTAAAGCAAGTACATCTGGGTTGGTAAAGTCAATATTGTATCGCCAGTTTCCAGCCGCATCGACTGTCACGCTGCCATAATTTAGCCCTTCAGCAGAGTCAATTAGCGGCATAAACGCAGCTTGTTGATAGTTAGGGTCGCTTACGGTTATTTCGCCCGCTGTAAGTCCGTCATTCAAACTAACTTCAGCCGCTGGGTACATAAAGGCATCTTGACCTTCACCTACTGTTGAGCCAGGTACTTTGTCAAACTCCGCAGGCTCTAGCAAGGTACCCGAAATGGTAATCGTTACTTTTTGTTCGTTACCTTCCAGACCTTTAGACAATACAGTGAAGCTATCTTCGACTTTTGGTACTAAATCTAAGTCAAGAAATGGGTCTTCGTAATACAAATAAGAGTCAGAGTTTGGATCGTATAAATCTTTCACTACCTGACGGCTATGGTCAAGCGCGTAGCTCCAACTTACTTTAGCAGGTTGTGCTTTCACCCCTTTCACAGCTTCAATACCGTTTTCTGGGTCAGCTTCAACCGCGGGTATCGCTCCGACAGGTTTAGAAACAGTCAAGGTTATGCTGCCGTATTTAGTATCAACACTCGCTTGCCCACCAGAAACGGCTAATGCATCCAAGTCGACTGAAGTACCTTCCATGCCCATGTGATCGTACAAAGTTGAAAACTCAGCTTCCGCTGGGTTTGCATCTGTCACTGTTGTTGAACGATTGTCAGCCGTTGGGCCATCTAAGCTCACAAAGTGTTCTGTACCATTAAATACAGAATCTTCATCTATCCCTTTAATCGTCACTCTAAAGGTTTTTTGCGTGCCATCCATTGTTCTTACTGTAAAGGTGTCAGTTAAATCAGTTGCACCAGTTGGATCGGCTTCCACCAAGTTCTTAATATCTGGATGCTCTGGCGTATCTGAGTCACCATTGCCACGATGCAGGGTATAGGTCCAATCACCAGCGGCAGTAATTTCAAGTTCACCATATGCATAGAGTTTAGGATTACCGTCTGCATCAACAATAGTATTGCCTTCTGCATTAACTGCTTCTCTGTGGTTAACTAAAACTTCTGGAATAAAGAGTGATTCACCAGCACTCGGATCTTCCACTATGTATCTGCCAGTTGGGTTTAATTGCTTATTGGCTTCAGCAACAAAGACCTCGGGCGCTGCCACTCTTTCTTGTACATTGCCTTCGCTGTCCTTCACCTCAACATAAAATTCAGGTACAGTTGAAGGGTCGACAACAAAGCCTATTTGTTGATCATCATTACTGCCGTCACCACACGCGGTTAAAGTCGCGGCAATTGATAAAGCTAATATTGTATGTTTCATGATTTGCCTTTAAATTCTTGTTGGTTATCCAAATGTCTTGTCAATTGCGAAATTACAAAGACGACTCTACGACCAGCACGTTATCTGTTGTGACATCACTATAACGTTGCGAACTCACCTCAATTAAAGGTGTGCCTTCTTCACTGTTTGAGAAAGTCTCTTCAAACACAGGCGCATCAAATTGGATATCAGCATCAATTTCAGAGAAGTATCTAATATCATCGATTAACAATGCACCCGCACCAGACTCATCTTCTTCGACTTCCAATCGCATTTGTTGAAGGCAACCGTATATGCTTGACCCTGCTAAGGTTTGTGCGAGGAATCTTTCATTTGGATTTACCGGAATCGCTTTATGGTCTGAGGTAATTTTTTCCCCATCAACCTTGAGCGTCATCTTCGGTCTGACATAACTATTTTTATGTTCCCAGGTCATTTCAATCAGTGTCCAATCATCTGGTTTTAACATTTGGTCAAACACAACTTTTTCGGTGATGATTCTATTATTGGAGTCTCTAGCATAATCATCCGCACCATTTTTATATGAGCCGCCTGGAACAAGTGCTGCAGACCACATAGCCAGTGTGCCGTCGAAACTGGCATACAGGTTGATCATTCTGCGCTGTTCAGTATTCCATCGACCACAGCCAAAACCTATATTGGCTTCTTTAGCTAAATCAGAGGTGGGTTTAAGTTTAAAAGTTATCTTGCCGCTTTCAGTGTCAGTCTTACTAATTTCATTTCCAAAATTGATTTTCAGTACACTCTCTTTGTCTTTAGACGTAGGCACTGATGCCGCAAAGTTTTTTGGCGCAGCGGTAATATTAACCTTAAACTCTTGAGTCGAGCCATCAACCGAGTATAAATTGAACGTCTCTGTCACTGGTGGTGGGCTATTGCCCTCTTCGTCTTCAACAAGATGCGCGAGGTCAGGGTGTTGTTTATTCAACTCATACGTCCACTTACCATCCGGTTCAATATTAATGCTGCCGTATTTAGGTACCGCATCTGGATACATTGGCTCGTCGTTATCATTTTTCATATGTGCCGCATCAATAAAAGCAGATTGAGCATAGTTTTCATCGTAGACCAATGCTCGACCAAAAGCAGTTGCTGCATCGCCCCCACGTGCAACGTTGGCGATAACCGCACCTTTAAACTCAGCCGGAATGCCTTCTTGAACACCTTTGATAACAAAGTTAAGTGTATTTGTTGTACCATCCAACGACGTTAGGGTAATACTGTCAGTCAGTTCGCCATTTGGATCATTCATAATGGCCGCTACCTCTTGATGATCAACGTTTAGCTCGTATGTCCATTCATCGTTGTAGTTGTCCGTACCTTCAAATTTATGCAAAGTAAAGGTGCCGTATTCAGCTGCGGTAATTTTGTCGTAAACAAATTCAGCTTCACCAAAGTTAACATCGGTCACACCCAAGGTACCAGATGCCTTGCCGTGCCCAGTTGTTAACTCAACGGTTAACCCTTCACCTTCGGTACCAAAAAAACCAACCTCGGTGCTAAATTCATTATTAAAATCGGCAGGAAGCTGCTTTTTGCCGCTATTGTCTATTTCACACGCACATAACGAGAGAATAGATAGTGTTAAAAGTGTTTTCTTCATTTTTTCGTTCCAATAAATTCTGTTTAAAAACCAATGCACTTCACGTGCAAATATTTGCTCTTAAAAACTATAATTCAGACCAACCGAGTAGATCCGACCGCTATAACGAATTCGACTGATGGCATCTTCGTTACCACCTATGTACTCAAATTGTTGGGTATTGGTCAGGTTATATGCTCGTAAACTGAGTTTCAGTTGCTTGGTCAAACGGTATGAAGTAGACAAATCTAAACGACCACCTGCAGTTTGCGTTCGGGCATCACTACCTAAGAAAGACTTATTGCCGCCAGCACTTAATAGTTTTTCATCTTGCCAGTTGTACGCTAAACGGATATTGAACCCCTTGTTTTCATAATAAGTAATTAAGTTATATGAATAAGGTGCGATCCGCGTCATTGGTTGTCCTTCACCTTCATCTAGGTCGATTTTAGTAAAGTTAAATACCCCACCAAAACCATTCCAAGGGTAAGGTAAGAAGTCTAATTTTTGTTGAACAGACAGTTCATAGCCATTTACAGTAATCGGAATATCACTGTTGTAAGTTGATTTAATAGTAACAAGACGGTCGGTAAACACATCGCCGTTTTCATCTTCAAAGTCACCTATTTCACGACATTCAGGAATGGCTTTACCTACATCAAGTTCTTGTAACGGTCCAACCCCCCACTCGTCTTCATTACCGATTGGACAGATGGTTGAAGTTTCTATTTTGCCTTCAATTTCCTTTTTAAACATACCAATGGCAATTGCAGAACCTTCGCGGTTATACCACTCTAACGACAAATCGAAGTTTTGTGATGTATATGGCAATACCTCAGCTTTAGAATTTTCCAATCTAACTCTGTTACCACTGGTCTGGAATTGTGGACTAGGTGACTGAGCTAACAAGTTTGGACGGACTAAACCTTTTGAATAAGCGGTTCGCAACATTACGTCATCAGCCAATTCAAAAGCTAAGTTTAAAACAGGTAATGTGTGGCTATAGTCATTTTCAGTCAGTACAGCAATGGCTTTACCTTCTTCGTCAAAACCTTGACCGAAAATATCATTGGTGGTTTCAACGTAACGCACACCTAAGTTACCTGTATATGGCAAACTGGCAACCTCACCTTCAAATTCACCCATCAAATAAACCGCATTTATGACCTGATCTGCGTTAAAGTTTAAGCGGTACTTGTCATTCAAGCCGTATGTAGGTTCATCTTCTCTATGGTCTAGTTTTACTGCAAAACCAGTGGGATCAGCTATCGCAAAATCTTCCACCAGATTGCCATCTTCATCGTAAGGCTTAAGTCCACCTTCTTGTAACAAGCCAGCTAAATTTTCCGAATTAAGGCGCTGCCAACCATTCTCATTGGTTATGTAATTAGGGTAGTCACCGTTAAAGTATTCGGCCTGATCTGCTGAATCTAAATCTTGACTAAATATTGTATCTTTATTGAGTGCTGCGACATTGATACCACCAGCACCAACAGCAACGTCATAAGTTTCTAATAACTGTCTTTCATGACGACCACCAAACTTCACTGAAAGTAATCGAAACGCATCACCGCCAATATCGACAAAACGTTTAAAGTTAAGCTCGCCTGATTCGTACTCCCTTTCAGGACGCTGCACGCGACCATGCGAGAAAAACTCGACACTTTTGCCGCCTAATCCATCAATTTTTTCCTGTCTTTTTTCAGGGTCTTCAGGTAATGCGCCGTCAGGGAAATCATCCAAGTTGTAAGGGTTTAATTTAGGATCCAATTTACTTGAATTCGACGTCAGCGGTACAGAGCTCCAACCGTTGGCACTTCTTTGCCATGCATCTTCAGGCTCAAGAGGGTTAAGCAGTGGTTGACCGTTGGCATCCGTTAGCGGATCACCATTTGAGTCTAACGCTGAATAAACATAACTATCCCATCCTTCAATAGATACCTGAGCTTTTTCAAGGTCACCTTTACCTGTATCAAAGTATGCAGTAATACCTGTTGGTGCATACTTTAAGCTGCTACCTGTTGCTGGATCTTTAAAACTCGCCCATGTTTTACTTTGATGGCGAATATCTAGTGCCGACTGTTGGAACTCATTTACAGAGCTTGATTTACTCACGGTGCCGTCAATCACCCAATCGTCGACTGAATAATTCGCGTATAAAAATATCCCTTTGGCCTCTTCGGTATAAGACATTAAACGCGTGGCTGGTGTGTAGTTAACATTGGAGATACTTGCAACTGTCGCCGCATAAACTGGAACAGTGGCTAAATCTGGATTATGAATATCAGGATTATACGAGAAGTTTTGATTGTCACTTAACTTGATAGGTCGGTCATTAATATCATCCGACAAAGTGACTCTTTGATCATAAAATGAGCCGTTTCTATCGTTTGATAACATGCCAACGTTAAAATCTTCCATGGTGCTTTCACCAAGATCACGTTTGGTGTACAACAAGTTGGCGCCAATTTTAAGTGAGTCTGTCACTTTGTATTCAATGTTACCCGTTGCAGAGATACGATTACCACGTGAATTTTCAGTAACTTGCGCCGCAGAACCTATCACTTTAATAATGGCTAAAGGTTCAGTGATGCCATGTAAATCTTTATAGGCTTGCAATGCCTCTGGGCTAATAAAGTTAGTGGCTTGGCTCGTGTTGTTTTCAATTGTATTTAACGCATTATAAGCTCTGAAATTTGCAGTATCGCGACGGAAATTTTGCTCTGAGCCGGCGACTTTCCATGCTATCGCTAATCTATCTTTAATTAGATGTTTTGAACCAGAAAATGCCAGAGTACTATTCCAAGTATCAGCAAGCTCTTCATATCGACTACCAAAGTTTAACGAGTAACGACCATCTGGTTTGCCTAGTGCACGTTGTAATTTTTTATCAACAATACCAGCAATGCCGCCTTCCTGCATGTCAGCCGTCGGAGATTTAACCACAGTTACACCGTCGAAAACGCCACCTTCAAATGAACCGAATGGGTTGGCGCCCCCCACCATACCCGCACTTCGACTGGGAGTTGCGAAGCCTTGGCCTTCAGCGGTTACTTTAACAAAACCACCTTTTAAACCACGTAAATTAATTTCAGCATTACGCTGACCATCATCTGTATTTAATTGAATACCGGGCAAAGCTTGTAATGCTTCACCTAAGTTAAGCGCAGGTAAACTATCGATATCGGTAGCTGAAATCGCATCAACAATAGAGGTTGCTTCACGTTTTACATTTAACGCATTTTCCAATGAGCTTCTGACCCCGGTAATTTCAATTACCTCGAGTTCTTCTTGTTCTTGTGCTCCGGTTAATGCAGAGTTTACTTCGGCTGCTATCACCGAAGGCGTAAACAAAGCCATAAGAAGACTTGCAGACCCACCGATTAAAGCAGCACGTTGCAAGTGTTTCTTCGTAGATTTTTTGCTGTTGGTCATGTTGTTGTCCTGTTTGACATTGTTATTTTAAACACTCTGTTTTCTTGCATTGCCAGCACCCCATTGCTGCTAAAGCGCGTAACAAGCATGAAATAGGTAGGTTGCAGCCACACGTTATGTCTAAACTGTGGCATCACCTAGTAGTGAAGAGGATTGATTGGTAAAAATTACTACCCCTTTCACTCACATTTTTTTAACCTTTAATAAAATAACAGCACATCCAGTCACTTTCAATCACAAACAGTATAAAATATAGTCAGAAAAACCCAAATATATAGATCTAAATAAAAATTACTGAATTAAAACAACAAGTTCGGCGAGGTAACAATTTAACAAAAATAATCAAAATTAAAGAAAAATGACGAGAGATTTATCTCTAGCCTGAAAATTGTTAGAAGGAAGGTTAGATTAGGCGCATAAAAAAGGCCTTGTATCACTACAAAGGCCTGTTATTTTTTATAATTGTTATTACAAAGCCTTACAACGATTCAACGCTTGTAAATAATAGAAATCACCATAATTTAGTGGTGAGTTCAGTTCATCGTTTGCAGGATAGTTACCTGTTGCTTGTTTTAGTAAGAAGTGGCCATTTTCACCTTTGTCAGCCAGGTAAGCAGGTGATGATAATGTGCGTAACATTTTCATCGCGGCATCGTAATAACGCTTAGACTCGGCACCTTCAACAAAAGTTGAAAGTTCTAACAATGCACTCGCGGCTAATGAAGCGGCAGATGAGTCGCGGTATAAAGTTGCATCAGGATATTTAGGTGCGTCGTAATCAAAATACGGCACTAAATCTTCAGGCATATTTGGGTGGGTTAAAATATAATTGGCAATGCCGCGCGCATGGTTTAAGAATTTTTCATCTTTCGTGTAACGGTAAGTAACTGTGTAACCGTACAACCCCCAACCTTGGCCGCGTGACCATGAAGAGTCATCTGCAATACCTTGGAAAGTTTGTTTCCAATTTGGTTTGCCTGTTTCTCTGTCGTAATTCACTAAGTGGAACGAACTGTAATCATCGCGGAAATGGTGTTCCATTGTGATGGTTGCATGGCTAATGGCCGCATTTTTATAGGTTGGATCGCCAGTAATTTCAGATGCGCGGTACAACAATTCCAAGTTCATCATGTTGTCGATAATAACTGGGAATTCCCAAGTGCCCCAGCTCCATGAGTAGGTAACACCAATCTTAGGGTTGTAGCGTTCCATCAAAGTTTTTGCTGCATTTACAATCACTTCTTCATACGCTTTATTGTTAGTTAAACGCAAACCATTGCCGAAGCTGTCATAAATAATAAAACCGATATCATGGGTTTTGCGGTTGTATTGATTATCTTTAAGTGCAAGCGTCCATTCGGTTGCTGTATCTAACCAAGTTTGATTTTGATTATGTTCGTATAAATTCCAAAAGCTACCCGCTACAAAACCGGTTGTCCATCCCAGTTTAGGATCAAACCTAGTTACGCCATTGCTGTACGATCTAGGTACTTTTGTTGGGTCTGTGTAGGCTTTTCGAAAGCCGTCGTATTGAATGGTTGCTTGGTCTAATGCCGCACTGCAAAATGCAGCGTTGTCTGCAGGCCAGTCGATCTTTTTAGAATACGTGACAGTGTTTGGCACTTTTTCTTTTACAGCCGGTGCACTGACTTGTTTATCCGTTGCACTGCATGCACTTAAAATACATGCAGCTATGATAGATGGAAGAAGATGTTTGTTATTAATCATCACAAAACTTACCTTTTTGTTAGTTCAGCTCTATATGATAGACGCTTTTTCGCAACTTTTCCTCAAAACAAACACATTCAATCATTTATAATCAAAATATAATTCATTCAATATTTACGACTTTGCCTAACTCAAAGTCATAAACATAAATAGGTGTTGGTTGGCCGCTGACCTCTGGCGCATGCTGCCAGATCACACTGGCGAATCCACTACTTAGTAAGCTTAGATCCCAAGTGATATAACCGCCTTCAATTTTGCTAAACTCGCCATCTAATTTCGGCAATGCAATTTTGTGCCACTGCTTAAAACCATCCACTCTGTCGGCATAATAGATATCAGCATTAGTTCGGCCAGCAAATGCGAACAATCTATCGCCTAGAAACTTTAAAGTCACATTGGATGCGTTAAAACTTGAAACTTCTTTACGCCATTGCCCAGATGTATCACGTATATAATGATGTACCCGCGCTGGTCCATCTGGTTTCGTTTTGTGGCTTAATAGCAAGTGATAATCACCGGTTTTCCTATCGATAACTGAGTTGTGCGAAACATTTGAAGGCCTAAGTGTAGTCGGAACATGTACTGCTTCTAGGCCAGGTGTTTCAACCGACAATACTTCGCCTTTTCGTGTATCAGCAACCAGCTGGCCGTGATTGTTGTACCATGTTAGCCCTTCATCATCGCTGTAGGTATAATAAATACCGTGATTGCAATCAAAACCGTTAACTTTGCCAGGGTTGCAGTTTACTGGGCGCTCTCGGAATACCCAGCTAATATGCATACGGCCGTCTTGGTCAAATTTAGGTCCACCACCAGCTAAATATGGTCCTCTTGTGGTTGGTTTGGTATTTCCATTAACATTTTTAGCAAATAAACCGTCTTGTGACGAAATACGCCGAATAAACTGCCATTCACTTTGCTGAGCATCGTAGCGAGCTAACTGCATTTTACCTTTGGCGGCACCGCCTTCACGAAAATACATTAACAAGTTGCCACTGTCTAAAGCATAAAACTTTGGGTAGGTGACTCGACCAACGGCATCATTGGCAAAACCTAAATTGCGCTTGAATTTAAAAACATTGTCATTCCACTCAATAGCTTTTGGGTTGTTCGCAACCCCCACAGCTGTATGAGCATAATTAATACGGTCTAAATTATGGTGGTCGAAGGAAATATGAATCACGCCGTCACTTTTTGAAACCTCTATCGCTTGGCGGTTATGCGCGTCTTCAGATGTTAGTCGGTATACTGGTAAGGTTGAATATTGCCAGTCGTGGTTCGTCACGTTACGTCTTGCGACCACAACTTCAGCAAACAAGTCACCATAACCACCACGGTCTTTTGCGGTGTAATAAATTACGTATTGATACCCTTGGTAAGTGACCGCTTGCGCACCCATTACCCCTGCAAACAGGGGTTTACCGTTGACTGCTCGGTCTGAACCATCTGAGGTGTGTGATTTTTTAACCAACAAGCTGCTATTGAGCAACACGGGCTGTGAATGCAATTGCAAAGTTGTCGGACCTTTCAAGTTGCTAGAGCTAGCAACAGAAGTATCGTTATTGGGTGATAACACACATCCTGTTAAATAAGTACACAGTAGCAGTGACAACACTTTTTTAAGTTTATTGATGGGCATATAGTCGCTCTATTTTTATTAACTGAACATATACAAGAGCAGGCGAAAATAAAAACTACTACCCCCACTTATAAAAATTATTGTATTAAATTGCCAATTTAAAATAGAAATTTCTGCAATTCTTCTCGGTTGTTTGGGTATCAATTTTCCACGCTTGTGACTTTACATATATAACCCAAATTTAATTTTGTAGACCAGAATAATCATGCTAATGCAAAAACTTAAAACAATTTGTTTGCTACTAACATTTTGTATATTACCAGCCTGTTCATTGGTCAGTGAATCAACTGACACTGCCGACAATAAGCCGCAGCAACTTAAAATAAATCAAGGTTTTGTAAACCCCATTGGCTTTTATGATGCAAAACCCAATTTTTCATGGCAGTTGCCCCAAATTGGGCAAAGTATTCAGCAAAGTCGCTATCAAATAGTAGTTGCGTCTAATCCTGAGCTGTTGCCCAATCAACCTGATTTATGGGATAGCCAAGTTGTTACTAGCAATCAAACAACCTTTATTGATTATCAAGGTAAAACACTTTCTTCAAGGCAAAAGGTTTATTGGCAGGTCAAATATTGGGATCAACATGCTCAGCCTTCAAATTGGAGTGAAATCGCCCACTTTGAGCTTGGTTTACTCTCCAACCAAGACTGGCAAGCACAGTGGATTGAAATTGAGAATCAACAGCCAATAAAGCTCAATAGATTTAAAACGCCTATCCATATACCGCAGCATTTACGCACAGAATTTGCGGCCAATAAAACCATCAATAAAGCGCGTTTGTATATAACCGCAAAAGGCGTATTTGAAGCTTTCATTAATGGCCAACGCATTGGAGATGATATTTTGACTCCTGGTTATACGCCTTATAAAAAGCGCATCGAAACATTAACTTACGATGTAACTAATTTGATAAACCAAGGCAATAATGCTTTTGGCATTCAGCTGGCAGAAGGTTGGTATGCTGGCCGTTTTGGCCCTAAACGCCATTGGCACAAAAAGCTAAATTTAACACCAAAAGTGTTGGCGCAACTCGAAATAGAATTTACGGATGGTAGCAAACAAAGGGTTATCACGGACAAAAATTGGCGCGCTACCCAAAATGGACCGGTTCGCACCTCTGGTTTGTACGATGGCGAACGCTACGATGCTAACTTTGAACTAATTGATAATAAAATAGCTTGGCATCAAGTGGGCTATTCAACGTCAAGCTGGCAAGCGGTAAAAACATCCACTCTTGAGCAAGATGTTTTACTCGCACCTAAACGCCACTTCACCTCAAAAAACAAAGAAGAATTACCTGCACTTAGCGTCACAAAAGTTGCAGACAAATACATATTTGATCTTGGGCAAAACATGGTGGGTGTGCCTCGGATAAAAATTCCAATGTTGAAAGGGCAAACGCTTAATTTACGTTTTGCCGAAGGCATTAATGCCGATGGTTCGCTGTACACTAGAAATTTAGGCAGCGCTAAGCAACTCGATTATTACACGGCTAAACAAGACGGCATCATAGAATGGCAGCCACAGTTTACCTTTCATGGTTTTCGTTATGTCGAGATAAGTGGTTTTGATCAAAGTTATCAACCACAAACCAGCTGGGTAACAGGTATTGTGCAATACACAGATTTTGCGCTTGCAGGTTCATTTGAGAGCTCACACCCACAACTAAACCAATTGCAATCCAACATAGAATGGGGATTAAAAGGCAACTTTTTAGATATTCCAACCGATTGCCCACAACGTTCTGAACGATTAGGTTGGACGGGCGACGCGCTCGCATTTGCCAATACCTCATTATTTGTCGCTGACAGCCATGCGTTTTGGGCGGCTTGGATGCAATCTATCCGCGAAGAACAATTTGAGAATCATGGTGTGCCCGTAGTTGTGCCAAACGAAGTTGGCGAAATTGTTCAAGCTGGATGGTCAGACGCAGCAGTCACTATCCCTTGGGATGTTTATTGGCGCACAGGCGACACTGACATCCTTGCTGAGAATTACGATATGATGACTCGATGGATTAAATATCATCAAAGCCAATTAAAAGATGGTATCAGCCATATGTGGACAGTGGGCGATTGGCTACAACCCTACTCAACTATGCCAGATTCAAGGCGCGGTGAAACCGACAATACCTTAATATCCAGCGCATTTTATGCGCGTTCACTCGACTTAGTTGCACGTACAGCCAAAGTGTTAGGTAAACAACAAGATTGGCAGCATTATCTAACATTATTTGAGCAAGCAAAACGCGACTTTCAACAATATTATTTCGACCAACAAGGGCAGTTAAAAGTAGGCAAACAAACACAAACCGCCTATTTATTAGCCATTGGTTTTGACTTGCTGGATGAGGAAACTACCCAAAAAGCAGTGCCACATTTGTTGGCCCAATTTGACGCTGCGGGCGGACATTTACGCACTGGCTTTTTGGGTACCCCATTGATTGCGCCAGTGTTAGATAAAGTTGGCAGAGCCGATGTAGCGCTAGACTTAGTCTTTAAACAAACTTATCCATCTTGGTTATATCCTGTTAGCCAAGGCGCAACCACTATGTGGGAGCGTTGGGATGGTTTTACTTTTGACAAAGGTTACGCCAAAAAAGCTGGCTCTCTTAACCATTATGCATATGGTGCAATCGGCCAATGGTTATATGACCGTTTGGCAGGTATTAGTCCATTAACTGCGGGGTATCAAACTATCCGCATCGCACCAATTGTCACCGAGCATCTGTCGTTTGCACAGGCAAGTTATCAATCACCTCATGGTTTAATTAGCTCAAAATGGCAACTTAACAATAGCACTGTCACGTTAGATATTGTTATTCCCGCCAATACCACAGCCGAGGTAAATATACCCACGCACATATATAACAAACAAGGCCAGACTACAGGTACTACAAAGTTATCAGACGAAGTCTATTTAAATGGCGAGCTTCTCAAACAGTCACTTTCCAGCAATAGCCAGCTAACTCTGGCTGCTGGAAAGTATAAAATAGAAGTGAAAAGATAGATTATGAACCAAAATGACTTATACCCAAGTTATTTAACTATGATGGATTTCACCATTGTCAACTAACTTGGGCAACAGACCAACATTTGCAAAAATTACCAGAGAAGAATATGAAAAAATTACAGTTAGTATTAGTTGCGTTTACCTTATTCGCTCAGCCTATATCCGCCGAAATTATCTGGTCAGCAGACCCAAATAAAAGCACCAAAGTAAGCGACTATTTTAAACGCTTTGACGATGGTAACTACCCGCAAGATTATTGTGTGAAAAAAGGCGATGAAAAAGGTGTGCCCTCATCTACAGTCAGCGTTGTAAACGACGCTAAATACGGCAAGGTTTGGCAAATAAATAAACCAATTGGTCGAAAGCGCGGTGAGTTTGCACGCTTTGAGGGGCAACTAAATTCATTATCGCCAAAAGAAGGAGATGATATTTATATTGCGTGGAATTGGAAAATTGACACTGTAGATGGTGCGAAAATTAATAAAGAAATTACCGTATTTCAGTGGAAATCGGCCGCGCCTCACAACCAAAATTATCCTATTAATATGGAATACGATGGTGATTTAACCTTAAACGCTTGGGGCCCAGATTACGTTGGCAATAAAAGCTATTCGTCTCGCCGCACTGTGTTGTGGCGAAAAGCACTACCACAAAATGAGTGGGTTTCTTTTATTGTGCGAATTAAAGTAAACAAAGATGACTTTGGCGGCTTAGTGGAGTTTTGGTTTAACGGCGAAAAACAGCAGCTGGATAACCTTGAATCAAAAAAATACCAAGTTAAATTATCTGCCGATAAAACAACCATGTACCACCGCACTGATGATGGCAAATTTGTTTACCCTAAATGGGGTGCATACAATAAAAAATCGTGCAAATATAATGTAAACGCTTATTTTCATGATATGAAGGTTGGCACAAGTTTACAGTCGGTGTTATCAGGTAATGGCAAATAGCAAGCAAATAATAGAGTTTTGGTTTAATGAATTAGAGCCTAAACATTGGTGGCAAAAAGACACCGATTTTGATCAAATGATTCAAACCCGTTTTGGCGATTTACATAGCCAAGCCAAAGCGGGCGAATTATTCACTTGGCGAACCACAGCGCTAGGGCCTGTTGATCTTTCGTGGACAAAT
>NZ_ARZY01000012.1 GCF_000568405.1 Catenovulum agarivorans DS-2
TAATGCTGCCACCTTCGGCCACACTTGGTGTGCCAGTCAGAGACAGAGTCACATCTGAAACTGTGTCCGAAACAACTGTCGTGACTGAGCTAGTGCCAAGCACTAAGTTTTCGAAGTTACCGCCAGTCACATTATCTAATGACAGGTTTGCGGTAATATCATCCGCACCAACATAAACATCATCACCCACGTTAACATTAACTGAGCCAGTACTTTGACCTGCTGCAATATTAATCACTTCACCATTGCTTAAGGTGATGCTCATATCCGTTTCGGCTGCCGCACTTAAGCTTGCGGTATAAGTAATGCTGCCGCCTTCGGCTACACTTGGTGTACCAGTCAGAGACAGCGTCACATCTGAAACTGTGTCCGAAACAACTGTCGTGACTGAGGGTCACACCTGACACTGTGTCAGTAACCGTTGTCGTCACAGAACTATTACCAAGCACAAGATTTTCGAAGTTGCCGCCAGTCACATTATCTAATGACAGGCTTGCGGTTATATCATCCGCGCCAACATAAACATCATCACTGACATCAACACTGACGCCAAGCACCAAGTTTTCGAAGTTACCACCCGTTATTGCTGGGCTTTGATCTTCATTTAGTGCAATGCTGGCAGTGATATCATCCGCGCCAATATAAACATCATCACTGACATCAACACTGACTGAACCGCTGCTTTGGCCTGCCGCAATATTAATCACTTCACCATTGCTTAAGGTTGCCTGTACTTTGACCCGCTGCAATACTAATGACTTCACCATTGCTTAGGGTGATACTCATATCTGTTTCGGCTGCAGCGCTTAAGCTTGCGGTATAAGTAATGCTGCCGCCTTCGGCTACACTTGGTGTACCAGTCAGAGACAGCGTCACATCTGTGCACTTAAGCTCGCGGTATAAGTAATGCTGCCACCTTCGGCCACACTTGGTGTACCAGTGAGTGATAGCGTTACATCTGAAACTGTGTCCGACACAACTGTCGTGACTTCACTGCTGCCAAGCACCAAGTTTTCGAAGTTGCCGCCAGTCACATTATCTAATGACAGGCTTGCGCTAATATCATCCGCACCAACATAAACATCATCACTGACATCTACACTGACTGTGCCTGTACTTTGACCCGCTGCAATACTAATGACTTCACCATTGCTTAGGGTGATGCTCATATCTGTTTCCGCGGCCGCACTTAAGCTTGCGGTATAAGTAATGCTGCCACCTTCGGCCACACTTGGGGTAGCAGATAAGTTCAAGGTCACATCTGACACTGTGTCAGTAACCGTTGTCGTCACAGAACTATTGCCAAGCACCAAGTTTTCGAAGTTACCACCCGTTATTGCTGGGCTTTGATCTTCATTTAGTGCAATGCTGGCAGTGATATCATCCGCGCCAATATAAACATCATCACTGACATCTACACTGACTGTGCCTGTACTTTGACCCGCTGCAATACTAATGACTTCACCATTGCTTAGGGTGATGCTCATATCTGTTTCCGCGGCTGCACTTAAGCTCGCGGTATAAGTAATGCTGCCACCTTCGGCCACACTTGGTGTACCAGTGAGTGATAGCGTTACATCTGAAACTGTGTCCGACACAACTGTCGTGACTTCACTGCTGCCAAGCACAAGATTTTCGAAGTTGCCGCCCGTTATTGCTGGGGTTTGATCTTCATTTAGCGCAATGCTGGCAGTGATATCATCCGCACCCACATAAACATCATCACTGACATCAACACTGACTGTGCCGCTGCTTTGGCCTGCTGCAATATTAATCACTTCACCATTGCTTAAGGTGATGCTCATATCTGTTTCAGCTGCAGCACTTAAGCTTGCGGTATAAGTAATGCTGCCGCCTTCGGCCACACTTGGGGTACCGGTGAGAGACAGCGTTACATCTGACACTGTGTCCGAAACACTTGTCGTCACAGAACTATTTCCGAGCACCAAGTTTTCGAAGTTGCCGCCAGTGATATTTAGTTCATCAATAGAAACTATTAATGAGCTTTCACCAGAAGGCGCTGCAACGTCAACAAACCCAGAGGTAGACCCTGCTAACACAATCACCGTTTGCCCATTGGACAAAGGTACAGATAAATCAGTTGCTGCTGGTTCAGCTAGAGTAACTTCATAACGAATATTTTCACCAGCTTCTACTTGCTCGCTAGCAGAAAGGGTTAAGATTACTTCGGAACTAACGTCAGCAACGCTAGTGACAACACTCGACGTATCAATTTGCAGATCTTCAAAACCACCACCAATTACTGAGCCTGAGTCAATAGAGACATTAAATACACGAGCATCCTGATAAACAGTATCTTGTGTTGTAAATACCGCTGAAGCTGATGTCTGGCCAGCTAAAATTGTCAGGGTTAAACCATTGGTAAGCTGAACTGTTAAATCTGTTGCCGCAGGTGAAGAGGTAGACACTGTATAATTAATACCGTCACCTTCATCTACCTGACTATCAGCTGATAAAGATAAAGTTGTCGTTTCAACTACATCATTTATTTCTGTCGTTACAACTTCAGTTGATATCTCTAATTGTTCGAACCCACCACCAATCACTGAACTCGGTTCAATTTGATTAGTTAACTGATCGGCATCTAACGTTGGGGTATTTTCGGTAGCGACAAAAACACTACCTGTAGTCTGGCCCGCATTGATTAAGATAGTTTCCCCATTAACTAAACTAATCGTCATATCTGTGGCGGCTGGGTTAGAAAGAACCGCAGTGTATTCAATCTCATCACCTTCATTCACACGAGCATCTGCAAATAATGATAATTGAGTAACATCAAGGGTATCAGTCACTTGTGTAGAAACGGGATCTAGGGCAAACGATAAGCGCTCAAAATTACCACCACTTACAAGGCTAATACTGTCACTTACCGAGTCTTCTTCGGTATAAACATCATCAGATGGAGAAAAATCAACCTCTACTTGACCTTGAGACTCATTTGCTGCAATTAAAATTTCCACACCTGAAGCCAAGGTTACGGTTACATCTGTTTGCGCTGGATTTGACAGCGTCGCAGTGTATACAATTTGCCCGCCAGCTTCAGAAACCGACTCTGAAGCAGATAGAGTCAAGGTAGTTTCATTGATAGTATCTTCTACGTTTATAGATACTGGCGTTGAATCAATAACTAGATTATCAAAACTGCCGCCGGAAACCGCTAAAATGGAATCTGATATTGTCTCAGCGTCTAAATATACATCTTCATCGGCGTCAATTACTCTCTGTGCTGTGCCAAAATTTTGTCCCGCTTGAATAACGATATTGAGGCCACTTGCCAACGTAACGGTAACATCTGACTCAGTCGCTTGAGTTAATAAAGCTGTATACTGAACTGGACCGCCAAGCTCATTCAAATCACCATCGACCTGAATCGACAATACAGCAGAATTGTCGCCACGTGCAATTAGACTGTCGCCGTTTGCTACAGTAGTAAATTCTTGATCTGATACAGCAACAGAATAACCAATGCTCGTTAATGAAAGATCTTCATTTTGAATAGCATCAACACCCGCTTGGGTTAAAATGATCTGGCTGCCTGATATTTCGAAAAAACCGTTTTCATTACCAAGCAACTCAAAACTGAGCGTATCACCATCAGGATCGTTAGCCTCAAATGTCGCAACCGCCTGACCGACAAAAACGTTATTTTCAGATAAGTTAACGCTTTGTAGGTCAACCAACGGGGCTTCATTTATTTCAACCGTGACTGTACCCTGAGCATTGTTGGTATTACCTGCCAAATCGAAAAAAGTAACGGACACATCATGCTGTTGCTCCGCAAGCTCAGCTACAACATCATCGGCGAGTGTCCAGGTACCGTTACCATTATTAGTTGCTTCAAATGTTTGACCGTTTATAGAAACTAAAATTAAAGCTTCGGGATCATCAACCGTACCTGTAATTGCTGGAGTGACATCATCCGTTACAAATGAGTCAACCGTACCTTGAGGCAGAGATACATCAGCTGTAATAGTTGCATCAACAAAGGTTTGGTTCCCACTTTGGTCAGTAAAAGTGAAATCAATATCATTACTACCTTCAACTAGGGTGAAATCCCCCGTAACAGTAAAGGTGCCGTCGCCATTATTAGTAACGGTTACCTCTGTGCCATTAATCGTTGCTGTGATAACTGCGTTAGGGTCATCTATCGTGCCAGTCAATGTAGGGTTTAAAGTATTAGTTAATAAGTCGTCAAACGAGCCATTCGGCGCGGTTGTATCAATTAAAATTGAAGTTACAGGTTGTGGTGGTGTAAATGTTCCACCATTACTAGTGGCCACCGTAGAAGAAGAGGTTTCAAAGCCAGCACCTGCAATAGTTTGTTGCTCATTACGTTCAACAGAGGTAACCGTTGAACCACCTTCACTACCACTTGAACCACCAGCTGCTGTTGCGCCTACATTAGATAAATCGCCTTCAGCGACCGCTTGTTGGATTTGCTCAATTTCAGAAAGAGTGTCGTCGTCTAAATCTTCGTTTGCATTATCAAAATTGCCCGTGATCTCAACTTCACTAGCTTGGTTCTCAGCGGCCACTATTTCAGCTTCTTCCCCATCAGCTTTAATAAACTTAATTTTTGCACCCGCTTCTAAAACTAGAATTTGCCCTGCAAAAACAGATTCACCGACAGAAACTGGAATTAACTGACCATCAGCCATACGATATACTAACCCCTGTATATCTGAAATTCGCCCTGATTCTTTTAATACTACTTCGCTAGCCATACAACCCTCACTTGGAGCAATGCTTCCCAAACTACAAACTTGACAACTTATAGACTGAGTCTAGCCTAAAGGTATAACATTTCAAAGATGTACCAAGCTATAATCGGCCAGTTTGTGCGCGAATTGTTAGCCATTCGACATAAAAGTATCCCTACAAGCCATAATAAAATCTCATCTTGCGAACACTTGTTGTATTCACAAGCCCATTGCTTTGATATAATCCGTCGCCTTGACGGGCTCAGCGTCGTAAAATTGTCATCAGAATCACATCAACTTGTACAAAAATGAATAATTCTAGTGCGTGATACTTGTATTCTGCAAAATAATGAATATGCTGGCTTACCCTATTTTTGGGTTAAAACCCATTTGTGATTTCGAATTAAAAGTTAGATTAAGGTTGAAGAGGGAGTAATTAACTCTATGTGCTCAATTTTTGGTATTCTCGATTTAAAAACAGATCGAGCTGAACTTAGACAGCAAGCTTTAGAGCTGTCTAAATTATTACGTCACCGTGGTCCTGATTGGTCAGGTATCTACGCTGGTGAAAACGCTATTCTTGCTCATGAAAGACTTGCTATTGTCGATGTAGACACTGGTGCTCAGCCACTCTTTAATCAAAATCGAAATCACATATTGGCTGTAAATGGTGAAATCTACAACCACAAAGAATTAGAAGCGGGTTTAACAATTGATTACAAACTTCAGACTAAATCAGACTGTGAAGTAATCTTAGCTAAATACGAAGAGAAAGGCATCGATTTCATAGACGAGCTAAAAGGTATGTTTGCGTTCATCCTATATGATGAAACTAAAAACGAATATCTAATTGCTCGTGACCATATGGGTATTATCCCGCTATATATGGGTTGGGATGAGCACGGTAACTTCTACGTTGCTTCAGAAATGAAAGCTTTAGTACCTGTGTGTCGTTCAATTAAAGAATTCCCTCCAGGACACTATTTGCATAGTTCAACAGGTGAATTTACTAAATACTATGCTCGTGACTGGATGAGTTACGATGCGGTAAAAGATGCAGAAGCTAATCCTAAAGACATCCACGATGCATTAGAAAAAGCAGTGAAAACTCACTTAATGTCTGACGTACCTTACGGTGTGTTATTGTCTGGTGGTTTAGATTCATCGGTTATTTCTGCGATTACGCAAAAATTTGCTGCAAAACGCATAGAAGATAACGACCAATCTGATGCTTGGTGGCCAAAACTTCATTCATTTGCAGTTGGTTTAGAAGGTGCACCTGATTTAATCGCAGCGAAAAAAGTTGCGGATGCAATTGGTACTGTTCACCACGAAATTCATTACACAGTACAAGATGGTATTGATGCGGTACGTGATGTTATCTATCACTTAGAAACTTATGACGTTACAACTATTCGTGCATCTACCCCAATGTACTTAATGGCGCGTAAGATCAAAGCCATGGGCATTAAAATGGTGTTGTCTGGTGAAGGTTCTGATGAAGTCTTTGGCGGTTACCTATATTTCCATAAGGCACCTAACGCTAAAGAATTCCATGAAGAAACTTTGCGTAAACTAAATAAACTTCACATGTTTGACTGTGCGCGTGCAAACAAAGCTATGTCAGCTTGGGGTGTTGAGTCTCGGGTTCCATTCTTGGACAAAGACTTTATGGACATTGCTATGTCTATCAATCCTGAAGCAAAAATGTGTAAAGATGGTAAAATCGAAAAACATATTTTACGTGAAGCATTTGATGGTTATTTACCAGAAGAAGTATTGTGGCGTCAGAAAGAACAATTTAGCGACGGTGTAGGTTATAGCTGGATCGACAGCTTAAAAGAGCATGCTGCAGCGCAAGTTTCAGATGACCAATTAGCAAATGCTGAACACAAATTCGCTTACAATACTCCGGACACTAAAGAAGCATACTACTACAGAAGTATCTTTGAAGAGTTCTTCCCACACCCTAGCTGTGCAGAGTGTGTGCCTGGCGGTAAGTCAGTTGCCTGTAGCACGCCTGAAGCACTTGCTTGGGATGAGAGCTTTAGTAAAATGGCTGACCCTTCTGGTCGTGCGGTTTCTGCTGTACACAACGACTCATATAAAAGCTAATTGAGCACCAGTTAGTTATATAGCTTCTAAAGCCCTCCATCGAGGGCTTTTTTGTAGCTACTCAAAAGTTCCCCTACTCGTATTTAGCGTGAATACCGCCCTTACCTGAGCCCTAAAAATCCCATTCTTGTGACTTATAGTCAGCAGCACGCTAGACTCAATTCTACCGCACTCAAGCTTTCACCTTAAAATGCATACAAGCAACAAATTTAGGGGGTGCTGAGACTAACAAAGAAAGAAGAGTATTGCTTCAGACTAACGGCATTGCAAAACGAAAATAAATGATGACGAATGTCAGAGATCTGGTACTTAGATTTAGTTTAAATGGAAGTTTGTATTAAATGGGATTTAAATTTTGAAATATGAGTTGCTTAACTCGGAGCAGAGAGTGGCGGTGAGGCAGGGATTTGAACCCTGGGTACGCTATTAACGTACGCCGGTTTTCAAGACCGGTGCTTTCAACCACTCAGCCACCTCACCGCAGTTCTGGACTGTTCCCTTGGGAACGCGGCGAATATTAAGGACTTCTCCGAGCTTTGTAAAGCATTAAAACAAACTTTTTTTAATTTTTTTGATCGTTCGGTTATATATCAACCAATCAGAGCAAATAATCGGCAAAACGCAGTAAATTAATCGTTTAAAACAATCAATTGGTAAATATTTTCCAATACACACTTGAGCTAAACTCATATTTAGCGCTCAGGCTAATCAATTTCCTCCTTAAAAATAACGCTAGATTGACTCAGTGATTTCTATTTGACAAATAAACGTTCTTTCGCTATTTTGTATATACATTGCATATCATTAGTATATCAATAATTATGACGAATAAATCCGCTCGGAAAAAAAGCAATAAAAAAGATAGTCAGTTGCTCATTCGAATAAACAGTGAAGAGCGTGATGCTTTTATAGACCTGTGTGATCAACTTGATACCTCTGCTGCAAGAGAGGTTAGAAAATTTATTCGTAAATTTTTGCAAAAGCATTCAGCTGAACTAACAAATGATAGTGACGCTAATTAACAGCCAATAACAATTGGTAACTGAAGGCCCTATTTTCTGGGCTGAATTAACTTAAACATAGAGGACTAAAACTATGGCTAAAAAAGTAAAAGCACTAAAAAAAGAGTTGAAGGCAAGAAAAGCTAAAGTTGCTAAACAACAATCAAAAATCAAGAAACTTAAAAAAGCTTTGAAAAAAGCTAAGTAATTTCTGAAACAGAGCCTTAAGAATTTTTGATAAAAATTTTTGCTGAAATTCTTTAGGCTCTATTTATACAGCTATTACCACCAAGCAAGCCTCTACCCAGCCACAAAACCTTCTTTTGACAAAATATGTCAAAAATTCCCTTGAAAAAACTAGACTGCACCACAATATTCTGTAACATTAATTGCAACCAAATTAAAAATAACCGTTCTAACAAACGAGTCAATTTACTTAGCAAAGAGGTGTAATATGGAAAACCGCACAACTTACGTTGATCATGCCAGTTCATCCGTACTTGAAACCAACAAGGTATTGCGTAATACCTATTCTTTATTAGCAATGACATTAGCCTTTAGTGCTGCCGTTGCCGGCATCACAGGTGCTATGAATTTACCTGCTCCGCACTGGATTGTTTTCTTAGTCGGCGCATATGGTTTAATGTTTTTGGTACATAAAACAGCAAACTCTTCAGCTGGTATTTTAAGCTGTTTCGCGTTTACTGGTTTTATGGGTTATACCTTAGGGCCAATGTTGTCTATGGTGGTCGCAGCTGGTGCTAGTGATCTGATTGTATTAGCACTGGGCGGCACAGCACTAACCTTCTTTGGTTTATCTGCCTATGTATTAACAACCAAAAAAGATATGTCATTCCTAGGTGGCATGATGATGGCTGGTTTTGTTGTACTAATTGTAGCCGTTATCGCAAACCTATTTTTACAAATACCAGCAGTATCGTTGGCAATTAGCGCAATGTTCATCTTGTTCTCATCTGGCGCAATTTTAATGCAAACCAGTGCAATTATTCATGGCGGCGAACGCAACTATATATTAGCAACAATTAGCTTATACGTTTCTATCTACAACATTTTTGTAAGCTTGTTGCAATTATTAATGGCATTTGCTGGCGGTGATGATTAATCTCCACTAAAATTGCCTAAAGATTAAGGCCTCATATGAGGCCTTTTTTATTTGTACTGTTTAACAATCAGATTGAAATATGGCTAAAATTTTAATATTTGTAACCAGTGGGCCCGAGACAGATGATGGTCAAAGTGCATTGAGTTACGCTCGGCATGCGTTGAAACACAATAAGTTATCAGCTGTATTCTTTTATTCAGATGCAGTATATGTTGCTAACAAGCTCCGTAAACCACCATCAGATGAATTAAACTTTCTTGAGGGCTGGCAAAGCTTACATAAAAAACATGGCGTAGAATTAATTGTATGCTCTGCTGCCGCCCAAAGACGAGGGGTTTTAGACGCCAGCGAAGCAGAATATCACGGCATATCCGGAGACAGTCTTGCAGAGCATTTTCGTATTGGCGGACTCGGCGAATATGTTGAGTTACAAATGTACGCAGACAGAGTGGTACAGTTTTAATGCATAATCACAAACACGCTATCGTTTTTACCCAATCACCATTTGCAACTGACAAAGGCAAAGAAGGGCTTGAGCTTGCTCTAACGTTGGCCACGTACGAACAGCCTATTGCGTTATTCTTTACAGGACAAGCACCACTTCAATTAGCCAAAAATATAAATTCCGATTTATTACAGCGTAAAAACTATACCCAAGGTTTTAACGCGCTTGATTTATACGACATCGAACAGGTGTATATCAACGCACAATCATTAGATGAATTGCAGTTAAACCAGCGAGACCTGTCGATAGCAGCGCAAGTATTATCAACAGAAGAATTTGTCGCTAAATTGAGTCATTTCGACGTCGTCTTGCAGTTTTAAGGGGATACTATGCCAAGTCCACTACTAACGGTTAAACAGGTGTTAAGAGTGCCAGAGCTCGTTAAGCTGGCCTCACTGAACAACTACACGATTCTATTTCAGCAAGACGGTTGCTATAATTTGCTCAAGGCAGAAATGAGCCAATTAAAGCAATGTTATATCCTAGCGGATGATGCACAAGCTAGAGGTTTATCAGTATACCAACAGGCCAATCAAACTTGGTTATCAACACTCGAATGGGTAGAATTAACCGTTAAACACCAGCCTATCATCCAATATAATTTAAACTCTGAATGACAACGCATAGAATAATTTTCTATTCACGATTTAGGTTATTTAATTAAGTTTGGACGAGCAGTTTTAGAGATTATAGATGAACGAAGTAAATTTTAATGGTCAGCCAATTGCTTTAGACAAGCACGGATATTTGCAAAACTATTTAGATTGGGATGAAGCGCTTGCACCTATATTGGCAGAGCAAGAAAACATAGAGTTAACTGCAGCACATTGGGAAGTAATCTATTTTGTCCGCAACTTCTATTTAGAGTTTAAAACCAGTCCTGCGATTAGAATATTAGTTAAAGCCATTGCACAAAAGCTTGGCAAAGAAAAAGGCAATAGTCCATATTTATACAAACTGTTTCCAAAAGGCCCTGCGAAACAGGCGACCAAAATAGCGGGTTTACCCAAACCCGCTAAATGCATCTAAACCTCAATAAAATCAGCTAAGTATTAGCTGATTCCCAGGTTAAATAAGCATCAAATGCTAAAACCAATACGGAGCCAAATATGGCGACAATAAGCAGCCAATAAACCACTTTTAAGAATAATTTAACCGGTGAGGGTTGTGTTTTTTTCGCCATAAAAACTCCAATACTAAATTAGCTAGAAATAACTGTTAAACCACCCATATAAGGCTGTAATACTGCTGGCACCTTAATAGAACCATCAGCTTGCTGATAATTCTCTAAGATTGCCACTAGCGTGCGGCCCACAGCTAAACCAGATCCATTTAAAGTATGTAACAACTCTGGCTTTTTCGCACCTTTTCTACGTAATCTAGCCTGCATACGGCGCGCTTGGAAGTCTTGCATGTTAGAACAAGAAGAGATTTCTCGATAACAATTTTGCGCTGGCAACCAAACTTCCAAGTCATAAGTTTTAGCTGCACCAAAGCCCATATCGCCTGTGCATAACGCCATTACACGATATGGTAGTTCAAGTAGTTGTAAAACTTTTTCAGCATGGCCAGTTAAATCTTCAAGAGCCTGCATTGAATCTTCCGGTTTAACCAATTGGACTAACTCAACTTTATCAAACTGATGTTGACGAATTAATCCACGCGTATCACGACCAGATGAACCGGCCTCAGAGCGGAAGCACGGGGTGTGCGCAGTTAGTTTGACTGGTAACTGTTCTTCATCAAAAATTTCATCGCGAGCTAAATTGGTCAATGGCACTTCCGCAGTCGGAATAAGCGACATACCAGCCCCATCAGCTGATAAAGGTTGGGTATGGAATAAATCTTCACCAAATTTTGGCAGCTGGCCTGTGCCGTACAAACTATCAGAGTTGACGATATAAGGCACATAAGTTTCGTTGTAACCATGCTCTTGAGTATGTAAATCAAGCATAAACTGCGACAAAGCTCGATGCATACGCGCGATTTGGCCACGCATCACAACAAAACGCGCAGCAGATAATTTAACACCACTTTCGAAGTCTAAACCTTTGCCTAAAGCTTCAGCTAGATCGACATGATCTTTAACCGCAAAATCAAAGCTAGGTACAGTACCCCATTTACGAACTTCAACATTATCCGCTTCATCTTCACCAACAGGCACTGACTCATCAGGCAGGTTAGGAATGCCTAAAGTCAAACTATCCCATTGTTTCATCACGTCAGCAAGTTCTGCTTTGGCAGCATCTAATGCCGAGCCCAGCTCACCAACTTCTGCTAACAAAGGCGCTATATCTTCGCCTGCGGCTTTAGCTTTACCGATATTTTTTGAGCGTGCGTTTCGCTCATTTTGCAAATTTTCGGTTTTAACCTGAATCGCTTTGCGCTTTTCTTCTAATTGCGTTAGTGCGTCAACATCTAACTTAAAACCACGAGTATTCAATCGTGTGGCAACTTGCTCTAAGTCACTACGTAAAATTTTAGGATCTAACATTCTATAACCAATTATTTTTTAAAATTTAAACCCGACTAATTTACTGCCTATCCAAGCAGCAAACAGACAAACAAAAACGTTTAATAATATATTTAGGCTCGCTTTAATCCATGCGCCCTGCTGTAGCAACAACAAAGAGTCCATAGAAAATGTCGAGAAGGTTGTTAACGCCCCCAAAAAGCCAATACCAACAAAAGTGCGCCAAGGAATTAATTGAACGTATCCTTGGGCGATTAAGGTATAAAAGAAGCCAATAATCAACGAGCCTAAAACATTGACCAGCAGTGTACCAAAAGGAAACTCTTTACCAAACCAGATTAACGCTTGTTGCGAAAGAAAATATCTTAAACACGCCCCTAAAGCACCACCAATGGCAATAAACACATAAGTCACGGTTATTCATACCTCTTATTTGTGCTCTGTTGGTCGAGATTTGCTAGGTAATCTAATTTTTGTTGGATTTTACTTTCAATGCCTCGCTCGGTTGGGAAATAATATTTTGTATCCTTAATTTCTACTGGCATATAACACTCGCCTGCCGCGTATGCGTTAACTTCGTTGTGTGCATATCGATATTCGGCACCGTGCCCTAGTGCTTTATTAATTTGTGTCGGCGCGTTACGCAAGTGAATTGGTACATCATAACTGGGTAGCTGCTCAGCATCGCGTAATGCAGCTTTAAATGCTGTATAAACCGCATTACTTTTTGCTGCACATGCGAGATAAACCGCTGCTTGAGCAATCGCTCTTTCGCCTTCAGCGGGTCCAACTCGGGTGTAACAATCCCACGCATTTAACGCAACTTGCATAGCTCTAGGATCGGCATTGCCAATATCTTCAGAGGCAATCGCTAATAATCGACGCGCAACATATAAAGGGTCAACACCCGACTTCAACATACGCGCGTACCAATATAATGCTCCGTCTGGAGATGAGCCGCGGACCGATTTATGAAAGGCAGAAATCATGTCATAAAACAAATCACCACCTTTATCACCTGCCACAACTTTATGCTCTAATAAAGTTTGCACATGTTCTTGTGTTATCAGCCGTTGGCCGTTTTCATCGGCATCAGACATATCTGTCAGAATTTCCAACAAATTGAGCAATTTGCGAGCATCTCCGTCGCTATAGTCGATGAGCGCATTTTGAATATCAGTCGGTATTTGTAAAGTTGCTGACTCCCCACTGTGCTGAGGACGTGCCTTGACCTGAGCAATTAATTGAACTAAATCTTCTTTGGTATGTTTTTTAAGTAAGTATACCCGAGCACGTGATAACAAGGCTCTATTTAACTCAAAACCCGGATTTTCAGTGGTTGCACCAACAAAGATAACCGTGCCATCTTCAATATATGGCAAAAAAGCATCTTGCTGAGATTTGTTGAACCTATGGACCTCGTCAACAAACAACACGGTTTTTTGCCCTTGCGCTTGCGCAACACTTTTTGCATTTTCGATTGCTTGGCGAATATCTTTCACGCCTGAAGTCACAGCAGAAATTCGCTCAATATGTGCATTGGCATATTGAGCAATTAATTCGGCTAATGTGGTTTTGCCAGTCCCTGGGGGCCCCCACAAAATCAGCGAATGCACTCGGCCAGACTTTATCGCTTTAAATAAAGGTTTATCTGGCCCCAATATATGCGACTGACCAATGTACTGTTCAATAGTTTGTGCACGCATGCGCGCGGCTAATGGCTTGTTTAATTCATCAAATAACATGCTGGTGAATTATCCTAGCTTGTTATCTTTGGTCATCGACTTCAATACCATCAGTTATTGCAAATTTAAAGAAGTTAGCTGCATAATCGCCGCTATTTTTTTCAACAAAGGCTGAAAACGCATATTCACTTAATTGATTTTGCCTGTCTTTAATATTAATTGCTGTCACTTGGTCAGTTTCCGAAAAAGCTAAGTCAACAAAATCGATTTGCTGCTCTTGCGATTTAGCTTTAATCCGATACGTTTTATCCGCTACTTTTGCAATTTCATATGCTTGCCACGCATCTGATGTTGGCTGCAACAGTAATAAAATTGGGTTCGAATCAACTAAACTGATGTAGTTATAAATTGATACTTGCTCAACAAAAGGGTCAAAAAACCACACACTTTGACCGTCTGATACTAATAAATTTTCATTGGGTTCATAAGTTTGCCAACGAAATTTATTTGGTTGCACTATGTCTACTTGCCCTTGGGTGGTTTGTACCACTTTGCCTTGACTATCAGTCACCTTCTGCGAAAACTGTGCACTAAAACCAGCCAAAGATTGAAGTTTTTGTTGTAATTCAGCCACAAGCTCATTGGCATATGTAACATTCGACATCACCGCTATCGCGGCCCCTAAAACTATTTTTTTTATAAACTGCATTATTAATCATCCAATTTTGGTGGCGCTGCCGCCAATACTTCGCGAGCCCCATTATGGCCAGCAGTAGATACGACTCCTGCCATTTCCATTTGTTCCACAATTCGAGCTGCGCGATTATAGCCAATTCTAAATTTACGTTGAACGCTAGAAACCGACACTTTGCGTGTTTCTGTTACAAAAGCAACCGCTTCGTCATATAAAGCATCCGTTTCTTCGCCTTCAGCCATTTCTGGTTGTTCACCTGGCAATAAAATTTCTTCTTCCCCGCTTAACACCTCATCAATGTAATTAGGTTTACCACGCAGTTTCCAATCAGCAACAACCGCGTGCACTTCATGATCATCGACAAATGCACCATGAGCACGTGTTGGTATATTCGTACCTGAAGGTTGATAAAGCATATCACCCATACCTAACAAACTTTCCGCACCTTGTTGGTCTAAAATAGTTCGAGAGTCAATTTTTGAGGAAACCGACAAACCAATACGAGTTGGAATATTCGCTTTAATTAAGCCGGTAATAACATCTACTGACGGTCTTTGTGTCGCTAAAATTAAGTGAATACCAGCAGCACGCGCTTTTTGTGCTATACGCGCAATAAGTTCTTCGACTTTTTTACCAACTATCATCATCATATCGGCAAATTCGTCGATCACCACAACGATACTGGGTAACTTTTCAAGCTCTGGAGCACTTTCTGCCATGCTGTCACCAGGTTTCCACAATGGATCAGCCAATGGCGTACCCGCTTCAATGTTTTCTTCTACTTTAGCATTAAAACCTTTTAGATTACGTACCCCAACTGCAGCCATAAGTTTATAACGACGTTCCATTTCACCAACACACCAGCGCAGTGCATTCGATGCGTCTTTCATGTCGGTCACGACTTCACATAATAAATGAGGAATATCTTCGTAAATCGCCAACTCAAGCATTTTTGGGTCTATCATAATCAAGCGCAGTTCTGCAGGTGTCGCTTTGTATAAGAAACTTAAAATCATGGTATTCACCAATACAGATTTACCCGAGCCTGTCGTACCAGCAACCAAAACATGTGGCATTTTAGCTAAATCGGCAATAACTGGCTTACCCATGGTGTCGCATCCTAATACCATAGTCAGTGGTGATTTCGACTTTTCAAATGCTTCAGTCTCAATAACTTCACTTAACCGCACGGTTTCACGGTTTTTATTTGGTAGCTCTAAACCGATATAAGGTTTGCCAGGGATCACTTCAACAACACGCACAGAAGCGGTTGACAATGAACGCGCTAAATCTTTTGACAAGTTGGTAATAGCTGAAACTTTAACACCTGGCGCTAAATCAAGCTCTAGCATTGTAATAACAGGGCCTGGATATACTCCAACTACGTCGGCTTTAATTTTGTATTCAAGCAGCTTAGCTTCAACTAGACGCGCAACAGCATCCATTTGCTCTTGAGTAATTGGATTTTCTTTTTTATCTGCTCTGTCTAACAATTCAAATGAAGGCAATGGTGTAAGCGGAGCTCGTTCTGCTTCTTCTGCTGCAATTTTTTCTTGCTCGGCCATAAAATCTGCATACGAAGTTTGATCAGAAGAAACACGAATATGCGCTTTTTTCGGCTTATCTTTGACTTCATCTTTAGCTTGAGTTTGCTGCTCTGGTAATGGTAAAAGCGTTTGTAATGTGTCTTCATCCATTTCAGCAATTTCTTTAAACTCATCTATCTCACCAATTACCGGCTCTTTTCGGTCGCCAATGTCAAGCTGTTCAGTGGTCTCTACTATTGGTGGTATTGCTAACTTAGAGTCTGTAGCTGCTTGTTGTTTATTTGTTTGCTCTGGCGGAATTTCGCTTTCACTTGAACCGAAAATAGCATCTAAACTTGGCATCAAACGTTTTTTAGCAGATTCCGATTGCTGAGCGTCTTGTGCTTCCGGCTTGGTTTCCGTTTGTTCAGCCTCATCTTTTTGCCAGGGCAACTTATTGGTGCCTAGCAAGCGAGTTTTTGGCTCCTCAGCCGCTTCTTCAGTCGCTTGCTTTTCACTGCTTGATTGCGCCTGAGCAACGTTGAGGTTAGCTTCATCGGTTTCAGATGCGCTATCTTTGCTAAATCGCGATTTTAATGCCGCTAGCTTTTGCCATAGCAAATTTGCAGCAAAGATAACGTACTCGCCAGTTTTATCGATTAAAAACAGCCAAGAAACACCAAATAACAATGTCACACCGGTACAAAAAAAGCATAGCAACAATAAAGTAGAGCCGACAAAATTGAAGTACGGCAACATAGACTGGCTAACGACATCGCCTAATAATCCGCCAGACGAATAAACAAATACATCGGCGAAATTCATACTTGACAGCGCTGTGGTCGAAACCAGCAATAAAATAAAGCCAATAATGCGTAGACCTAGCGCAAGAAAATCTACTTCGAAAAAATTAGGTTTCTTTTGAAAGAGCACCCAACCGAGATAACTAATAGCGACTGGCACTAAATAAGCAACCGCACCAAAAAAGAAAAGAAGAATATCCGCTAGCCAAGCGCCTATAGCACCCGCCATATTGCGAACTGGCATGTCATACCCTGACTGACTCCAACTAGGGTCGAGAGGGTCAAAAGAGACCAAAGCCAACATAAGATACAAAGCACAACAGCCACAGGCTAATAATCCAACTTCAAGAAGGCGTTGAATACCCGTTAACGATTTAGCTTGGGTGTTTTCGGTCAAAATCATACTCACCTGTTATAGTTATTTCCGCGTGGTATTCTAACGTGAATTAAGTTAATTCTCATCTATTAGCTTGAGTACTAATTAACACCTATACTCAATATTAAATTTCAAATCTGCTCAAATATGAAGGTAGGCAGCTTAATATGAATATTGGTGTAATAAAAGAAATAAAAGTTCATGAATACAGAGTTGGTTTAACCCCTGCAAGTGTTGCTGAGTTAGTTAAACAGAACCATTGGGTTTGGATTGAATCAGGCGCAGGTTTAGGTGCCAATTTTACTGACCAAATGTATCAACAAGCGGGCGCAATTGTTGGCACTAAAGAACAAGTGTTTGAACACGCCAACCTTATTGTAAAAGTTAAAGAGCCATTGATGCAGGAGGTAGGTTTGTTTAAACCGCACCACACCTTGTTTACCTACTTACACCTTGCAGCAAACAAACAGCTTACCCAAGCATTGGCCGAAACAGGCGCCACCTATATAGCATACGAAACAGTAACCAACCCAAATGGAAAACTGCCATTATTGCAGCCAATGTCTCAAATAGCTGGCCGCTTAGCCACACAAGTTGGTGCACAGTGTTTATTAAAATCACAAGGTGGCAAAGGTAAATTACTCAGTGGTTTACCTGGGGTCGCGCCGGCTCATGTGGTGGTAATTGGTGCCGGTAATGTAGGCGAACAAGCAGCTATTATTGCAATGGGCATGCAAGCTAAAGTAACCCTATTGGATACCAATATCGACCGCCTTGACCAGTTAAAAAGCAAATATGCAGGGCAAATTAACTGTGTCATTGCGTCAGAAAACACCATAAAGGCAGCGGTTTTAGACGCTGATTTAGTTATTGGAGCAGTGTTGGTTGCTGGCGCAAGCTCCCCCAAATTAGTCAAACAACAATGGTTAAAAGAGATGGAGCAACACTCTGTATTAGTAGATGTTGCAATAGACCAAGGTGGCTGCTTTGAAACATCTCGACCAACAACTCATGATGAACCAACTTATGAAGTTGATGGAATAGTCCATTACTGTGTAACCAATATGCCTGGCGCTGTACCTGTAACCTCAACCATGGCATTAAACAATGCCACCCTGCCCTATGTAAAACGCATCGCAGAGCTGGGTTTAGATCACGCTTTGGCTAAAGATGCGGGGTTAAATAATGGGGTGAATATTTTGCATGGAGAGGTGGTTTATAAGGGAATATTGTGACACTAGTTTCATGAAGTAACCGCAAATTATCTTCCCAATGATTCAGCAAAACGATAGTTCAGAGCGGATAACCTTAATCAACTCGAAATCTTCAAACACTTGAATGACTAGATAAAAATTGCTTTGTAGTTATAATTGGGAACCAAATCTTCTTGTTAGTGCGCACAGAGCTAACTTACCTAAAACTAGCAATAGTGAATGAAATGTCAAAAAAGCAAAAAAAGACCGTAGGCCAAGCAATTAAGTGGTGGTGGACAACCAGAATACTAGGATACTGGCGGATTAAAGTTGGTGGAAAAATTAAACAATCGCTATCAGAGAAGCCAGATATTATCCAATTCAACAAAGATGCTGAACCGATGCCTTCCCCTAGTAAAGGTGACATAACTGTTATTTTAACGGCTTATCGAAGGGCTCAATATCTACCCGAACAAATTAAAGCTTTACGCGCTCAAACAGTGCCACCGAAAGAGATTTGGGTTTGGTCAAACCGCAGTGAGGATGATTTGGTAGACGTTTCTAAACTAGCTGATCGTGTTGTCGCATCAAACACTAACTTCTTATTTTGGGGTAGGTTTGCTTTAGCTAATCTCGCTCGAACTGAATACGTAGCCTTTTTCGACGATGACATTTTACCTCAGCCCAAATGGTTCGAAAGCTGCCTAAAAACTATTAAAGATGGTTTTGATGGTATTCTTGGTGGCTCAGGTGTTATCTTGCCCAAAGAAGGTGGCTATTCAAGCAAACACAAAGCTGGGTGGAACGGAAAACAACTATCTTTCCCAACTCAAGTTGATTTAGTTGGTCATTCTTGGTTCATGCGAAAAGAGTATGTGAATTATATGTGGCGCGAAGAGCCACATTCATGGGACAACGGGGAAGATATTCATCTGAGCTATATGGCATTAAAGTATGGTGGAATCAAAACTTACGTGCCACCTCACCCAACCAATACGCCAGATGTTTGGAGCTGCCGCCCTGATTTTGGTAAAGTTGTCGGACGATTAAAAGTTGCGACTTATCAAACTTCAGGTCACAAAAATACTAGAAGTGAGATTGTTGATGCTTACAGAAACAATGGCTGGAAAATTGTTGAAACGCAGCCTGAGTACACAATTCCAATGGAACGCTCATTTGCCAACGCTTTGCAGGAGATTAATCAAAAGCTATATAACAAAGAAAATTTTGCACTTGTAAGGTTTGGTGATGGTGAATTGGCTGTTATTAATGGTCAAGCTATCGACTACTCTAACAAAGACAATGGTGAGCATAAATATACACCTAATGATAAAACTGATGAAAAGTTTAGGGAAATTTTAGAGCAATCTCTGCTATATCAAAGCGAAAACTACATCGTCGGCCTACCATGCCGTTGTTGTGTTGGAGACCAACATTGTGATGACTTGAGGGCTCAATCCAAGCAACCAGACAAACAACTAACTTGGGCAAACATTTTTGTGAACTCGAACTACCCAGTATTTCTTGAAGACACAGTTCAAGCACTGCAAGGTTCGAAAGTAAACATTATTTGTCACGAGAAAGCGAATATTAGTAAGTTACCGTTCGAAGTAATTGAAGATTTTCGCATTGGTAAAAACGCTTGGACCAATGACTACGACCAAACTTTATCTGCGATACAGCAATACATCGAATCCAACGCCATTGAAAATCAAGTATTTATATTTTGTGCTGGTGTTTTAAGTAATATGGTTATTTATCAATTGTCTAAGCAATTCCCTAATAATACCTACTTAGATGTTGGGTCAGTTTTTGACGATATTATGGAATTGGGTCAAACAAGAAAATATCTCAAAGGCAGTAAAAAACGATTAAAAAAAGTTTGTGTTTGGTAGCGACTAATAATTTGGCACAACATCTTTAAATGTTGTGCCAAACTTAACTAATTACCCATTAGCACGTCAATAATTCTCTGGCATGCTTTTCCATCTCCATATGGGTTGTGTGCAAAACTCATCGCACGGTATGCATCCTCACTATCCATCAACTCGCTGATACTTGAAACTATTAAGTTAACGTCGGTTCCAACGAGTTTAACCGTTCCAGCTTCAACAGCTTCCGGCCGCTCAGTTGTGTCTCTCATTACTAAAACGGGTTTACCTAATGATGGTGCTTCTTCTTGAATACCGCCTGAGTCAGTTAAAATAATATGAGCTCTATTCATAAGATAGACAAAGGGTAAATATTGCTGAGGTTCTATCAGGAAAATGTTGTCAACATCAGTTAAAATCCTATTAACAGGTTCTCTTACATTCGGATTTAAATGCATTGGATATAAAATTTGCGCTTCTGGGTATATTTGTGCAACATTTTTTAGCGCTTGGCAAATACGCTCGAAGCCCCCTCCAAAACTTTCTCGCCTATGGCCTGTAACCAATATTAACTTTTTAGAACTATCCAACATCGGAAAGCGATTTTCCATGTCAGCTTGAAGGGACGAATCCTCCGCTATTTTATCTTTAACCATCAGCAATGCATCAATTACTGTATTGCCTGTAACAAATACATTTGATTCATCATAATTCTCGCGAAGCAAATTCTCTTTTGATGTAGAAGTTGGTGCAAAGTGATAGCGCGTCAAAGCGCCAGTCAATTTCCTGTTTGCCTCTTCTGGCCAGGGAGAATAAATATTGCCAGTACGCAATCCTGCTTCAACATGGCCAACTGGAATCTGTTGATAGTAAGCAGCCAAACTTGCTGCGAATGTGGTTGCTGTATCCCCATGAACTAACACAACATCCGGTTCAAAGCTCTCTAGTACGGGCTTTAAATTCAATAAAATTTTAGCCGTTACATCATTCAGGGTTTGACCTGACTTCATGAGGTTAAGATCAAAATCAGGCTCAATTTCAAATAGCTCGAGAACTTGATCTAACATTTCTCGATGTTGCGCTGTTACACATACCTTTGCATCAATTTGCTGGTGATTTGCTAAAGCATGGACTAACGGAGCCATTTTTATGGCTTCGGGTCTGGTACCGAAAACGGTTAAAACCTTCATATAGATCTGTGCTCTCTATAAAACATAAAATAAATTTACTAGAATACTAAACTACTCACCAAAACTTATACGACTGATATAGTGTAAGATTCTGCTCTAGCGGATAGCCATAGGAAAGAAACTACTCAGCAGCCAAAAATAAGTTTCCGACTGCTTGTTTAAAAACGCAATAAGTGTTTCTATTGACTAAGCTCAGCCATTTTTGCTTGGTCAACATACTTTTCAAAAGCGCCTATAGTTGCGGTGACTTGTTGATTGGTCATCAGTTCTTGCATCGCTACTTCGCCCACCAATCTGAATGCATTTTGAATGGCTAACGAGCCACTTTCTTGTAGCGCTGCTTTTGCTTGGCTTGGGCAATCACTGGTTAACAAACGAGTAATAAGTCCACCAACAAAACGGTTCGTACCGTCTAAGTCTTTGTTAGTTACTTTAGCAAAAGGTTGAATTTCTGGGTGTGCTGACATAGCAAAGAATATCCACTTAGCTAAGTCCTTGCGCTCTTTACCATTTAGAGAATCTACCAAACATGTGCCTAGTTGCTGAGTTGCGCTGTAACCTTGACTAGGAGCTGCGTTTAAGCTTGAAGTTGAAAACAATAGTCCGTTTGCTAGTACCAATGTTGTTATAAGTTTTTTCATATCCATTTATCCAATTATTGAATGAGGATCTAGTTTCTAACAAACTTTAGTGCAAAATCCAAGTTTTGTTTATTGTGCTTTTTTCGCTTTACGCTTGCGTTTGTTGTCATATAACACTTCATCTGCCCGTTTTATAGCATATTCAATATCAACAAAATCGTTGCGTGCAAAGCTGTAGTACCCAATGCTAATGCCAAAGTGATAAACTAGGTTTTGTTGAAGGTTGATGGTTTCTACTTTCTGTTGCAGGCGGTTAATAATATTTTGTGCGGTAAATGCATCTATATCAGCTGCAATCACAAACTCATCTCCTCCCATACGCGCAACAATATCAGTATCTCTAAACACCTTTTTTAAACAATCAGCTGCAAGTTTAATTGCAGTATCTCCAGCCGCATGGCTAAAGCTATCGTTTATTTTTTTCAAATTATCTAAATCGGCATAGAAAAAGGTAAATTGACTCGAATCGGAATTTTTAAACAAGTAGTCAAAGTTTTGATAAAAGCCCCGTCGGTTGTTCACTTGGGTCATATCATCAATTGTAGACATACGTTCAAGCGACTTATTGTGCGAAGCTAGCTGAGCATTTTTTTGTTGCAGCACATCGAGTAAATACTGATTTTTATGCGCCAGTTTTTGCATCTTGTCCAACATACGTATGGTATTTAACGTTGTTGCAATAGTGACACTGAGCTCTTGTAGATCCTGTAATCGACCTTGCTCGATATCAAACACCACAAATCCAAAATGGCTATTGGCATAAAACAAATTCCGTACAACCAAACACGAAAAATCATCCGCCTTGAAATGCTCATCAGGCAGCAATTCTAACGTTGGAAACATGCAGCGAGATTCAAATGCTCTGCGCTGTCCTTTATGAAAACAATATATAAGCTCTGAATATTGTGGTGGCTCGGTCGTCTCGCAAACTTCAAACGCATCGTCCAAATAACAACTAATATAACACCCAGTTATTCCTCGTAACTCCAGCGCAGTCGTGAGTTTTGCAAAAAAGTCTGAATAATTAAGTGATTGAGTATTGTCGTATAAATTAAAGTCTTCGGTAAATAGGGTTTGTGCTGAGCTCTCGACACTTGTCTGAATATTACACCCACATGACTGACGATAGATGAGCGGTGTATCGTGTAAAATAGCCTGAGGCTCTTTCGGATTAGCTTGGGTTAATAACCGCACCGCATCCGCTGACATTTTTTCATGCGGGTGCTCGACTGTGGTTAATTGAGGTGATATCAATTTTGAATTGGTTGAGTTGTCAAAACCAACGATGGCAATTTTGCCAGTCAACTCAGGTTTAAAATTGTTAATATAATCAAGCACAGCTATTGCTGATTCGTCATTTGGGAATATCATCGCTTGTGGCAATGTATCTTGAGCGAGTATTTTTTTAGCCACCTGCAATGCTTCAGCTGAATTCCAAGTCAGTTGATAGACCTGAGTATGCTCAGCTAACCCGTGTTGCCGCAACACTTGCATTGACGCATCAAACCGCTGGTTTGCTTCAATAGAATTTACTGGCCCGCGCATTAGCGCAAAAGTTTTATAACCATGGTCTTTTACCAGATGCTCTGTCATCAGTGCTGCACCTCCTCCGCTGCGCAAGCGAATGGAATGGCACATTGGTCGTTCAAAATAATAGTTAACCACATTATTATTTAAAGGCGCCAAAAAATGCCGATTAAAGTGCTCACCTGAATATTCATCTGGTGCTGCTGCGGTTGTTACAATTAAGCCATCAACTGATTGTTTCGACACAAAACGATAGATAAAATTTTGTTGTTGATGGCCGTAATTTTGAGAGGTCAAACATCGCCCTTCAAACACCACCAACAGAGCATTATTTCTTGCACATTCCTGTTTAAGCGACTTAAATATTCGCAAGTTATTATTGCGAACAATCTCAGTGATAATTAAACCAATTCGTTGACGTTTGACCATCTAATATACATATATGAACTAACCTCATTTAAGGTTAGTTCAAAATGTTTTATCCGCTAGAAAAATTACGCTATTTATAACGCATTAATTCTTTGGTACATCATCCGATTATTCAGCTTTTGCGCCATATATAAGGCCAAGTCTTTCAACTCTCGATTTATTGCTAAATCGCCTTTGTGCTGCCAGAGTTTTTGCAAAGCTTGATTGGTTTGGCCTAAATTATCCATAAGCAAAGTATAAGTATACAAATACTGTGTAGGATTAAACGCGTTGGTATATGCCATTTCTGCATGTTTAAGAGCTTGTTGATACTGTTTAATGCGAATTAAGTGCAGTGCATAACTATAATGGATATCAGCTGATTGCGGATTATGTGTTAAACCTTGTTTAAGCACATTTTCGACCAAGTGGTTTTGTTGCATACTGCGATAAATATCAGCTAAGTTCACATAAGCAGGAGCGAAATAAGGCTCAACTTCTGTCGTGCGTTTGAATTCCTCTATCGCTTGATTCACTTCACCCTTGCGGTATAAATCGTTTGCATAGTTTAACCGCCCTTCAGCTCGCCAGCTGTTTATTTGCATAAACTGATTGTACTCATCGAATGCGAGTTTAAACGTTTTGCTGTCTAATTTTGCATCAATCAGGGCCTGTGCAGCAGCCACTCGTACAGCCTTCAGTTTATCTGCCAATAATGGGCTCACCAAGTTTGCACGCTCATTGGCTGGCACTAAACTAGCGACTTGTGCAGCCGCAATCCGAATGAGCGCATCGCTATGATTAATAAAAGGTGATAATTGCTTTGCACTCACCTGCTGAAAATAATAAGCCAACATACGTACAAGTGTTGCCCGCTTCATCACATCTAAATTGTGATTGGCAGCAAGTTTTAAATGTTTATCCAAACTAATTGGCTGGCCCGCGTGAATTTGCATATATTGCAAAAGTTCATTTGGAGTATCAGCATCTCGACCAAACCATTGTTTAATTTGCGCAGCCGCCCATTGGTTATTTTTTTCATCGCTATCATCGGCATGACATTGCACACAAGCATTTGGCGTATCAAACCTATCTGATAGGTGTGGGCGCGGAATGCTAAAGCTGTGATCTCGTCTAGCGTCTACCCCCATATAAGTGTTGGTTGGCATATGACAGCTAACACACTCTGCACCTTCACTGCCAATTGGGTGTTTATGGTGCTGTTCAACATTGTAGGTATTCGCTTCATGGCATTGTAAACATAAGCCATTGGTGTCAGATTTTATCTTGTAGGTATGAGGGTCGTGACAATCTATACAGTTCACCCCTGCTTCAAACATTTTACTTTGTTTGAAAGAGCCATGAACATATACTTCTTCTTTAATTTGGCCATCCGCATGATACAAAGGTGGCACTAAAAACTCGGGTAAAAACTGATCTAAAAATGGATTGTTCGCCGTTATACCATCGGTCAGTGGGCTTCTTAAAGCATGGCATGCATAACAGTTGTCCATAAACTCATTATCACGAGGCGTACCATCTTGGCTATGCCAATGGGCAATTTTACTGTCTTCAGCAAATTTCCAGCTGCCTTTAACCTGCTCTGCACTTTGATAGTTGTCAGCACCATGATTTTTTTCAACCGTGTGACAAGAAACACAGCCAACGTTTATGTTATCCCACTCGGTTTCAAAACTATTCTTTACTGGATCATAATTACGTTCTAAACCATCTGAATGACAGTCAGCACACATACCATTCCAATTTTGTAATGGTTGCAACCAGTGAAGTCGATCTTGCTCTTGAATAAATTCTTCGCTATGGATGTGATACCAGCGTTGCCCGCCTTCATCCTTACCTCGGCTGTCCCAAGTAAATGGAAATACTTGCTTTTTACCGTCAGGCATATCAACCAAATATTGTTGCAGTGGATAATGACCAAACACATAATCCATTTGGTATTCGTTTACCTGTGCTGGTGTTTTAGATTTATCGGTAATTTTCGCTTTAAATTTGTTGTTATCTTTATAAAACTCTACCGTTTGCTGAAAATATTCCAATGTGGTGTTGTTAAAATCGCCCAATACAGTTTTACCAGTTGCGATATCCATCGCCTTGGCATGATCCGATTCAAGCCAATTATCCGCAACTTGTTTATGACAACTGACACAGTTTTCAGATGCAAACGTTTTACCATACAGGGCTAAAAAAAAGGTGCCACAAAGAATTATTTTATTTAAGGTTTTTAACCACATAACAACCAACGCTCATTTTAAAATTCTAGGTTGGGTAAGCAAATGTACCCAACCATTTATGCGCATTATGAAGATTTATTCTGCGCTTGTATATGTTGCTGCAACATTTCTTTAACGATACGAAGTTCATTTTGTACATCGTCTAATGTTGGTTCAACCTTACCTTGTTCTTTATATTTTTCAGAGCGCGCTTTGGCATGCTCTTGCTCCATAACACTCACCACTATGCCAATTACCATATTCAAAAAGGCGAAAGCAGATAAAAAGATAAAGGTTAAATAATACACCCAACTTAGAGGGTAAACTTCCATGGTTTCGTACATTACATCGGTCCAATCTTCAAAGGTCATAACCCTAAACAAGGTTAATAAAGAGATTGTAATGTCACCCCACAACACAGGATTGATGTTTTCAAACAAAGTGCTGCCAATTGCTGCGTAAATATAAAATATTATAAACATCAGCAGCATAACATAACCTAACTGCGGCAAAGCTTTGACCAATGAGGTTAGTAGTATGCGTAGCTCAGGAATAATCGATACCATACGCAGTACTCGGAATACCCGAATTAATCGGCCTATTACTGCCATTTCTGAATTATCGATAGGCACCAAACTAATAACTACAATTAAAGTGTCGAAGCAATTCCAAAACGAGGTAAAAAAGCGCTTTTTGTTTTTGTCAGCAATAAAGCGGATAGAAATCTCAATTAAGAAAAATACTGTAATAAAATAATCTAAAATGGTCGTAAGTTGATGAACACTATCAGGTAATGGGTAGGTTTTTGCACCAATTAACAGTGCGGAAATAACAATGACGGATATAACAAAAATCTCAAAAGCTTTATTGCTTTTAATCTGCTCAAAACGATTCTGAATAATCTCAAATCGACTCATATTTGCACAGGTGTTTTCCACTTACATATGCTCCAAAAATGAACAAGGTTGGTCATAAAAATTGCGGCGATTTTAGCATATTCAATAGAAAAACCTGTGCTCTTTACAAAAATTTTAATCTAGCTCTTCACCCTCAATCTATTGGCATTTAACACCACAGTTACCGACGACAAAGCCATTGCAAGCCCAGCTATCATTGGGTTTAAGATAAAGCCTAAACTTGGGTATAACACACCTGCAGCAATCGGTATTGCCGCACTGTTGTAGGCAAATGCCGCAAATAAATTTTGTTTGATGTTTGTATAAGTAGCTTGGCTAACATCAATTGCCCCTATCACTGTGCTTAGTGAGCCGCGCATCAACACTATATCAGCACTTTGCATTGCGATGTCTGTACCTTGCCCCATAGCAAAACCAATATCTGCGGTTGCCAGTGCGGGGGCATCGTTAATGCCGTCCCCCACCATAGCGATTATTGATTGTGGCTGTTGTTGTTTAATTTGAGCAATTATATCGCGCTTATCTACAGGGCTTAATTCTGCATAAACCTTGTCAATCCCCAAAGAACTAGCAACTTTATTGGCAACGGCTCGGTTGTCGCCAGTTAACATCACAATTTCGATACCTCGTTGTTGCAAGCTTTGAATGCTAGTTAAGCTGTCGTCCCTAATTTTATCTTCTATACAAAATGCGCTGTGTAATTGCTTATTTATCGCAACATACACCAGCGTATTTGCTTGTTGCTGAATCTTGTCAGGCAGAAGAAGGGAGTCAGTTGCTACCCCATTATTTTGCAACCAACTAATATTACCAATTAACACCTGCTTGCCCTGACATATACCGACCACACCTTTGCCAACAGTTGCTGAAAATTCACTTACATCTATTGGTTTAATTGCATATTCGCCAGTTAAATAATTAACCATAGCTTGAGCTAATGGATGTTCGGATAAAGCCTCCACACTCGCAATACGCTGTAAATCATCTACATCAATATCACTTTTCATAAAATGCACTTGGCTAACTTGCGGTTTGCCTTGGGTAATAGTGCCAGTTTTGTCTAAAACCAAAGTGGTAATTTTGCCAGCACGCTCAATAGCATCGCCATTTTTATACAAGACACCTAATTTAGCCGCGTGCCCTACCCCCACCATAATTGACATAGGTGTAGCCAAACCTAAAGCGCAGGGGCAAGCTATGATTAATACCGAAGTTGTTATAACTAGAGCATATGCTAGCTGGGGATCAGGCCCTATCAGCCACCAAACAATACCGCTAACAATGGCAATTAACATCACCACTGGTACAAATACGCTGGCTATTTTGTCCACCAGCCGACTTATTTGAGGTTTGGTGTTTTGTGCTTGTTTTACTGTTGCAATAATTTGTGCAAGTAAAGTGTCTTGCCCGACTCGTTTGGCAATAAATTTAAGTGTGCCGGTTTGATTAATACTGCCAGCAACTAAGTTGTCGCCAGCCATTTTACTAACTGCGATTGGCTCGCCAGTTAACATAGACTCATCCACATAACTGGCACCACTTTGCACTTCACCATCAACAGGTATTTTTTCGCCGGGTTTAACCAAAACACAGTCGCCCTGTTGTACCTGCTCGAGTGCTATGGCTTGCGTGTTACCATTTCTTTCAACCCAAGCTGTTTTACTTTGCAATTGAATCAGTTGGCTAATGGCATCAGATGCATTACTGCGTGCTTTTAGCTCTAAAGCTAAACCTAAATTAACTAAACCAATAATAACCACGGCTGCTTCAAAATACATAAATTTAGCATTTTGCGGAAAAAGCTCTGGCAAAACGACAACTAAAAATGAGTAACCCCAAGCGGTTAACGTGCCCAACGACACTAAAGTGTGCATATTAGCCTGTTTATGCTTAAGGTTTTGCCATGCACTTAGGTAGAAATGTTTGCCTGAGATAAACATGACTAACGCAATAGTCACAGCAACCACGAACCATATTATTTGCTGCAAGCTATTGGTTATTTGCATACTGCCACCAAACCATTCATACAGCATTAAGCCAGCACCAAAAGCCAAAGCAGTAGCCGCTTGTATATATTTTTTTCGATAATCTTCTATAGTTTGCTGCTGATTTTGTGCAAGTTGCTCAGCTTGGTTTTCGCTGGCAATTAATTTGGCACCGTAACCTAATTGTGTGACTACTTTAATTAACTCATCAACATGACCGTTAGCTTCAACTTCAACTGTGCGATCAGCAAAATTCATTTTTGCTAGCGCAACACCTGCTTGTTTATTCAGAGTTGTTTCAATTTTATTGACGCAAGAAGCACAAGATGCACCATCAATTGCTAAATTGTATTTAGTCATCATCCGCCCCATAGTTTATTGTTCAAACGAGCCAATTAAATGACAAATATGTTCACCGTCAGGTAATTGATCTTGTTGGTCTTGCCAGCTTTCCAGCGCCAGCGTCATTTTTTGATGCAATTGCTGCATCTGCTTAATTTTTTCTTCAACCTCTAACAAACGTTGCTCTATGAGTTTGCGTACTGTTGGACAAGCTGACTGCCCACAATCAGCTTTGTCTAAAATTTCACTAATATCAGCTACCGAAAACCCTAACTGCCGAGCCGATAAAATAAAACTTAATCTTGCCTGCTGTTCGCTATTAAACAATTTATAACCATTGGTCGATTTAGTCGCAGTTATTAAACCCAAACGAGCATAATATCTAACTGTATCCGCCGTGGTGTTTAGCACTTTCGCTAGTTCGTTAACCTGTAACATAGTCACTCCTAATACAATTGTAACTTTTTAAACTAACACCAGCTTAGACCTGCGTGTTACACACAGGTCAAGGATTTTTGTTTAACTAAAGTATAAATTGCCGGTAATACCAACAGAGCTAAAACAACTGCGCTGGTCATGCCACCAACCATGGGTGCGGCTATGCGACTCATCACCTCTGAGCCTGTACCAGTTCCATATAAAATAGGGATTAAGCCAATTACTATGGTCGCAACTGTCATCATGACAGGGCGAACACGTAAGCCAGCGCCTTGCATAACAGCTTGTTGGAATTGCTCAGCAGATATAGCGGCTGTATCTTGTTTTAACTGTGCAACAGCTTGATTTAAGTAAACAAGCATAATAACGCCGATTTCGACCGCCACCCCAGCAAGTGCGATAAAGCCAACCCCAACGGCGACAGAGAAGTTAAAACCTTCTAAATACAGCAGCCATAAGCCTCCTATCATAGCCATAGGTAAAGTACCTATTATCAATAATACATCTGTGACATTTCTGAAATTGAGATATAACAAAACTAAGATAATGCCTAGGGTAAGCGGCAATACATAACTTAGTTTTTGTTGCGCACGCTGCATATACTCGTATTGGCCAGCCCAAGTTATCGAATAACCAGCTGGTAATTTAAGTTGCTCGGCCAATACTTGCTGCGCATGGTTAACATAACTGCCAATATCTATATTTTCTATATCAATAAATGTCCAACCATTTATACGAGCGTTTTCGCTTTTTATCCCAGGTGGGCCATCTTCAACTTTAATATCTGCAATATCAGATAAGATTAGTTGTTTGCCTTGCTCAGTGACAATTGGCATATTCGCCAATTGGTAAGGGGAATCGCGATAATCTTGTGGTAAACGCAAATTAATTGGATAACGCTCTTGTCCTTCTACGCTATAACTTAAGTTCATCCCGCCAATTGCACTTGCAACAATTTGCTGCACATCTTGAATATTTAACCCATAACGCGCTGCATCTTGGCGGCGAATATCCAATTTTAAATATCGGCCACCCGCTACTCGCTCAGAATATACAGATGCAGTGCCTGCAACAGGTTTTAGAATTTGCTCTATTTGCTGGCCAATTTGTTGTATTTGTTCAAGCTCAGGTCCAGCAACTTTAATCCCAACAGGGGTTTTAATACCCGTGGCCAACATATCTATACGAGTTTTAATTGGCATCACCCAAGCATTAGTTAAACCCGGTAATTTAACCACTTGATCAAGCTCTTTTATCAACTTATCCGTAGTCATTCCTGCTCGCCATTCGCTACGAGGTTTAAGCTGAATAAAGGTTTCTATCATAGTCAGTGGTGCAGGATCTGTTGCGGTTTCAGCCCGCCCAATTTTGCCAAATACGTTTTGCACTTCAGGAATGGTGCGAATAAGCTTGTCGGTTTGTTGTAAAACTTGCCTTGCTTTACCAATAGAGATGCCCGGATATGTAGTTGGCATATACATTAAATCACCTTCATCTAAAGGTGGCATAAACTCACTGCCAATTTTGTTGATGGGATAAAAACCAACCACAGTTATCAGCAACGCTAACAGCAAAGTAGTTTTAGGATAAGTCACTACTTGTTTTAACACCGGCATATAGATGGCGATAAGCAAGCGGTTTAGTGGATTTTTCTTTTCTGGCAATATTTTACCGCGCACAAAATAACCCATTAACACAGGAATAAGGGTAATCGCCAAACCAGCGGCTGCAGCCATTGCATAGGTTTTGGTGTAAGCCAATGGCGCAAATAACCGGCCTTCTTGGGCTTCTAAAATAAACACTGGCAGAAAACTGACTGTGATTATCAATAAACTAAAAAAGAGTGCAGGCCCTACTTCACTGGCTGATTGCGCAACAATTTGCCAGCGGTTTTGCTCTGTCAGCGGTGTTTTTTCCATATGTTTGTGCATATTTTCAATCATAACAATAGCACCATCTGTCATTGCACCAATGGCAATCGCAATGCCACCTAACGACATGATGTTGGCGTTAATCCCCTGAAAATACATAATGATAAAAGCGACTAAAATGCCAAGAGGCAAACTGACCACTGCGACAATAGACGAACGCAAATGAAATAAAAATACCGCACAGATAATGGCAACCACAGCCAGCTCTTCCATCAATTTGTGCCATAAATTATCCACTGCGTTATTGATAAGTTGCGATCTATCGTAAACAGGCACTATCTCCACTCCAGCGGGTAAGCTTTGTGCTAGCGCGGCAAGTTTGGCTTTTACCCCTTCAATGGTTTTTTGCGCGTTTTCGCCAAAACGCATCACTACAACACCGCCAACCACTTCACCTTCACCATTTAGCTCAGCAATACCTCGGCGCATTTGTGGGCCAAACTGCACATTTGCCACATCTGCAATGGTTAACTGTTGGCCATTGCTGTTTATGCCTAATGGTATGGCTTTTAAATCACCAATTGATTGAATGTAACCTGTGGTGGTGACCATGTATTCGGCTTCAGCCATTTCAATAACCGAAGCGCCCGTTTCACCATTGCCACGTTTTATCGCCATTTGCACATGTTGTAGCGGTATGCCGTAATTGGCGAGTTTGATTGGATCTACTTCTACTTGGTACTGTTTCACCATGCCGCCAATTGGCGCAACTTCGGCAACACCAGCAACTGTTTGTAATTCATATTTTAAGAACCAATCTTGAATTGAGCGCAATTCGGCTAAATCGTGTTGGCCAGTTTTATCTTGCAAAGCATATAAATAAATCCAACCAACACCTGTGGCATCTGGCCCTAGTTGCGCTTTGGCACTGTCGGGTAAATTGGGCGCAACTTGGCTTAAATATTCCAGCACTCGGCTGCGCGCCCAATATAAATCAGTGTCATCATCAAAAATGATGTATACGTACGAATCACCAAAAAATGAATACCCCCTAACTGTTTTTGCCCCAGGCACTGCTAAAAATGCCGAGGTTAACGGAAAGGTTATTTGGTCTTGCACTACTTGTGGCGACTGCCCCGGATAACTAGTTTTAACAATAACCTGCACATCGGATAAATCTGGGATAGCATCAACTGGGGTATTTTTTAACGAGAATATCCCAGCACCAATAATGATAAAGGTACACAACAACACTAAAAATCGATTGTGTACTGACCAATGGATAATTGCGCTAATCATTAGTGGCCTCCATGCTGCATAATATCCATTTCCATCATACTGGTAATAACGAAATCATCGTGAATTTCAAAGGTAAAATGCACTGACATACCAGAGTTGAATTGGTGTAAATCTATCGAATCGGCAGCAATAAAATCCATAGTTGCTGGCGGTCTGTTCCATTTTTCAATTGCATCGCGACTGATATTTAATATTCGGCTTTGAGCATCTATTGAGTTAATCACGCCCATAACAGTTGCCGATTGCACGGCTTGGTGAGCAACCTGTTGTTCAGCTGGCATAGAGTGAGCCGAATGCTCATTTTCACTAGGCTGCATACGTAAAAAATCAGAGCTTTTGCTAGATTCAGAGTCCAATAAAAACTGTGCAGAAGTAACAACCTTATCCCCTTCCATTACACCAGATAAGACTTCAACAAACTGATTTGATTGATGACCTAACTCTACTTCGACTGACTTAAACTGACCTTTGGCTAATTCAAGCACAACACGATTTTGTTTACCGGTTTGAATAACCGCTTGTAACGGCACTAATATTTGCGCTTGTTCACTCTTTATTTGAGCTGCTACCCTGCCATACATGCCTGCTTTTAATTGATGTTTAGCATTATCCAATATAATACGCGCGCGAACTAAACGCGTTTTTTCATCCACCTGCGGGTAAATATAATCAACAAGCCCACTAAATTGCTGCTGTGGCAGTGCATCAGCTACAAAGTTAATGGCTAGATTATTTTTAACCAATGGACTCTGCTTCGCTGAAAATTGCGCTTCTACCCATACCTTATCTAAGGTCGCTATGCTCATGATGGTGGTACCCGGCTGGACATAAAAACCTTCGCGAATCGGCAGTTGATTTACCACACCGGTTTGCGGCGCACTAAAGGTAATATAAGCTTGCACAGCTTGAGTGTTATTCAGCTTTTCGATGAGTTCTTTTGGCAATTGCAATGCAAGCAAACGCTCTTTAGCAGCTTTTATTAATGGGTTTTGCCCACGTTTTAACGCAATTAAATATTCTTCTTGGGCATTAACCAATTGCGGCGAATACAAAGTATAAAGCGGCTGACCTTTTTCAACTGGTTCACCTTGTGCTTTAACATAAAGTTTATCTAACCAACCTTCTACTCTGGGGTGCACATGCACAATTGAATTTTGGTCATATTCCACCACAGCGGATGCAGTAATGGGTAAAGTTAAAACATCCAACTTAGCTTGGGTGGTTTTAACCGCTAAATTATTCACCACTTCGGGCGAGATACTCACAACCCCTTCGCCAAATTGGTTGTTGGCGTTTTCTTCATATACTGGGACTAAATCCATCCCCATAGGTGATTTACCCGGTTTGTCACGGCGATAATTTGCATCCATTGGCGCAACCCAATACAAAGGCTTTTTTTCAGTGCTTGTTTCAGCATTTGAGGTTGGTGCCATATCTGAATGTGACTCAGATGTAGTTTGCATAACAATAGAAGCAAGCAAAAATGCAGCAAGCCCACCTAAAGTGAGGCCAAATAAAAACGGTCGAGAAAAGATGCTAGCCATTAGTTAGCCTCCTGAATTGATAATACTGGGAAGAAATAATTAAGCTGGACAATTTGTTGCAGCTTTTGGGTGTGTAATTGCAAGCTTTGGATATGCGTATTGAGTTCGCCAATACGAGCGCGCACTACTTCAGCAAAGTCACCATCATCATTTGTATATGCGGTAATGGCGGCTTGTGCTTGCTGTTTGCTTTGGTCGAGTAAGGTATCTTGATAGAGCTGATGGCGCTGCTGTAATAGCAAATAAGATTCAGCTGCTGCTAATGCTTGTCCATACATAGTTTGTAACAAGAATTGCTTATCGGTTTTTACCGCTTCAGCTTTAGCTATGGCGGCTTTGTTGTTTTGATCTTGTTTATTGCTAGCAAAAATTGGCCAATCAAAACTCACGCCCACTGAAACAAAGTCCGCTCTATCCATTTGTGCACCATCGGCACGGTAAGCATAACTCGCATTCACCATCCACTGCGGTTTATACGCTTGTTCGCTTAATTGCACATCCAATGCGCGGCTTTTAAATTGATTATCCAATAGTTGTACTTGCGGATGCTGCATCAATTTTTTAATCACTGACATTTGCTGAAAACGCCAATTTGTGCTCATGTCAGGTTGGTTTAACACAATTTCAGCTGCTGTAGTATCAAGCTGATAGCTAAAAATATCTGGCAGCCATTGAGCTAATTGCGCCTGTATATTTTGTTGTTTTTGTTGCTGCAATAAACGTTTTTCATGCAACTGTGATAACTCTAATTCAGCGCGAATAATGTCTTGTTGACGGGTTTGCCCTATTGCACTGGCATAACGCGCTTTGGCTAATTCAACCATTTGTTCAAACAACACTTGGTCTTGGTTAATGCGCTGTTCAATTTGTTGTGCCAGTGCGTATTCAAGCCAAAGTAAACTGATTTGCTGGGTAAGTTGTAGCTGGCGGAGCTGGCGCTGAATTGGGTGCAGTGCAGCAACATTTTGCCACTGCTGTTGCTGAATTTGTTGTGAGTCGCCACGTGGCAACATTTGGCTAACGCCAAACTTAACTTGAGTCATGCCCTCTTGATTAAGTGACAAACTATCAATTGGCACATTCGCTAAAGCAATCGAAAAATTTGGGTCGGCCCAATTATCCACCGCAACACTTTGTGCATTAGCGGCCTGCTCTGACAATTGATTACTCTTAAGCCATAAGTCTTGTTTGACCGCTTTGGTAATTAAAGCGTCTAATGACAATTTATGTTGATGAATAGAAGTGAGATTCGTTTGATTTGCATCAGCCGTCGGCACACTTGCAAGAACCGATAAGCACAGTAATAAAACGGGATAAATAAATAACTTGTTAACCATTTGAAAAATCGCATATTTAAATAACACATAGCACAAACATCATTTAGTTAGATAAATAAAATGCTTGGCAGTTAAAGTAAATTTTGGATAGATCTATCCTAGGCTATTAAGTTATCGGTGGGCGATATAAACTAGCTGAAGGTTGTGAAATAAAGTGGTTAATAGAGTTAGTAATTTTATTGGGCATGGCCACTAGCTGGCTGATTGCTAATTCATTTAAGACAATACCAGTGTTGTGACAAATCTGGTGAGGGCATTGGCATTCAGCTTTAGCCGTTTTACAGCAGTCATGAGCACTACTATCCATACCTTGGTGTGCATCTTTCATCATCTGCATATCATGCCCAGCATGTATTGTATGGCCATGGCCTTGATATTCTGAAACTTGATGTTTAGAGTACGGTATTGATTTAGTCGGTGTATCCGCGGTTAAACTGGATGACATATGCATTTGGCAGTTTTGCATATCAACAGCTGCGGCTTGGCCTACCAACATAGTTAGTAAAGCAAAACAAGCCAGTAGTTTTGATTTTAAATTAGCCAATTGCAGCATACTCTTGTTTAAGTCCCATATGGAAGTTAGTTCACCTGAGGTTTAGGCATATTAAGTCTAGCGCTTATTCTACTGATTTTAAAGTCGCTAACTGGCTTTTAAGCTGTTTCGCCGCCATCGCATAACCACCTCTAGTGGTATCTAAAAAATGTACATGGTCATGATTATAATCATTCACCATACAAGTAATTAGTGCACTCGGTGCCGAGTGAATGCCATAAGCCAACAAACCACTTTGCTGCAATTGCTTAAGCTTATTTTCTAGCTGTACCCTTTGTTCTTCGTTGCCAGAAATTACCATGCGCAACATATCGTCAAACTTTTGAAAATCAGTATTTTCGACTAAACGTTGTTTGTAACCCCCCCACTCTGTTGCATCAGTTTTAACTTTATTTTTCATCAAATAATTGCCAACATGCCTGAGCAGTTTTAATTTAGCTATGTATTTATATTTTGTTAATTTGCCAACAAAACCACTACGAATTTTTGCTTCGTTTTGTAAATCAGCCACTTTGGACGACAACGACATTTGCTTTGGGGTAATTGGATGATATGCCAGTTCATCACCATAACAGCCATTAATTGCCATTAATACAATTTGATAAATTTGGTCAGAAGAGAATTGTTCATTGGGTAGTGCTTGAACCAATAATGCAATATGCTCTTTCGAACGGCTCGGAATTTCGTTCCAGCGGCATTCAAACCCTTCAAACAGGTCATTATTGTCCAAAGAATCCGATTCAACTGGCTCAATTAAATACTGAGAGTTCGCTTGTTTAATTAGGCTATCTGCCGCTGACAATCCATTCCCATCAAACATAGCCTGCGAAAAATGATCTTTAGGTTGAAACTTAGCAACACGGATATCTTTACCCAGCTGACGAATATCTGATACCGGAACAACCCCGGCCCTGATTTCTAATGAAAATTGCTGTTTTGCGAGTATCACTGTTGCTTGCAAAGCTTGTTTAACTTGCTGTAGCACCGAGCTAGGCACACAAACGCTAGCACCGTCACCGCCAAAAATATAAGGTACTTTCAATGGTTTAATGCTGTTCATAATCGCAACAATAGATGCAACACCAAGAGCATTCACTTGGCGGTATCGCCCGTCTTGAATAGCTTGAGTTGAATTTACCACATCGGTAATAACAACAAACCAATCATTCGGAACAGGCTGATAATGTTGTGGTTCGGCAAATTCGCTAAATAAATTGAACTGGTCTAACTCTTGATAAAACAAGTCATTTTGCATGGATAAGTTCACTTATACATCAGAGACTTGCACCATACAAAATATAACCAGTATGATGCAAGCAAATAAACTTTATCCTAAATAAATTTTTATTGAACGTCGGCTCGCACATCAATCGACTGATTACGATTACGATATTGAATTTGAATAACCGCAGTGAGATCAGCGTTTAAATACAGATTAATGACATCTGCGTCATCATCTGCCCCATAACTGAGCTGCACTCTAGGTTCATCTTGGATAAAAGTTCGATCTGAAATATTTTGAATATCGTCTTCAGTAAAGGCGACGTCTGTATCAAAATCAATCGTTAAATCGGTGCCTATGCTAACTGTGCCCCTAGAATGTGTGCCAGAACTGGCCGTGACATTATAACTACCCGCGTACTTAACCACTAAGTCTGCATTGGGTATATCAGACCCTGGCTCAACATAATGGGTAAACTGGCCCAAAAAACTACCTGCAGAGCCGCTAACATTAATTTCATGAATACCACTACCAGTGAGCGAAACGGCGTAGTTGAAGCCATTAGTTTCGTCCATCCAAACATATTCACTGCCAATCATTTCAACTTTGTCTAGTTGCAATTCATCACCATCATCAGCTTCAGGGTTCGTATCAATAAACAAGGTACCTGAGCTCGAAAAGGTAAAATCAGCAAGTTGGTCTAAGTTATAGGGCGCACCCGCGTTCGCATGGGTAAATTGCATGTTTGCCTCTACACCCATAACTTCAGAGGGTAAAGTAACAATAGGATCACCACCAGAGTCATCATCCATATCATCGTCGCCGTCAGATGATATATCTAACTTACAGGCAGAAAGTAACACAATCGAAGAGAGTAAAATTGCTTGAGAATATTTAAACATAGCCCTTAATCCTTTTTGTATCGAATGGACCGCTCACTCATTCATTGTTAGTTTAAATAGTTTGGTTTATGTCTAAAAATTTTTCCAGTTTTATTGCTAAACCAGTTGAACTTTGATGTTGTAGTTAAAAGCTTTACAATAAAAACCAAGGTTAATTATTTAAAGGACGCTGTTTTGCCAACAAACTCAATTTGGGACGCACAATTTGTATATTCAACAGCTTGCAAGCTGGCGAATATCGCAGTTGCCGAGCAACAAAAACTCACCACAGAAATTAAACCAGACAATTCGATTGTTACTCAAGCTGACAAACTTGTAGAAGACACAGCAATTGCGGCTTTGGCAAACCCAGACAATGATACTTACGTAATTGGCGAAGAAACCATTAAAGAGCTTAGTCAAGCTCAATTAGACCAAGCACTGGCAGGCAGCTGCTACATTATCGACCCAATAGACGGTACAGTGCCGTATGCTTCTTTAACACCTTTATGGGGTATATCCATTGGTTTTGCTGACAAAGGCGAGTTGGCCGAAGGCTGTATCATATTGCCGGGCACGTTTGAAGCCATTATCACTCACCAAGGTAAGGTATTGTACGGAAAAGGCGTTGGTGAACTGCCTAAATTTGAACAATTGGTTGAATTGTCTCCAGAGCTTAAGAATAACTGCGACCACCCATCACGTGTATTGGTTATTAACCAATTAATCGCAAAAACAAAACAAGTAGAAGGGTTAACCCGTGGGGTTACAACATACTACAGTATTGTTTTTCCTTACGTTTATTTGGCACAAGGTCGAATGGCAGGAATTTGTGCAGGATTAAATATTTGGGATGCTGCAGCTGGCAGTGCAATTTTGCGTAATTTAGGGTTTTACCAAAGTTTTATCGATGGAACGCCACTGAGCTTTAATATAACCCAAGACTATGACTTTTCTAAATTCAAGCAAGGCCAAGCGCGCTCAAGGCAAATGATGATTGCCTCTAAAGACCAACAGTTTAGCCAAGCGCTTGTTACATGTATTAAATAAATACCTGCTGCGGCCTAATATTCTAATGCGATTACAAACCATGTAATCGCATTAATAGAATGGCAAATACCGACTTAACCATAGATTCATCGTTATTCTCAAACTGTATTCCTAACAAAGCTTTATCTTGAATACGTGCATTTTTGATCATGCCATACAGCTGGAAATCTGATTCAAAATCATCATTTACCCCAAAATCAATGCTCACTCGTTCATCAACCAGCTCAGAGATAGTGTTTTTGTTTAGCTGGCTTTCTTGCGCTTCAGTTAGATTAAATTCACACTTCAAACCAGTTAACGAAAAATCACTCACCATAGTTAGAAACTCAAAATCTTTATTAAGCAATCTAACCCCAGCCATAGCCTCAACTTTCAATCTTGGTTTAGACCTCAGTTGCTGACTGTGAGTCTGTGAAGGAAACGCAACCAATAACAGAGGCTCTCTTAGTTTGGATACACCTAATGATGGTGCTTTAAATGAAATGGCGTGAAGCATGTCTTTTGCAACCATAGTACGCAGGGTTAAATGCGTGCCAGGAACTAAGCCAAATTTATGATTGACCAGCGCACGTTTGTCTGGAAACTTTAAAATTAAATATTCCTGGTCGATCAAACCAACGTAGATCATTTGTACCGTTTGCATTTTATGACCAGTATCTAAATAAGTCACACTAATCGGTGCACCCGGTTTAAGTTCCAACAATAAACTCAATATTTAGTCTCCGCCTCACTGCACTAGCACTAATTAAGGCATAGGCACAGCAAATGCGCAAGCGATTTCAATAAGTTAACAAAAACATTGGTTTTAAGTAACATGCATATACTTGATTGGGTATAATAGGCAAAATTACACTTAATTAACGGCAAGTTATGAAAATTGCAGCTGTAATCATGGCCGCGGGGCAATCCAGCCGATTTAAAGATTGTAAACACCTCGCCCAAATTGGCGAAAGCTGCCTGCTGCGCCTTGTATATAAGTCACTCCAGCAAACCAATATTGACGATATATATATCATCACCGGCCATTGGCACCAGCAAATCAGTCAATACTTTGCACAGCATACAAATCAACACATCAACATACTATACAACCCCAACTGGCAAGCGGGCATAGGCAATTCCATTGCATTTGCGGTGTCGAAGCTAACAGACAAATACAATGCGATTTTGATTACCCTTGCCGACCAAGTCGCAATCACGGGTGCAGAATACCAACAACTGCTCGATACTTTTACCAATCAACAGGCCGATATTAGCTGTGCCCAATACAATCATACTAAGGGGGTTCCTGCAATATTTCGTCACACCACTTTTGCAGAGTTGTGTAAATTAGCTGGCGACAAAGGAGCCAAAAAGCTATTGAATAGCAGACAATTTAACTCGGTAACCTGTACGCTCGACAGTGCAGCTATTGATATAGATACTCAACAACAGTTACGCCAATACCTAGCGCACAAAATGGGTTAACCGACATAATAAAGTTTAAATGTACCCATTTGTTATCAATTGTTAACAAAGTGGCTTTTTACTGGCCTTTCTACTACAGATGCTCTAATCTAGCCGTTCTTTAATTTTAATAACTTAGTTTTTACTTATGAATTACAAATCAATCGTAAACTTTGCCAAAATATCTTTGTTAAGCGCTTCTATTTTATCTACCTCAGCATTCGCAACCATAGTCAAAATAAAAACCAACCAAGGTGATATCACAGTAAATTTATTTGACCAAACTACTCCTAAAACGGTCGAAAATTTCCTGCAATATGTAAATGACGATTCTTACGATAACTCAGTATTTCATCGTTCAGTAAAAGACTTTATTGTACAAGCCGGCAGCTACTCGTGGAGCATGCAAGGTGAACAAACTAAACCTCAGTTTAATTCGATTGAATCAGGCGAGGTAGTTGAGAACGAACCTTTATGGTCAAACGTTAAAGGCACAATTGCGATGGCGAAAACAGGCCAGGAGCACAGTGCAACTTCAGGCTGGTTTATCAACCTAAATGACGACAACGTAGAAAACCTAGACCTTCAAGCCAGCGGTTTTACCGTTTTTGGTCAAGTTACTGAAGGTATGGATATTGTTGAAAAAATTAATGCGCTAGAAATTTATAATGCAGGCAGTCCGTTTGACACAATTCCATTAGATAATGTACCAGACGATGCAAACTCTATTGAAACTGAATATCTAGTTATTATTAGTGATATTGAAGTGTTAGATTCTGCAGAAGATACAGCTGATGACTTGCAACCTGTTGCGAACACATTAATTTATCAAGAAAATATCGATACCATTGAAGACGGTATAGCAGCAATTGAAACGCTTATTGAGACATCTGAAAATAACCTAGCATTAGCCAAAACAGCACAAACTGCAGCCGCAGCGATTTCTGATGAAAAAGGTGAAACAGCTTCAGCCGCAGTGGTAAAAATTGAAGTAGCATTAAGCGCTTTAGACACGCTTCAAACAAAAGCGGAAGACATTTTAACCGATGCTAAAAATGGCCAAACCAATGGTGAATCAGTACTAACGATTATTGATTACCGCAACCAAATGGTTGACACCTATCAAGAAGTATTAAGTGAAGCAACGACCATTAGCAGTCAATTAAGCATAGCAGAAAGTGCAGCGAAAAAAGAAAGCTCTGGCGGCTCATTCTCATTTGGTTTTATTTTAGCCGCACTTGGCTTGTTGGGTTTTAGAAAAAAGTTTAATTAGTCCCCCTGATTAAACTCGGCCAGCAAAGCTTGTGCTGCGGTAAAGTCAAATTGATTTATTGCTTGTGCCAACTCTGCTAACAAAGCCTCTTGGTTGCTTCCAGCAAACATTGGAAGCAACTGTTCTACAACATCGACCGCTGAAGTGTCAAAATCAGCGATAGCCGACTCTAACTCCGCCATTAACTCTGCAACTTTTTCTTCATCAAAGTTTTGCACTTGTTTTTCAGTCGTCAAATCAGCAGCAGATATAGCAGTCAATACTTTATTAAGTGCTTGTAAAAGCGTTTGCTTATGTACCTCAAGCGCTGCATCAGAACTGGATATTGCCTCTTCTAAGCTTTTTGCTGCTCGGTGAGTTTGTTCTGCACCAATATTGCCTGAAGTACCTTTGAGCGTATGCACTAACCTTTTAGCTAAATCAACATTATCCGCGTCAATCGCTTGTGTTAGCTCTTGTTCAAAGTTTTTGCTGTTGTTGTAAAAGCTCTGTAATAGCTTCAAATATAATTTCTTATTGCCTTGAGTAGTGGCTAACCCTTTGGTGCTATCAATCCCCTCTATTTCGGGCACGCTGATGCTGTCGTCATTTTCAATAACAACTGGCCCCTGCCCTTTGATTGGCTTAGCCGGCTTTATCCACTTGGCCATCACAATAAACATATCATCAACATTGATAGGCTTAGCGATATGATCATTCATGCCTGCATCAATCACTTTTTCCCTATCGCCTGCCATTGCATTCGCAGTCATTGCGATAATTGGGAAGTCTTTGAATTTCGCTTTTTCACGAATGATTCGCGTTGCAGTATAGCCATCCATTATCGGCATTTGGCAATCCATTAATACACCGTCATAAACTTGTTTATCCAACATATCGACGGCTTCTTGGCCATTGTTTGCCAACTCTACCGATATATGGTTTTGATTTAATAGCTCAACCGCTAGCTCTTGGTTCATTTCATTGTCTTCTACCAATAAAATTTTCGCACCTTGTAAACTTTCAGCGGCTTGTTTTGCCAACTCATCGGTTGTGTCTGTGTTGGCAGGGCGAGCGACCTCTTTACCCATTGCCAATAAAATTTCATCTAACATGCTTGAAGGCGTGATGGGTTTAGTTAAAAAGCCCTTGATATCTAGCTCTGATGCCGCATCAATCGCATCTTCTTTGCCATATGCCGTCACCATAATAATTGAAGGTACATAACTAAGCTTGGCTTGAATTTGTTGCGCGGTTGCAACGCCATCCATCCCTGGCATTTTCCAATCCATAATAACCAAATGGAATGGGTCTGCTTCACTTGTATTTAGCAATATCGCTAACGCATCATGACCATCTTGCGCTTGTTCCGCTCTAAAACCGAACCCTGTAAGCATGGTGGTAAAAATATCACGTGCAGTTGCATTATCATCAACTACTAGAATACGTAACGCTCCCAACCGAGCAGAATCAACACTATAATTATTTTGTGCATTTTTTTGTTTGTCTATTAACACTTTAAAGCAAAATTCACTACCGTGGCCTAACTCACTTTCAACCCAAATTTCGCCATTCATCATTTCAGTAAGTTTTTTGCAAATTGTTAGGCCTAGGCCAGTACCACCGTATTTACGGGTAGTCGAGCTATCAGCTTGTGAAAACGATTGAAACAGTTTGTTTTGATGCTCGGCACTCATGCCGATACCTGTGTCCTTTACACAGCAATTTAATACAATTTGCTCTTGTTCAACGTCTTCTGCCCACAAGCTGACAACCACTTCACCGCCAGTTTCGGTAAATTTGACCGCGTTATTACCCAAATTGACCAGTATCTGCCCTAACCTTAGCGGATCACCAATTAATGCTAATGGCATATCAGCTGCAACACTGTAGTGTAATTCAATGCCTTTTTCTTCTGCTTTTAAACCAACTAAATTGGTTAAATCATCAAGGACATCCTCTAGCCTAAACGGAACTTTTTCGATGTTGAGTTTGCCAGCTTCGATTTTTGAAAAATCTAAAATATCGTTAATAATGCCCAATAGCGCTTCGGCGCTGCGGTGGACCTTATCAATGTAACTTCGTTGTTTTTGATCTAAATCAGTTTGCAATGCGAGATGACTCATACCTATTATCGCATTCATTGGTGTACGAATTTCATGTGACATATTCGCCAAAAAGTCACTCTTTGCTTGATTCGCCTGATTCGCATATTCTCGGGCTTGCACTAACTCGGTAATGTCGGTCGAAATTCCGCCTACCGCCATTAAATTTCCATCGGCATCATGCACAGGAAATTTATACGACATAAATATTTCCACTCGTCCATCTTCACGCGTCAACGTCTCTTCTGTTTGCAATGTTTCTAAACTTTGTGCAACTTTAAGGTCATTTTCGATGAATTTATCCGCTATTTTTGCTGGGAAGAGCTGTTTGTCGGTAAGGCCGACTAAATCATCTAAATCTAACTTAGTTATCTTTCTCCATTCTTTATTCACCAGCATATAACGGCCCTGTAAATCTTTTAAATAGATAAGCGCCGGCGAATTATCAATAACGGTTTGCAATAGCTGTCTACTTTCAGCAATGGCTTTTTCAGCCGCTTTACGGTCGGTAATGTCGCGAAGAGAGCTTGCAACCAATAAACCTTCGTCCGATTCAATCGGGCTAAGGCTAATCTCAACTGGAATCAACCGACCTGTTTTAGTCAATGCTTCTAAGTTGCGGTTTTGCCGCATCCCTCTGAATTCGGGACGTTTTAAATAGCTTGCTCTATAGCTTACATGCGCTTGGCGGTATTCTGCTGGCATTAGTATTTCAACGTTTTGCCCCAACAATTCAGCGCGCTCATAGCCGAACATTTCTTCGGCTCGCCGATTCACAATAGATATCGCCCCCTTGGCATTGGTGACTACCATAGGATCAGGCGCAGACTCAATTAAGTTATACAGTTGCGTTTGACTTTTAGTTAAATCAGCAGTGCGTTCATTAACTTTTTCTTCTAATTCATCGCGGGCTTTCAATAAAGAACGGTTAGCACGCTCTGCAACCCATGCGTTGATCGCCATTAAACTAAATGACAAAAATAGCGTAACGCCTAACACTGAATACAGGGTATTACGCGAAATGCTAAAGGCTTGCATTGCCTCCTGCTCATCTATTTCAGAGATAACCCCTAACTTAAGTTCATCATTCCACACCCATGCACCAAAGACGGGTTTTCCTCTAAAATCTACATAAGTTTCAGTTCGAACATTGCTAGTGCCATATAAAACCTGTTGAGCCGCGACAGTCAGTTCCGAGTTGTTGGCAACTCTGACATTCAGTAAACTCGATTGAGCAGGTTGGAGCTGTGATCTAGCAATCAATTCATCATTAAAGCGGCTTTCGCTAATTAAATAACCAGCTTGATTTATCGCATAGGTTTCACCAGTTTGACCTATCCGCCCGTTTTTAAAAATGTTTGAAAACTCTTCATTCGGATCAATTTCAGCCACCACAGCCGCTATGGCTTTGCCAGAATAGTCCAATACAGGTGCTGCAAAGTATAAATAAGCAGGGTCTTGTGGTGAACGCCGAGTAGGAGGTAAAAATAACGGGCGGCCACCAAACACAACCTTGTTTATTTGGCTTTGAATATGCGTAAATGATGGCGTGCCTTTAAATACGGCTGTTCCATCTGTTAACAGCATATAAATCTTCCAATTTTTGGCGTTTAAATCATCCAGCTCAAGTAAAGAGCGATAATCGGATAATGCGCTTGGTTCTTCACTCGCTCGAGTAGCCTCAGAAAACAAGGTATTCAATGAAGATTCACTGGCAATTAAAGATATTAATCTAAGCCTATCTTTAACCCAGTTATCTAAAGTCGCATGTGTAGACCTAAGTACAGTTGTTAATGTTTGTCCTGTTCGTTGTTTGGCAATACTTTCCTCGCGCTGCAGCGAGTTCCAAGTCAGAGCAAATACCACCACCAACACTGCAGCCAGAGACAACATAGCAAACATTCGCAACCTGCCCGACTGAAAAAACGACAAAACCTCACCACTGTTTTTGCTTAAATACAAAGCTAGAACAAGAAACGCCACTGCTAAACCTAGGGTGATAACAACCAACTGCACGAGTGGAAATTCATGACCTTGTTGAATATTTTTAATGTCTGATAAAACGACTTGCTCTTCTAATTGCTTAGTTAGCCAAGTTCTGCGGATTTGCTCGCGTTGAACAGGCGTGATTGTAGCCAACACTAAATTGAGAATTTCAACTAGCTCAGGCCAGTCTTTACGCACCCCCATAGCTACTTCAAAAACAAATTCAGTATCAAAATTAACTTTTAAATTTGTTAACGCCAATGCATTTACTCTTTCGATTGCACTGAGTTTGTTGGCAAGCATCCCGTCTAACTGCGATTCAGAAACGGCTTTTAAACCCTTGCTTATCGAATCAACAAATACGTAGTTAATATCAGGGTATTGCGCTTGCGCCCACTCGGTATTGGCATAGCCCTTTACAACGCCAACTTTAAGTGCTCTAACATTGGCCAACCCTTTAATCTTTGGAACCTCTCGGCGAGTAACCAACACAGTCGGAATTTTTAAATAAGGATCAGAAAAAAGTAAGTTTTCACTCCGCTGTGGCGTTTTAGCTAATCCAGGTATGACATCAATCTGACGAGCATTGGCCATGCTCATAACATCTTCCCACGAATCAGCGTCAACAACCTGAAAGTTAATATTGAGTTTTTGTTCTATTATCTTTCGATAGTCACTGATAATGCCCTGATGTTGTCCAGCAAGATCAACAAACTCAAAAGGTCGCCAATCTGGATCAACGCCAATTCGCATATGCTTGTTTTGCAACAACCAATTTTTTTGCTGTACGGTTAAATTTAATTTTTTGTTTGGCTCAATTACACTAAAGGCGTTCTCAAATTGCTCCACCAACTGACTCAGTATTTGAGAAAACGCTTGTTTATCAGCTTTGTAATTAGCTTGATTTAACAAGCCACGTGCAACAGTCAATTGTTGTTGTTTCACTTGAGCAATAACCAAGTGCTCGTGGTTATATAAAGCTTGATTCACATCGAGCAAAGACTGATACAACCCAGCGTATTGATTGTTAAGAATGAGCTTTAAATCAACCAAAGATTGCGCTAGCTTTTGTACGGCACCAGCATATTTTTCCTGCCATTTTTCATCGCCTGTGTAAGCGTAGGTGACTAATGAGCTGGTTAGAACCTCTTCTTGCAATTTAACTTCTGAAGTTAATTCAACAAAATGAATATAGTCTTGAGTTTGGTTTTTTTGTACCGCAGCTACCTTGGTTAAACCAACTAACAACACAGAGACGGTTAATCCAATAAACCCTAAAAATTTACACAAGTGGCTATTTTTTCCAGTCATAGCGCATCTCCCAAAATCACAGACTCATACTTAAAGCCATTGCGCTGTAAAATTTGTTTATAAGCATCCGTTTTTATTAAAACTTGCACTTGTTGTTCAATTTGTTTGATTAACGCCTCTGCCTGTGGATGTTTTTTAGAAACTGCGATAGAAACGGGCAACTTATAAATGCTGGGCGTTAATACTTTAAATGCACTATTCAACCCCAATTTATCCGACAGCTTGCGAAAGAAATGTTGATTATTAAGGGCAATATCATAACGGCCTGCAAATAAACCTCTTAGCTGCTCTTGCGAATCGTTTACAAATCGCTTTTTAAGATATTTGGCGGTGTCAAACTGGTCACCATAAGTCCAGCCGTATATAACACCTAGTTTATAGGGCGCAAGCTGCAATAATTGGCCTGTGTATGCCACCGAACTGTCCGCACGAACAATTAAGTCTTGAGTTTCATAAATGTGTGGCGTTTTCGTGAACAGCGCTATTTTGTTGCGTTCATCGGTAGCCGACAAATTCATCACCACATCTTGCTGGCCAGCTTCTAATTCAGCCAGCAGCAAACGCATATTCGGATATCGAGTCAGCTCAATTTGGTAATTCAATTGGTTAGCAATTAAACTAAATACCTCGTACGATACCCCTTTGAATACGCCGTTGTTATCCACGTAATAAAAAGGTGGGAAGTCTTGCGGTGCCCCAACACGCAGGGTTTTAACCTTATCATTTGCAACGGCCAAATGTACTGAAAAAATCATTACAAGCTTTAGTGAAAAGCTAACCCAGTAACGCATTGTCTTCACCTTGTTTTTGCTATTTGTTTAACCACGTTTAATGCTTAGTTAATTAAACAAATTAGTCTATTTGATCTTTATACTTTTGCTGAATTTCACGAACTCTAGGCAAACATTCAATAAATAATGGAACAAGTTGAGGGTCAAAATGCTGGCCAGCTTCCTCTTGCAACAAAGCGATAGCTTGTTCTTCTGACCAAGCTTTTTTGTAGGGACGCTCACTGGTTAATGCATCAAATACATCAGCAATTGCGACAATACGACCAGACAATGGAATATCTTCTCCAACCAAGCCAGATGGATAACCTTTGCCATTCCATTTTTCATGATGGGTTAAAGCAACTTCTCGTGCTAGTTGCAGTATGGGTGACGGGTGGTCTCCGATAATATCAACGCCATATTGCGTGTGTTTTTGCATAATGGCCCACTCTTCGGCATCTAATTTTCCTGGCTTTAATAAAACGCGATCAGGAATACCTATTTTGCCAATATCGTGCATCGGCGCTGCATTGTACAAAAGTTCGCACCACTCTTCTGGTTGACCCATTGCTTCAGCCAGAAAACGTGCAAACCAACTCATACGAATAACATGTGTACCAGTTTCGTTGTCTTTATATTCGGCAGCGCGACCAAGCCTACGAATAATTTCGATACGAGATTCATTTAATTCACGGGTTCGTTCTTTAACTAAAGCTTCTAAATGGCGAGATTGATTATATAACGACAATTGCGAGTGAACGCGCGCTAATACAATTGCTGGGCTAACAGGCTTAGTGATGTAGTCGACTGCTCCTAATTCGAATCCATGTTGCTCGTCTTGCGTTTCAGTTTTTGCAGTAACAAAAATAATTGGAATATGCGCGGTAGCAGGGTTTGACTTTAACGCTTGACATACTTGGTAACCATCCATCTCTGGCATCATGACATCAAGTAATATTAAGTCGGGTTTGTCTTGTCCTTGGGCAATTTGTAGCGCTAGTTTGCCAGTTAAGGCGGCTTTTATCTTATATTCATGCTTAAGTATACCTGAGAGTATTGCAATATTGTCAGGTGTATCGTCTACCACTAATATGGTTGCTTTGGTTTGTTCTGTCATAATGCGTCTCCATACAAAAACCACTAACTAAAGCAATTAGTTAAGTCAGTTGGGCCCAACACAGCGAAGCGGTGCTTGAACTTTAATTCGAGCTATACATCTCTATTTAAAGTGCAATTTTCACCCTGCCCACACAAAGATTAGCAGATTTTGTAGATTATAGTAATCTTCTAACTGATGGATATGACGATAAAATGACCATGGGTAGTTACAAACAGAACGAAAGTCACATTGCGACACTTTCGCTTATAACAATTAAACCTAAACCACCTGCACACCGTACTAATAACAACTAACAAATTATAAGCAGGACATTAAATATGTTGTCATTTTTCAAAAAAGATCCAATCAAAAAACTGAATAAACTATATGCAGCTAAACTTGAACAAGCGATGTGGGCGCAAAGAAATGGGGACATCAGGTCTTATGCCATGCTAACCGCAGAGGCAGAGAAAATAGCTGAAGAAATTGAACAGCTAAAAAATTCGAGCCAGTAAGTATAAACCGTTAAACAAGCAAAGTAGACTTTTGTGTGAAATAAATAAAACGCAATATAAAATATGCGGGAAAACAACTAAAGCAACATTGCGTCGCTTTAGTTTTAGCAAACTTTATGCTCGACCCATAAAACGAACTTCTTCAGTGTTCACTTTTACCCGGTCACCAGTAGAAATATGCTCTGGTACTTGAATAACCAAACCTGTGGTCAAAGTAGCAGGTTTAGTACGTGCACTAGCAGATGCACCTTTAATTGATGGTGCGGTTTCAGTAATCACTAGCTCAACACTCGGTGGTAATTCAACCATTACTGGGTTGCCTTCAACCAATACCACAACCAAACCTTGGGTATCGTCAGCAATAAATTTAGCTTCTTCTTCAATGGTCTCTTTATTTAAGTGGTACGGCGTATAGTCTTCGCTGTCCATAAATACAAACTCATCACCATCCATATAAGAGAAAGTCACAGGACGACGCGCTAAATCAGCCACATTCAGCATATCTTCGGCTTTAAATGTATGGTCAATTTTGCCACCCGTAACCACATTGTACATGCGCATACGGTACAAACTTCCACCAGCTCTACCTTGTGGCACAGAGCGCTCAATATCTCGAACAATTACCACACCACCATCAAACTCGATGGCCATATTTTTTTTAATTTCACTTGCCTTTGGCATAACTAAGCCCTTAAACGCTTATAGAAAATTTTCGCGAATTTAGCAGAAAGCGTAAGCGTCGCCAAGTAGAGTTTAGTTAGATTTTTTTACATCATGTGATATATTAAAATCTATCATTTGATAGGAGTGCATCTATGAATCAATTTAATCCAATTATTGAAGAAACAACGAGCGTTTGGGACAGTGTAGGTATTCCACCACGTGGGAATGAATTGTACGCAGCACTCAACAAAGGATTATCATTTGATGTTTTTCGACAAATATCAGAGTTAACTCAGTTAGATAAAAAAGAAATTGCCAATGTTATTCATTTGGCACCTGCTACATTGGCAAGGCGGGCAAAAGCGGGACATTTTAATCGTGAAGAAAGCGATAAGTTTTACCGCTTCACCGAAGTGGTGAACGCCGCGGTTGAATTATTTGAAGGTGACCTTACGGCCGCTAATCAATGGCTTAAACGCCCAGTTAAAGGCTTAGGTGGAAAAAAGCCGATTGAAATGTTAGGCACCAGCGCTGAGAGCGAAGCTGTGTTAGACCTAATCGGACGACTAGAACACGGCGTATTTGCGTGATAGCCATCTATAGAATTGTTAAAAAGAAATGGGCAGCTTCAGCTTTTGATGGTGAAGGCGCACGTTTATTTGGCGGCCGTTGGAATAACAAAGGCAAAGCCTGTATTTATGCTGCAAGCAGTGAATCTTTAGCCTTGTTGGAAATTCTGGTTCACTTGGAATCAGATGCAATTTTAAACTCATACACCCTGCTAAAATCAAAACTTCCAACTACAGAAATAATGACATTAGGTACACTACCTAAAAATTGGCAAGCAGAGCCTGCACCAGCACAAACAGCCGTAATTGGTGATCAGTGGCTCAAAAGTGGAAAGAGTTTAGCCTTACAAGTACCAAGCGTAATCGTACCGCGTGAATATAACTATTTAATAAACCCCTTACATCCAGCAATGAAAACTGTGTTAGCGTCAGTTGAAGAAATTGAAATTAGTATAGATTCAAGATTGGTTTGAGCCATAGCTACTGATACGCCTCTCCAGACACCTCTGAAAACTGAATAAACTTTAGCCTAGTACTAAATGGAAGTTGTGTTAAAATCAATTCAAAGTTAAACACTGAGGGTGTCTCAATGCCAAACGTAATTGTGAATAAAAAAGCTAAGGTAAGCCGCAGTCAAAAAAATGCGTTAGGTGATTGGAAAAAACTTAGTACCTATGCCCATTACGGCTCTGTAGCCGCACAAAAACTGGCTAAACAACAAGGTGTTGCAATAACTGTAATTGAGAACGGTAGTGTGGTAAAAATTGCGCCAGATGGCAGTAAAACAAAGGTTGAACGCAAATCAACTTCAACACCTGCAACCTTCCATCCTCTTCAACTTGGCTAAACATGCCTAGAGTAAGATTAATTGCAGGGCCGAATGGTTCTGGTAAAACGACCCTTTTCAAAACGCTTCAACAACACCAAGACGTACATTTTGGCCAATATATAAACCCAGATGACGTCGCAGACACTTTAAAAGGCTTCAAACCAACAAATTCTGCCAAGCCACTTATTGACGATGATAGATATAAAGCAGCACAAAATATATGTGTAGGGTTGCGTGACAAGTATTTAGAACAGGGTTTATCTTTAACCTATGAATCTGTGATGAGCCATGCGAGCCACCTCGACTATATTAAAACGGCAAACTCCAAAGGCTTTAAAACTTACCTGTACTACACTTGCATTAACGACCCTGACGTCAATATTGAGCGTGTTTCTGCACGAGTTAAAACAGGAGGCCACCCTGTACCAACCGACAAAATTGTAAAGCGCTATTTTGCTAGCCTAGAGCAGCTATTTGAAATGGCTTCAATTTGCCACAGAGCTTACTTTTTTGACAACTCGTTTACCCAAGAATTATTTGCCGAAAAATCAGAAAATAACCTATTAAAAATAGACCAATCGAGATACAACCAAATTGCCCCAATTTGGTTTCAAGAATATGTACTAAGCAAGTGGGATAAGGATTTACTGAGGTTGATTGAGTATTCGTAAATCTATGGTGGCCTGATGTTTAACCGCACCAATTTATTGAATAATACCCATCAGCCACAGCACGATGAAAACTCGAATAGGGCCAGTCTTTTACCTGACAAACCAAACCATGTTTTAGCGGATTAATATGTACATAATTGATATGGTTGATCAAATCAGCCTCATTACGAATGGTATGTTCCCAGAACCGCTTTTGCCAGATTGGGCTATCAGTAAAATGTGATCTTGTGCCAGATGACATTTCCGATTTAGATAAAAGATAGCGAAATCGTTTTTTGATTTCGCGCCAACGCCCAGAATAATCACAATCCCCTTCAGGCAAAGTCCAGACTGCATGTAAATGATTTGGCAACACCACCCAAGCTTCAATTGTAAACGGCCTCTGCTGCTTTACTCGACGTACCGCCTCACGCAATAAATCCACTTGCTCAACCAGCAACTGACTCTTTTTATCCTGCAAACTCACCGTAAAAAAATATGACCCACCTTCCACATACATCCTTCTATACCGCATCCCTGCCCTCCATTTTTATCTTTGCCACATCCTATTGTAGGTCTGGTAAGCCAGAGGCGCACCTGACAATTTTGAGGTGAGTCGAAGATTGGCATCCGTTCACTGAACAGCCGTCTTATCTTGAGCTCACTTCCCACTTAGAACAAAACACCACTTGTAACTGCTTGGCCCAGCTCCCCTTGAGCGAAATTTAATATTTCTCCCAGGCATTCCTAACTTCCGAAAATTCAATGTCAGATTTAGATATATCAAACCAATCATTAACAACGTTCGGTATAGTCATATTTTTGAGTGAATAATAGTCTTTCAACGCAGAAGCCAACCTTACGGCACAGCTTCTTAAATTTATTTTAAATTCAAACTCGATATTTAACTCTTGAGTACTCGGATTCGTCTCGGTCAATAATCTCAACAATCTATTTTGAACTTTTTTATCTAAATTTGAGGTAAACGATTGAGGATTATTTTTTACGATATCAATTACAACCCAAAGAGCTTGCGTAAGCATGTTTGTATTATTCCAAGTAATAAATTGCCCCAACATTTCAGTTAAGTCTGTTTGGTATTCCTTACCGCTTTGAGTTTTTAACATAACTGGAATCGCTAGAAGTGCATCTCTTTGAACTTCGATATCACATGACAGCATATTTGTTTCAATTTTATTTAAAACAATATCAACACTTTCTGGTTTTAAATCACAAAACGCAGCTTCAGCCTTTAAGGTATTTATACCTAGCTCTTCCATTCCTACTATTATGCGGGTTAATTCTAGAATTATTGCTTGCTCATTATTATCTAATTTTGGTAAGACTACCGAGCTAAGAATTTTGACTACTTCGTTGAATCTCAGATTAAACTCTTTGTCACCCCCAAAAAACAAATACCGTTCTTTTGGCTCATTTTTTTCTTGTTCGACCCATTGTTTGTCTGTATCCCACCACTCAATCAATTTATGCGCAAAATATTTGATATCGTCTTGCCCCCAGATGTTTATATGAGGGCGACTTGCACCAGCTATCTCATCTAACAAACTAATTTTGCCACCTAACAAACTAAACCCATTTTCCTTACCTCTAATGGGAAAAGTCTCGGTATAAATATACTTTTTAAAATTTGCCAAAGTATCGACATCTTGAGGTTTAGGTAAGTTTAAATATGCAAATCTGTAGTAAATAGATTTTTCAGGCAAACCAAATTTATCAGTTTGTTGGTATAAACCATCTGCAAATTTGTTCTGCTCTTCACTATTAAGTAAATCAAGCGAAATTAAAGTGTCACAGCTTGCTATTGCCCATTCACGCTTTGCTTGATTTTTTGTAGTTAAATTATCCAATAATGTGCGAATTTTATCTCTATCAAGCCCTAACGAGCTTTCATCTGATAGGGCCTACTTTTTAATATTCAATCTCAAAAACGGATTGAAAAAATCGTCTTCGGTTCTTGGATTTATATCTTCTGGAAAATCGATTTCCAGTAGCTTCGGAATCAATTGATATTGTTCAATATCCGTAAAAGATTCAATTAAACGCCTAACCAAATGTCCAAAGTTCATATATCTTCGTTTGTGGGAAGATTTATACGTTTTTACCACAAAATCTAACACTTCAATTCTCGTATTGTAACTCGCTTTACAGCACAGCCTTGAAACTACCTCTGGTAAAATTTTTGCCAAACGAGATGCTAAATTGGACTGGCTGTAATCGACCAACAAACTGAGCTCTGCTGCCGAATCATTCAGTGCTTGTATACATTGGTTAATGAGCAAATCAATTTCACCCGTTGGAAAGGCGAATATAAACTCTCGACTGAATAAATTATCTACAACCTTTAATTCACCTGTTCGCACTAAAGTTGCAATAGTCCAAAACGGCAAATCTTTTTGAATGAATTTCAAACTATTTTCTGCGCTTTTTTTAGTGTTCAAATGCCAATTTTTAACAGCAAAGGGTAAACCTATTTCTTCAGAAAAACGTAGGATTGAAGTAGCCTTTACCAGAGAACCGTAACCATTATTATGATGAGAGCTTGATGTTTGCCTACCAATATCGAAACTTGGTTTAATTGTATTTGTGCTTGGCGAATCAACAGAAATAGATAGTTTAAATTCGAATAATTTAATTTCCCCCCAAGGATCAACCCTTTTATCCAGTAACTCATCCCACCGTTCCCGCAGTATTTTATTTTCAAGATTTTTATTATTCTGCCGAACCTCCGTCAATAATCGCCTCCATTCTTCACAACGACTATTACCCTTTTCTTTATTTGCTAACAAATCTTCCCAATCATCTTCAGGATTAAGAGCGACAGGTTCGTGCTCGTACTTTATTGTGGACGCGCCTATCGCGGAAACACTATCTCTTGAATTTTGCCGCTGTGTAACAAACAGCTCTTTGATTTGATTACGTTCTTCTGGTGTTTCTGGCGATGGATCCCTGAATGAATCGTGATTAATATCTCTTAAACTTCTGTAGATTAGAATTTGGTAGGCCTCATGACTTGCGTACAAGCAACTCAAACCATTAATATCTGAAATCGCCTTTTTTCTTGTTGCAGCTAATGCTAACTTTGCTTTTTTATCTGCATCGTCAAGAACACCACACTCAGCCAGCGCCATAATTCGTTTGCTTTGCCAATAAGGTAATGTTGGTGCAGACTGCCAACTTTTAATTGCTTCGTGAACTTTTTTGATGTCAAAAGTGAAAACAGCAAATAAATATCTTTCGTAATACACAAATTGTTTTTGTTCTTCACTTAAAAAAGCAAAAAAGACATTTGTTTGTGCATTAAGTTTTTCCCATTCTTCGAGTTTCCCATCTTCACGATAAAATCGAAATAATGACAGAAAAACTTCTAACCATGCTTTTTGAATTAACTTCCAGTTAAAACCCCTGTTATGAATATTATTCGGCCGGCCATTAGTTGATGCCTTGCTAACCTTTTGCTCAAAAGGTTCATATTTTTTCAATAATTCCTCGCATGTATTGGCCAATAAATCAGAGATGAGTGGAACTAAGCATCTATCTAAACGCCACAATAATTCAGCCATTAATAAAATATCTAATTCATCATCCGTAAAATAATTAGAATCGCCTTCTTTACTCTCGAAAAATTGAACCCAGTGATTTGTTTGAAACCAAAGTGTTTCCCTGTTGGCATTTGGTAAGATTAACCACCCTGGATAATTCTTTCGCGCTTCCTGCCAAACTGACAATAATTTTTTAAACTCTTGAGGTGAATCAGTTGGATTCATTTTCTGATGTTCAGGAAAAGTCATGCTATCGGAATGAGGCCAATCGAGGTGGTAAACATTTTGATCGTTTAAGTATTCAATAACTTTGTTTAAAGCAAGGCCATGATCTTTATAGTCTTCTCCGCTACAAAGTCCAATGTTAACAATATTAATATTTTGTTTCGCTAACATGCTCTGCCTAGCCGACGTCAAATTAAATACACCTATCAAATAAATTTTTTGGGTATTTTGGCTCTCTAGTTGATCTCTCAGCCACCCAATCCATTGCAGAAAATTGGGGTCGTCCCCAGAAAATCCAATTAAACAAATCGTATTTTCCATAAATGATTGCCTAACTGTATTAACAAATGGCGCAAATTTTTCAGGGTAAGTACGATAATCTTCTTCGGTTAAAATAAAAGGTCTTTGTGACGGGAAACTACCATGAAGTTTAACGATTCGTGGAGAACAGGCAGACGCTAAATCAAGCTTATTGTGGACTGGTGTATATTTTCGTTTTGTAACGTTATCAGTAGCACGCTCCAACAATGTATCATAGTTGGTCGTGAATACATCAACCCAAGGTAACTCAAGCAGTTTTGAGTGTAATTCAGACGGTTCAACACTCTCATCAGGGATCAATTTTCTAAGTAAATCATCTAACGCTGGACGGCCGATAGTCGCTTCAGCTTCTTCTGCAATACGCAATAAACTCGAATATCTTTTAGCATCTTCGTTTGGCTCGCATCCATGTGCTTGCTCATACAACCGATCTCCCAATTCTCCCCAGAGAGGGAAATTGTTGCTTGCATTACGGCTAAACCCGGAGCCAACCAATACAGATGCTCTGCCAGCATATAACCTCTCAGCAATTTTATTTAAGTGGGCAAGTATAGATTTAGGGAATTGATGTTTTTTAGCTGATGACATATTTCATCCTTGATGAATTTATTTTTGCACACAACAAACCATATACCACAACCGTAAAAATTCCAATAAAAACAGCACATTGAACTGACGTTTTTTTGTATCTACAAGTTCAATATAACTGCGAGTTTGATAGAGACAAACGACCCATAAACAAAAAACGTTAGATGCGCCTTTAGTTTATCTAACCTACATTAGCTTCATTTATCGGACGCTATTTTTCGAGTTGGTCGACGCGCAAACAAAATTGAAGGCAACTCGGAAGCTGAGTAAATGTCAGACTTACCAGACAACATTACATGCGCCTACGGCTTATGTAACAGAAAGTCAGGTGCGCCTCTGGCTTACCAGACCTACAAAATGTATGAATAGTTCAAAATTTAAGCGGGGTAAAAACGAAAAAAGCGGCTGTTAAGCCGCTTTTGAGTGATTTAACAAAGTAAAACCAATTTACTCCGCATAACTCTCCGTTGTCGGGCAGCTACAAATCAGGTTACGGTCGCCGTATACGTCATCAATGCGGTTTACGGTTGGCCAGAACTTGTTGTTGCGGGCTTGTTCTGTTGGGAACACTGCTAGTTCGCGGCTGTATGGGTGGTTCCATTCAGCTTGGCTTAAATCGCTCATAGTATGTGGGGCATTGCCTAGTGGGTTGTCTTCTAACGGCCATACGCCTTTTTCCACTTGGTCAATTTCGTTTTTAATAGCGATCATAGCTTCTATAAATCTGTCTACTTCGCAAAGTGGCTCAGATTCTGTAGGTTCTACCATTAGTGTACCCGCAACAGGAAAACTCATAGTTGGCGCATGAAAGCCATAATCCATTAAACGTTTTGCTACGTCCATTTCGGTTACGCCTGAGCTCGCTTTTAATGGGCGAATATCAATAATACATTCGTGCGCTACACGGTCGTTTTGGCCGGTGTACAAAATTGGATAGTGTTCAGACAAACGTTTTGCAATATAGTTAGCGCTTAAAATTGCCACTTCAGTTGCTTTACGTAAACCTTGCGCACCCATTAATGCAATGTATACCCAAGAAATTGGCAATATACCTGCACTACCCCATGGCGCGGCTGAAACCGCTCCATTGGCTTGGTCTAACTCGTCAATTTGTACTACTGGGTGGTTTGGTAAAAATGGGGCTAAATGTGATTTAACGCCAATTGGTCCCATACCTGGGCCGCCGCCACCATGTGGAATACAAAATGTTTTATGCAGGTTTAAGTGCGATACATCTGAGCCAATAAAGCCAGGCGATGTAACACCAACCTGAGCGTTCATATTTGCACCATCCATATACACTTGACCACCGTGGCCATGTACTATGTCGCAAATTTCACGAATGGTTTGCTCGTATACACCATGAGTTGATGGATAAGTGATCATGATGCAGGATAAGTTGTCTGCAACTTCTGCCGCTTTTTTGCGTAAGTCGTCTAAATCTACATTACCTTTGGCATCACACGCGGTTACTACTACTTTCATACCGGCCATTTGTGCTGATGCAGGGTTAGTACCATGCGCTGACGATGGAATTAAACAGATGTTTCTGTGGCTGTCGCCGCGGCTTTCGTGATATTTACGAATGGCCAACAAACCTGCGTACTCACCTTGTGCACCTGAGTTTGGTTGCATGCTGATTGCGTCGTAACCAGTAATTTCAATTAACCAGTCGTTCAATTGGCGGATCATACGTTGATAACCTTGCGCTTGCTCAATTGGCGCAAATGGGTGCATATTGGCAAATTCAGGCCAAGTTACTGGGATCATCTCTGCTGTTGCGTTTAATTTCATGGTACAAGAGCCCAATGAAATCATTGAATGATTTAAGGCTAAATCTTTATTTTCTAAAGATTTAATATAACGCAACATTTCAGTTTCTGAATGATGGGTATTAAATACTGGATGAGTTAAATATTCGCTGGTACGTTTGTACTCTGCAGGTATGCCTGATGTTTGTTGGCTTGTTATTACCTTGTCTAACGCTTTAACGTCTAAACCATGGCCTTCGCCAAATACAATATCAAATAGCTCTACTACGTCGTTGGCTGTTTTAGTTTCATCAAAGCTAACAGCTACCACGCCTTCTAAGTCGGTACGTAAGTTAACTTGTTTTTGTTGTGCACGCGCAACAATTTGTGTTTTGCTGTCGGTTGCAAAGGCAACTGTATCAAAGTAGTTTTTATTTTTAACTTCTATGCCTTTGTGTTTTAAACCTTCTACAAAAATAGAGGTTAAGCGCTCAACGCGTTTTGCAATGGTGTCTAAACCTTTCGCACCGTGGTAAACCGCATAAAACGCGGCCATGTTGGCTAATAATACTTGTGCAGTACATATGTTTGAATTGGCTTTTTCACGGCGGATATGTTGCTCACGAGTTTGCAACGCCATACGTAAAGCGAGTTTGCCTTTGCTGTCTTTTGACACACCAATAATACGACCCGGCAATGAACGCTTTAATTTATCACGTGTTGCAAAAAATGCCGCGTGTGGCCCACCATAACACATAGGTACGCCAAAACGTTGTGCACTGCCTACGGCTACGTCTGCACCTAATTCACCTGGTGTTTTTAATTGAGTTAATGCTAATAAGTCAGTAACAACTGTGGTTATACCTTTGCTATCAGCTACATGCGCAATCAATTTTTCAATTGGGTTAATGTCGCCATAGGTATTTGGATATTGGAATAACGCACCAAATACGTCTAGCTCTAATACTTTGTCAGCTGGGGCAATTTCAACTTCAAAACCAAATAACTCAGCACGTGTTACTACAACATTGATGGTTTGTGGGTGAACATCATCAGCAATAAAAAATAGGTTCGACTTTTTGTTTTTGCTGGTACGTTTTGCAAACGCCATTGCTTCGGCTGCTGCTGTGCCTTCATCTAATAATGATGCATTGGCAATTTCTAAACCTGTTAAGTCAATAACCATTTGTTGGTAATTCAACAAGCTCTCTAAACGGCCTTGCGCTACTTCTGGTTGATAAGGCGTATAAGCTGTGTACCAACCTGGATTTTCTAACACGTTACGTAAAATAACGTTTGGTGTATGCGTTGGGTAGTAACCTAAACCAATATATGATTTATTTACCTGATTCTGCGAGGCAATTTGTTTTAACCAGCTTAAAACTTCTACTTCACTTTGAGCTTCACCTAACGCCATTTGCTCGTTAATCAAAATGTTCTCTGGAACAGTTTGTTTGATTAGGTCGTCCAATGACGTTGCACCAATTGTGGCTAACATATGTTGCTGCTCGGCAGCATCTGGGCCTATATGGCGTTGAATAAAATCATCTCTATTTTCTAATTGCGATAAAGATACAGGTTCGCTCATGAATCGGGATTCCTAAATCAAATTAGTTTGCTAATTTTTGCTATGTTCAGTGTTCACGCCCCAGAGCACTGCCATCTTCACGCCAAACGCTTTAAATCCTCCTTGGAACGCTCTAACACAACATCCCTATTGTGTAACATTGCCTTAGCTGATGCCAGTGCTCTGTGGCTTAATTGACATTGGAGTTGCAAGCCTTTTCCAACCTGCAGCACCTAAATTATCCACTGAACTAAAAATAAAAAACCCCGAGTACAAGCTCGAGGTTATAAATTCAAATTTTCTACAATTTAAACTCAGCTATTATGCGTAACTGAGCACAAATTGGCTTTATTCGTCGTCTAATGCTTGCTCGTAGCCTTCAGCATCTAACAACGAATCTAATTCACCTTCGTCTTCAACTTTTAATTTAAACAACCAACCATCGTTGTATGGGTCTGTGTTTACAAGCTCAGGTGAATCTTCTAATTCTTCGTTAACTTCTACAACTTCACCAGCAATTGGAGCATATACGTCAGAAGCTGCTTTTACAGACTCAACCACTGCAATTTCGTCACCTGCAGTAAAACCCGCACCAACATCTGGCAAGTCAACGTGAACTAAGTCGCCTAATAAGTCTTGTGCGTGATCTGAAATACCAATAGTCACAATGCCATTGCCTTCGTCACGTACCCATTCGTGGCTGTCAGTGTATTTTAATTCTGGAAGGATCTTGCTCATTAAAATATTCCTCTGTAAAAGTTTTAAAATTAGTTCAACAAAGACTTACCGTTGCGAACAAACGCAGGTTTAACTACTTTCACTGTAACCCACTTTTTGCGCATTTCAACTTCAACTTCCTCACCTGTAGCAACAGGCACACGCGCAAATGCAATGCTGTGGCCTAAAGTTGGTGAAAAGGTACCACTGGTAATTATGCCTTCTCCTGCTTCGCAGCGAATTTTGCTGCCAGCACGAAGTACACCTTTGTCTAACATAACCAAACCAACTAATTTTTCAGTTTGGTTATTTTTGTATTCGGTTAATGCTTGGCGACCTATAAAGTCGCGCTCTTCCGGCTGCCATGCGATTGTCCAGCCCATATTTGCTGCTAATGGCGACACATTTTCATCCATGTCTTGGCCATATAAATTCATGCCAGCTTCTAAACGCAAAGTATCACGAGCGCCTAAACCACACGGCGCAACACCAGCATCTAATAATTTTTGCCAAAAATCTGCGGCTTGTTCATTCGCCAATAAAATTTCGTAGCCTGCTTCACCTGTATAGCCAGTTGTCGCAATAAATAAATCATCAGCTTGTACACCAAAAAATGGTTTCATACCGGCAACGGCTTGTTTTTGTGCTTCGGTTAATAAACTGCCAACAATTGAAATTGCTTCGGGACCTTGCACTGCAATCATTGCAAGCTCCTCACGCTCAGTTAAATTAACATCAAAGTCTGCTGCAACTTTATTTAACCAAGCTAAATCTTTTTCACGTGTGGCTGAGTTCACAACCAAACGATAATCAGTTTCGCTGAAATAATAAACAATTAAATCGTCAATCACCCCACCATGCTCATTTAACATGCCTGAATATAAGGCCTTGCCTTTTACCGTTAATTTAGCTACGTCGTTGGCTAATAACTTTTGTAAAAAGGCTTGTGCTTGTGCACCTTTAACATCTACAACTGTCATGTGCGACACGTCAAACATACCCGCTTTTTCACGCACTACTTGATGTTCTTCAATTTGTGAACCATACCGAATTGGCATTTCCCAACCGTGAAAGTCGACCAATTTTGCGCCAGCTTCTATGTGTTTTGCATGTAATACAGTTTTGAGTGTCATAACGAGTTGTAAACCAGTTTTGTGGGGGTCAAAATTTAGGCGGCGAATTATAACCGAGTTGTTGTAACAAACCTAGTTTTTATCCAAATTTTTGTTGCAGTCATCATTTAATTGTTTGGCTAACTGGTACAAAGAATCTGAATCGACAATGTGGGTATAAGCCTCGCCGTATACACGCGCAAGCAATGCCTCGTTAATATAATAATCTTGATAACAAGCATTTAAGTACATAGATTGCTCAGGAATTCGGTAATTCAAAAATTTCAGCTTGGCAGTCAGCAACATATTCGAATAATCAGCATAACTCGCTACCATAGCACCCGCTTTAAAACTACCTGAGGAAAAACCGACACTAATCAAACGTTGTTGAAACAAAAACTGTAAAACGACTCTGCCAGTTGCATCATTATAAAATGCATCATCTGGTAGCATGACATAAACATCACCTTGGCGACTCGCCTGCTTTATCAACTCAAATTCTTTAATACTGTCGTTGTGTTGAATAATCTTTAATTCTGGCCATTGGTTGGTCAGTTGTTGTGCAGCCGCTTTATCTTTGGTTACCGTGACCAACTGATGTTCACCATTCAATGCGCTGGCTAAATGCTTTAATCGCTGGTACGAAGCATTCTCATTAATATAGATCCAAGGGGTGCATGACGGCTTTCCATGACAACGAAGTTGCTCTAATTTTGCTCCTTCAACTTGATTTACCCCTAACACGACAGCAAAAAAGCTATGAGCATTTTCAACATGAGCAACTAAGTGGTAGGTATTGTCATACCCAGATACTAATACATCTTTTTGTTCACTGCGATTAGCGTAAAAAGGCACAATTTCAATTTCGGGGGCTAATAATGTCTGCGTGTATTGAAATTGGGCTTTTGAGAACTGATTTGGCGGAAAATAAAAACCGACCGAAAACAAATTATTTTCAGCTAAAACAGAAGCTGGCAGCATACCAATCCAGCACAAAACTAAAATAAACCAGTATTTAGTCAGTTTTACCCACATAATGACCCTTTACTCACAAAATAGTTATTCCGTTTTAGGTAAATTTAACGTTATAGTTAGTAGCATTAAAAACTCATTAATTTACATTAACCGTTAGAGTTAACATGTTCAAACCTAGCATTCTGTTTAACGCAATCTTTTTTGCAATTATTCCAAGCATCCTGATGACGATAGGGATATGCGGTTATATTGTGCACGCAACCAGTATAGAGCGCGACAAATTAATTGAAGAGCAAGCGGTCAACCTTGTTGATTCTATCGCTTACGCCAGCGAATATAACTTAATTAGTTTAAACAAAGTAGGTTTGCAGAGTAAATTACGAGATATTAATGCCACTTCATCGCTGCCGATATCAAATATTTTAATTTACGATGATACTGGTGAGTTATTTGTTGCGGCAAATTACACCCATCTTGATTTTAGCTACCACACAAGTAGTAATTTAGGTACTGAGCTGCATCGTCCCAACAACCAAAACTTAATTGTTAATTCACCGATTTACGCGTTTGACAGTAGCTTTAATCAAACCGCACAATGGCAGTCGAGCCAACAAACACAACAAGCAATCGGACATATTGTCTTGGTGTTGGATCTTTCCGCTGAAACCTACCACAGGTTCATTACCAACTTAAATTTGTTTGTATTAATTGGTATTGCCGCCATTCTAACCGCCATCTTAATGATAGCTTTGGTCAATCGCGTTATCCGCCCAGTTCAAGCATTTGTCCAAGCGGTAAAACGTATTGGTAGTGGCGACTTAAAATTTAGGTTAGATATACCCGTTCAATACGAGTTTAACGATTTAAAAGATGGTATCAATGTGATGGCAGCGCAACTGCAACACCATCAAGCCAAATTAGAGTCAGAAATTGAAGATGCAACACGTGACTTACAGCAAAATTTATTGTTAGTTGAAGAGAAAAATGCCGAGCTTGATATCGCTCGAAAAGAAGCGCTAGAGGCGAGTAAAGTTAAATCGCAATTCTTAGCGACTATGAGTCATGAAGTTCGCACCCCACTGAATGCGATTGTTGGTTTTACCAAAGAGCTAGAAAAAGCCCAGTTAGAAGATCCATACAAAGACTATGTCACTACGATAAACGCATCAGCCGATAACTTAATTGCAATAGTGAATGACGTACTCGACTTTTCTAAAATTGAGGCAGGTAAAATAGAGTTAGACCACTCCGCATTCAACCTGATGCAAACAGTCGAAGACGTCACTAAATTGATGTCACGTGACGCCTTTGCCAAAGGTTTGGTTTTCTCGGTTGAGTCTGATGCTCTGCCAATAGCCGCAATCGGTGACCAACACAGATTTAAACAAATTCTAACCAACTTATTATCCAACGCGATAAAGTTCACACCAAAAGGGTATGTAATTTTACGTATCAAAATTCAATCTGAGTCTGAAAGCCAACATATGTTAATCGTTGACGTACAAGACTCAGGTATCGGCATTAGCCAGGATAAACAAAGCAAACTATTTAAAGCATTTCACCAAGCCGACGCGACCACAACACGTAAATATGGTGGCACTGGTTTAGGGCTGGCTATCACTCATGGTTTAGTTAATAAAATGAGTGGCTCATTAACCATAGACAGTGCTTTGGGCAAAGGCTCGACATTTACCTTGCGGTTGCCGATTACCACCTCAAAACCAAATAGAATAGACAAACTGCAAAAACTGCATAAAGCCTTGGTTTTAGACCCGCATTCAATCACTTACACAGCATACCGTCAGCTGTTCCAGCAATTAGGTATCGCCGCTGATATTCACAGTGATACCGAAGGTTGGGAAACACAGTTACGCCAAAACGATAACTACGACTTAATTGTTATTGCCAGTGATTCAGATGAAGAATCGCTTGAATTATTACCACTGCAAGCCGCGTTTGCTGCGAAACAACAAACAAGTGCACTGATTGTTTTGTCGGTACCTTTGTATAGCTCGTTGCCCGAAGAGCACAAAAAAATGCTTGGTGACTGGCCAGTAACTGAAAAGCCATTTACTTTGTCAAAACTTGAAAATGCGTGGAAAAAGTACGACAGGCTGACTTGGTTGGCTGATGATAGCCTAGATACCAGCAACACAAATATTGTGCAATCAGGTTCTAAAATTAAGATGCTGGCAGTGGATGACAACGAAACAAATTTAAAATTATTGTCAGCAATTTTACGCAATGGCCGTGTAGAGCTCACCACCACCACATCTGGAAAATCAGCCTGTGAAATTGCTGAACAAGAAGAGTTTGACATTATTTTAATGGATGTGCAGATGCCAGAAATGGATGGTGTACAAACCACAGCTCGCATTCGTCAAGGTCAATTAAATAGAGCCACCCCCATTATCGCGTTTACCGCGCATGCGTTTAAAGAAGAAAGAGAAAACTTACTTAAAAACGGCATGGATGACTATTTGGCGAAGCCCATTGATATGGATAAATTTAACCAGTTGGTCGCGAAATGGGTAATTGGTGCTGCTGATTTTGCCGATAAACCAGCAAAAAAACCAACCAAGCCAGAGGTTCATCAAGGCATAGACTGGTCACTTGCATTAGAAAAAGCCAATAACAACCATAAAACGGCTGTCGAGATGCTTACTATGCTGATATCTACCTTCGACAGTGTTGAACAAGACATTAAAACCGCCATCAGTAATAACGATCAACAAGCCTTGCTAACGGTTATTCATAAATTCCATGGGTCGACTTGCTACTCGGGTGTGCCCTATCTTCGCCAACTTGCCAACAACATAGAATCGCAGCTTAAAAAAGGCGTATTAGTAAATGTTGAAGAACAACTGGAAAAATTGTCCAATGAAATGGATAATGTCGCGTCTGGATTGTCCGCAATCCCACAAAACAAGTCTAATTAACTAATAGCGTTATAATATTGGTATATAGCTAGTTGGAATAAAAAATTAGTATTTATTCTTTCCAGTTATCAATATCCCAACTAAGCTATAGCGCTAAATCAAGTCACGGATTTTTGGGAATATGTCTTCGCAAAACACAGAACTTACAAGCCCTTTGGCAGCTGAGCAATTAACTCAGTTAAATAAAATTACCGCAGGTATGTCTGCAAACCAACTTTCTTGGGTTAGCGGCTACTTATACGGCTTAGCACAAGCTGGCGCGGGTTCATTGCCAGCAGCTGGTGCACCAGCAGCGCCTGCTGAGCTACCGACTTTAACCGTTTTGTATGGTTCACAAACGGGTAACGCAAAAGGTGTTGCACAACAAGCAGCCGCAGCTGCCGAAGCTGCAGGTTTAAAAGTACGCTGTGTTTCTATGGGCGATTACAAACCCAAAGATTTGAAAAAAGAAACACACGTATTGATCACCTCTTGTACGCAAGGTGAAGGTGATCCACCTGATGATGCAATTGAATTTCATGCATTCTTAGCAGGTAAAAAAGCACCTAAATTAGACGGTGTAAAATATTCTGTATTAGCGCTGGGTGATTCTTCATACGAATTCTTCTGCCAAACAGGTAAAGATTTTGACGAACGTTTCGCTAAATTAGGCGCAACAGCAATTGAACCTCGTGTTGATTGTGACGTTGAATACGAAGAGCCTGCAGCGGGTTGGATTGAGCGTGCAGTTGCCGCTATGGCAAAAGACATGCAAGCTGGTGTTGCACAAGTAACAGTATCTGCAGCGGCTACACCAACAGCAACGACTTCTGCTTACAATAAAAAGAATCCGTTTACTGCGACTTTAGAAACCAACCAGAAAATTACCGGTCGTGATTCTGTTAAAGATATTCGTCACTTCGAGATTTCTTTAGAAGGCTCAGGTTTAACGTATCAGCCAGGTGACTCTTTAGGAGTTTGGTTTAGAAACGACGAAAAAGTTGTTGACGAAATAATTGAAAAGCTTGGCTTAGACGCTAGCGCTAATATTGAAGTTGACGGCGAGCAAGTTGCTGTGCGTGAAGCGCTAACCCGTCATTATGAATTAACGTTAAGCCACCCTGGTTTTGTTAGCAAATACGCTGAAGTAACAGGTAACGCTGAACTTGCAAAATTAGCCGAAGATCGCCAAGCATTACGTGCATATATTGATGTTCGCCAAATTATCGACATCATTCGTGAACATGCGGCTAAAATTTCTGCAGAGCAACTAGTAAGTTGTTTACGCCGTTTAACCCCACGTTTGTACTCTATCGCTTCTAGCCAAGCTGAAGTTGAAGAAGAAGTACACTTAACGGTTGGTGTTGTGCGTTACGATGCATTTGGTGAAGAGCACTTTGGTGGCGCTTCAGGTTTCTTAGCCGAGCGTTTAGAAGAAGGCGGCGAAGTAGACGTATTTGTTGAACACAGCCACTTCCGTTTACCAGAAGATAACTCACCTGTAATCATGGTTGGCCCAGGTACAGGCATCGCGCCTTTCCGTGCATTTGTTCAAGAAATTGATGCTAACGAGCGTGAAAACGAAACTTGGTTATTCTTTGGTAACCCTACATTTACTGAAGACTTTTTGTACCAAGTTGAATGGCAAAGTTATCTTAAAGACGGTGTATTAAACAAAATTGATTTAGCTTTCTCTCGTGACCAAGCAGAAAAAATCTATGTACAAGATCGTATGTTAGAAAAAGCTGCGGAGCTTTGGGCTTGGTTAGAAAAAGGCGCGTATTTCTATGTGTGTGGTGATGCTAATCGTATGGCGAAAGACGTACACGAAGCATTAGTAACCATAGTTGAACAGCAAGGTGGCAAGAGCCGTGAAGAAGCTGAAAACTATGTTAGTGAATTACGCAAAAACAAACGTTACCAGAGAGATGTTTACTAATGAGCGAAAAGAAATTAGCAGCCAACGAATATTTAAAAGTTAACAGCAACTACTTGCGTGGCACGTTAGAAGAAAGCGTAGCTAACCCTGTAACGGGTGCTGTTGCTGACGATGATACACAGTTAACTAAGTTCCACGGTTTTTATATGCAAGACGACCGTGATATTCGTAACGAGCGTAAGCAGCAAAAATTAGAGCCGAAACATACATTTATGTTACGTGCACGTATCCCTGGTGGCGTAATTGATATGCCACAATGGTTACAAATAGACCAAATTGCTGAAGAATTGACTGATTACAACTCAATTCGTTTAACAACGCGTCAAACTTTCCAATACCACGGTATTTTAAAACGCAACTTAAAACCGTTAATTAAAGGTTTGTACCAAGTTAAGTTAGACTCAATTGCAGCATGTGGTGACGTTAACCGTAACGTTATGGCAACGACCAACCCAATTCAAACTCAGTTGCAAAAAGAAGTACACGAATGGTCAGTAAAAATTTCTGAGCATTTACTGCCAAAAACGCGCGCTTACTTTGAGTTGTGGTTAGACGAAGAAAAATTAGAAACGCCAGCAGATGTTGAGCAAGAGCCTGTTTACGGTAAAACTTATTTACCACGTAAATTTAAAATCGCGGTTGCAGTACCTCCGTACAACGACGTTGACATTAGCGCTAACGATTTAAGTTTTATCGCTATTGAAGACGGTAACGGCGGCTTAGCTGGTTTTAACGTATGTGCTGGTGGTGGTTTAGGGTCTACCCATGGTGATGTAAACACCTACCCTCAGTTAACTCGAGTTTTAGGTTTCTGTAAGTTAGAAGACACGCTTGATTTTGCGCAAGCTGTAATGATGACTCAGCGTGACAATGGTAACCGTTACGACCGTAAACGTGCGCGTACTAAGTACACAGTTGATGACATGGGTGTAGATGCATTCCGTGAAGCAACTGAAAAACATGCTGGTAAAAAGTTTGAGCCTGCACGCGATTATGAATTCACTAGCCAAGGCGATCGTTTTGGTTGGGTAGAAGATATGAACGGCAAATGGCACTTAACGCTTTTCTTAGAAGCTGGCCGTATTGTTGATGACGAGCGTCGTACAATTAAAACTGGTTTACGCGAAATTGCTAAAGTTCACAAAGGTGAATACCGCATGACAGCTAACCAGAACATTATGATTGCTAACGTAGCCGCTGAAGACAAAGCACAAATTGAAGAAATGTGTAAACAGTACGGTTTGTTAGGTACTGAACATTCACCAATTATGCTTAACAGCATCGCTTGTGTAGCACTACCAACTTGTGCATTAGCTATGGCTGAATCTGAGCGCTATTTACCACGTTTAATTGAAAAATTTGACGTATTAGCGGAAAAACACGGTGTTGGCGATCAAGAAATCGTAACACGTATGACGGGTTGTCCTAATGGCTGTGGTCGTCCTTTCTTAGCCGAAGTTGCTTTTGTTGGTAAAGGCCCAGGTAAATACAATATGTATTTAGGCGCTGACGGCAAAGGTACTCGCTTAAATCAAATGTATCGAGAGAACATCGGCGAAGAAGAAATCCTAGCTGAGATGGATACTATCCTTGAGCGCTATAGCAAAGAAAGAGAACAAGACGAACGCTTTGGTGACTTTGTTGTACGAATTGGTTTGGTTAAACCTGTTTATGACGGTCGAGAGTTTCATGCCACAAATTGATTTTGTAAAGCTACTTGAAGCAGACAAATCAGAGCAAGTTGCAGCGTTAACCGAGGTTAACGCTGAGCTTGAACAGCTGACGCCTCAGCAAAGAGTAGAATGGGCTGCTACACACTTGCCTGGACCACAAATACTTTCATCGAGTTTTGGTATTCAAGCAGCTGTAATGCTCAATTTAGTTAATTCAGCAATTCCACAAATTCCTGTGGTTTTAACTGACACTGGCTACTTATTTCCAGAAACTTATGAGTTTATCGATCAGCTAACCGAACGCTTAAAGTTAAACTTAAAAGTTTATCGCTCACCATGGAGCCCTGCGTGGCAAGAACAACGCTGGGGTAAATTGTGGGAGCAAGGTGTCGAAGGCATCGAAAAATACAATCAGATCAACAAAGTTGAGCCAATGAAGCAAGCATTGCAAGAATTGGATGCTAAAGTTTGGTACACAGGTTTACGCCGTGACCAAGCCAGTAGCCGTGCCAGCTTGCCAGTATTGCAAATTAGTGGTGGTCGTTACAAGTTCCAACCAATTATTGATTGGACCAACAAAGATGTTCACTACTATTTAAAAGAGCACAACTTGCCATACCACCCGCTATGGGACCAAGGTTATGTATCTGTTGGTGATTGGCACACATCTCGCCCATTAGAATTGGGTATGACTGAAGAAGAAACGCGCTTCTTTGGTTTAAAACGTGAGTGTGGCTTACACGAAGGTGGTAGCGGTATTTAACCGCTACTCGCTTTACTTTTTTATTGTTATATTCCTGTATTTATTAAACCCCTGCCCTGCTTTTGCGTTAAACTTAGCAAAGATATCTCTAGACATTTTTAGTTGTTAAGGCTTGTTATGGAACAGTTTCCAATCTTTTTAAATATGGCTAATTTCCCCTGTGCTGTTGTTGGTGGTGGTGAAGTTGCTTATCGAAAAATCAGTGCATTATTAAAAGCCAAAGCACAAATTTGTGTCATCTCTCCAGAAGTAAATGCTGACATAAATACGCTAATAGAAACTAAACAAATAGATTGGCAACAACAAAACTGGCAAGCTGACAGCATAACAGGCAAACGATTAGTGGTTGCTGCAACCGACAACAACCAAGTGAATAAACAAATTTTCGAATATTGCGAAGCTAACAATATTTTGGTTAATACTGTCGACCAGCCCGATCTATGCCGCTACACCACACCGTCTATTGTTGACCGCTCACCTATTGTGATTGCTATTTCATCTGCTGGTATGAGCCCTGTATTAGCAAGACGCATCCGCGCTATGATAGAAACAGCGCTACCTCAGTCGTTATCCGGAATTGCCCAATATGCAGGCTCTATTCGCAGCAAAATAAAAAGCAAATTACCAACGATAGATTTACGCCGATTGTTTTGGGAAAAGTTTTTCTCAAGCTCAATCATGTCGCGTTTTGAGCAAATGGCTGACAGCGAAAAAACCAGCTTAGTGGATAATTTAATACAAAACACCCACGAACAAGGTGAAGTGTGGTTAGTTGGTGCTGGCCCGGGCGATCCTGAGCTTATCACCATTAAAGCACTACAAAAATTACAACTTGCAGATGTGGTAGTTTACGACAGGTTAGTTTCAGCCGATATTGTAAACTTAGCGCGTAAAGACGCTGAGTTTATTTGTGTAGGCAAACAGAAAAGTCTGCACATGAAGCAGCAGCAAGAAATTAACCAGCTATTGGTCGATTTAGCCAAACAAGGTAAAAAAGTTTGCCGCTTAAAAGGTGGCGACCCATTCATTTTTGGCCGCGGCGGCGAAGAATTAGAAACCTTAGTAGAACAGCAAATTCCTTTCCAAGTCATTCCAGCGGTAACCGCAGCTGCAGGCTGCTCAAGTTATGCGGGGATTCCCCTAACCCATAGAGACTATGCACGCAAAGTCACTTTTGTTACAGGGCAAAACAGTAAAGCGGGTGATGAACCTGATTGGCAATCACTCATCCACCCTTACCATACTTTGTGTATTTACATGGGCTTGAGTAAAGCGCAGCAGGTACAAGAAAACTTAATTAAACATGGTATGGCAGCAGATATGCCAGTGGCTATTGTTGAAAATGGCACAACTCAACACCAACGTGTGGTTACAGGTATTTTAAGTGAGTTAGGTCAATTGCAGCAGCAACACAATATCGGCTCACCAGCGTTATTAATAATCGGCCAAGTGGTTAAATTACATAACTCACTCGATTGGTTTACCCCTGATAGGCAAGAAAACGCAGGCGCATTTAAGAATTATTTGGCTGAGAAGTAGCGCGTAGAGCACAAAAGCCCAGCTGAAGCATAATTTTCTAAAATCGCTGTGAATCCATCCGTGGAAGCTCCCAAACGTCGTCCCGGACGTTTGAAGTTTTAGAAAATCAGCATTCAGCTAGACTTTTATCGAGCATTTTTATTGCTTTTCGAATAAAGCACAGCGATAAAAATTTAGGAAAGTGCTAGAGCAATAACTTAGAGCAAAATTTCTTTTTCAGGGGCGAATCAGAACCGAAGCACCGCTTCGCAGTCTGACGAGGTGGAGCCAGGGATGGCGACAGGGCCTGCCCTTCAGGGACGAATAATCTACTCAGGATTTACTTTAATCCAGAACAGCGTTTTTGCGATAGTTATGGTCTAGTGATTTCCCTATATTGCACAGGAGTTGCAGCGATAAAATGTCGAAAGAATTAACATACGAAGAGGGGTACTCCATTCGCCTTTGCTCTTCCCTGCCGCCAACCAAAAGCACTTCAAATACAAAACCTACTTCATATTCACATGAATGGCAGGCTCTAACACGGCAGCGAATTGCTCCAAATAATTCATATTCAACTCAGCTGGAATCAACCGCGCGAGTTCATTGCCAATTTGTGTGAGTTTATAATAAGTTAACACATAACCACTTTTAACCACCTGCAATTGAACTTTACCACTGCCGATCTCCATTTCAATGACCTGGCCTTTAGTTAACTCACTCGTCTCAATTTCACTAGCGTACAACAAATTTAAGTCAAACAAAGTTAATAAATCAGGGTAACTTAAACCACACTTAGATAAGTTGATCGCAAAACCATGCTCTTTCTTAAACAAATCGAACCAACTACGTAAACCATAGAAGCCACTAAAAATACGTCCGCCATATTCATTTTTATCTCTAAGCGTAATATTACATGCGGCTTGAAAAATTAGCGCATCTCTATGAGTCATCTGCTTAAGGGTAGATAAAGCACGCAAAGAAAAACTACCTGGGCGTAATGTCTGCATGGCTAAAATTTTTCCCCAAAGCTTTTGCATTGGTGTTGAAAAAATTGTTTCCGCCATTGCAAAAAATTGGTGTAACCAGTCGGGGTCAACATCATCATTCGGCACTTTATCGTCAACATAACTCAACGCTTGCTGCATAATTATTTCTAAATTTTGCTGCTTACGTGCTTGCTCTAAACGTTCACGTCGGCTTGCTCGCTGCTCTAGACTTAACTGACCTTTAACTTGACTTGTGATACCGTGTTTATGCGCAATTTGTGCTAAGCGAAAACTAGCAGTTTGTTGATCTAAAGTAACTTTAGCCTGGCCTCTGCCTTGGGTGTGTGCACTAACGGTCGCAGCTTTATCAGCAACAGAGGGTTTAACTTGCTGTTTTTTGCTATTTAACTCTACAACCTCTTTTTGCAAAGAAGGTGGTAAATTAGATGTTACGCCTGAAGTTTTCATAAAATATTCAGATTATTGTTATAGGTATAAACGACACTTGTATATTAGGCTATACTTAATCAAGTTGTATAGTGAAAGCTCTATATTTGCCGATATTCTTACTTACCGGAATTCATATGCTGCAAAACAAATTAGACGATGTAATTCTATTTGCTGATGACGACGACGATTTGGACATCGAACCGGATGTAATAGACCCAAGCAATGCTTGGCACGTGCTGGTAGTGGATGATGATGCTGAAATTCATTCAGTTACACAACTAGCACTAAGTGGGCTAGAAACACTGGGAAAACCGCTTTATTTTGGCCATGCCTATTCTGGCGAAGAATCCATCGAGTACATGCAAAACCACCATGATGTTGCCGTTATACTAATGGACGTGGTAATGGAGCATGAAAATGCGGGTTTAGATGCTGTTAAACACATACGTGATGAACTGGGTCAAACCAATACTCGGATTATTTTACGCACAGGTCAACCAGGTTACGCACCTGAAGAAACCGTAGTTCAGCAGTATGATATTAACGACTACAAAACCAAAACAGAACTGACACGAAGCAAACTCGTCACCACCTTAATTTCCGCCATCCGAAGTTATGAGCAGATTAACCAGATTGAAAAAAGCAAAGCTCAACTGTCAAAAATAGTTTCGTCTTGTGTGCAACTCCAGCAACAAGATCCACAACAATTCACCCGAGAAACCATTAGCGCACTGAATGATTTATTGGAAATTCATTCTCAAGGGTTAATTTGTGTAAAACCAAACAATAAAGAAAACGCACGGCCGTTTGTAGTAGGTGCGACCGAAGATTATAGCGAGTCGACAGGCCAGCTGATTGAGCAACTAGACAACGGCCGAATAATTATGCAGTTAAGCCAGTGCTTGAACCATCAGCAGCATCAAGTGCATTCAACTGACATGGCGTTATTTGTTAAGAGTAAGAAGTTTCACGCGGCGATTTATTTAGATGACGGTATCGACCCCAGTCGGTTTAATCAACAATTAACTGATGTATTACTCAGCAACGTTGGTGTGAGCCTAGAAAACGTACAATTATTTCAAGAGCTTAAAAACACCGCATATAAAGATAAGCTCACTGGGTTATCCAATCGTACTGATTTTATCCGAATGTTGGATCAATACATTCAAGACCCAGCTATGGGTGATACTGTTGTGATAATTGACTTAACCCACTTTGCCGACATCAATGATGGTCTCGGTCAAGAAACAGGCAACCATTTATTAAAAGCCGTGGCGCAAAGATTAACAGAAAAATACGGCAACAACAGTCGTTTAGCCAGAGTCAGTGCAGACGTATTTGGTATTATTGGCCATAAAATGATTGTTAATCCTGAGCATATTTTAGAGTTATTTGATTACCCATTAAAGGTCGAAGATCAGCGTATTCCAGTGCATTTCAGCATGGGATTTTGTGATAGAGATGCGAACGACAAAACCGGCCTGAGGATCCTCAAACATGCAGACATAGCACTTAATCAAGCGAAAAAAGATCGCCAACAATGTTACGCTTATTTCTCAGACACTATGGAACAAAGAACGGCGTGGCGCTTGGGCATGGCTCATCAGCTGCGTGAAGACTTTGAGCAAGAAAAACTGCAAGTGTGGTTTCAACCGCAACTCGATCTCAATACCCACAATATAATAGGCTTCGAAGCTTTATTGCGTTGGCCTCGAGTTGAAGGCGGCATGATTGAGCCTGAAGTATTTGTACCACTGGCCGAACACTCTGGTTTGATGATAGACATTGGAAACTGGGTGGTTGAGGAGTCATGCAGGCAGCTTAAGCAACTAGAAGACAAAGGCTTCAATAAAATTAGGGTTTCGATAAATGTATCTATGGCTCAATTTAGAAACCCTAAATTTGTACCAACGATTATTGATACAGTGCATAAATTTGCGGTTAAACCACAATCCATTGAGTTAGAAATCACCGAAAGTGTACTCATGAATAATCCAAGTACAGTGATTGAAGCACTCACCTTGTTGAAAGCAGAAGGCATTCAAGTATCACTGGATGATTTTGGTACAGGTTTTAGCTCATTAAACTACTTACATCAATTACCGTTAGATCGTATGAAAGTTGACCGCGCATTTGTTAAAGATATCCTCAGTGAAAATGGGGAAGTCATTGTAGAAACAGTGTTGGCACTTGGCAAAAAACTCGGTTTACATACCATTGCTGAAGGTGTTGAAGAACTCATCCAAGAACGAAAATTGCTCGATATGGGGTGTGAGGAAGTACAAGGATTTTTATATGCCAAACCACTTTCGCCTGATCAAGTTCAGCGTTTTGTTCAAGAACACCAAAACACGCTAAGCCATCACTAATAAACAGATGCAAACATGAGGTTGAGCATTTAGACTTAACCTCATGTTTTAAATGCAACATCAACGAATCCTTATCTTTTTACGTCACAACTTATTGTTATTCAGTATAAAAAACGCTGTACATTTATGTCACTTTCATTAAAATTAATGAGAACAATTCTCATTAATAAACAGAGACTTTATGAAACTTTTTAGCTTTATCTTACTTACGATACTTAGCCTACCGAGCTTTGCAAAAGACGACACGGTTAATATTTACTCATTCCGCCAAGCATTTTTGATTGAACCGATTTTACAGCAATTTACTGAACAAACAGGCATTAAAACCAAAGTGGTATTTGCTGAAAAAGGATTAATTGAACGCATCAAACGCGAAGGAAGATATAGCCCTGCCGACGTTGTATTGACCTCTAACTTTAGCAAATTATTGCAACTAACCGACGAGAATTTAACCCAAGCATTTAATGATGCTGCGGTTAACGCCAATATTCCAGCACATTTTAGAGATGACAACGGCCACTGGGTTGCGCTAACTAAACGCATTCGAAATATCTATGCGGCTAAAGATCGTGTTGCTGCGCCTTTTGAACTCAACTACGAAGATTTAGCCCAAGCTAAATTTAAAGGCAAAATTTGTACTCGTAGTGGCAAGCACCCGTATAACTTGGGTTTAGTTGCGTCAATGATAGCTCATCATGGCCAAGCCGAAACCAAAGCTTGGTTGCTGGCCGTCAAAAATAACCTAGCGCGCAAACCTCAAGGCAATGACAGAGCACAAGTTAAAGCAATCAGCGAAGGCTTATGTGATGTATCTTTGGGTAACAGCTACTACTTTGGCAAAATGCTGACGGACCCAGCGCAAAAAGCGTGGGCAGACGCTGTGCATATTGTCTATCCAAACCAACAAAATCGAGGGGCACATGTAAACGTGTCTGGTGCGGCTATCGCCAAACATGCACCGAACAAACAAAATGCAATTAAGTTGATTGCGTTTTTAGCGTCAGAGCAAGCTCAACAGGCATACTCGCTGCTCAACTTTGAATACCCAGTAAATCCACAAGTTAAACCTGCACCTATGGTTGCAAGTTGGGGCGAATTTAAGGAAGATACGCTTCCATTAACCCAAGTAGCTAAAAATCGTCCTGCAGCTTTAAAACTGATCGACGAGGTAAAATTCGATTTATAGGTGACGTTTGTCTTCGTTTTCTCAAACTAATATGCCACAACAAACTGGTAAACCCTTTATTGCCAGTTTGTTTATTGGCTTAAAACAACTAAAGCACCTGCACATATCTACATTTTTCATCGCTTTGTTATTTGCCACTCCGCTATTGAGCATTGCCGTTGAGGCACTAGCACCCAATAGCGAAACTTTTGCTCACATCAAACAAACTGTATTAGCCGACTATATTGTAAACACTTGCATTTTAGCCTTAGGAGTCAGCGCACTGGTGATTTGCATTGGCGTGCCACTGGCATGGTTAATCGCTGTATGCGACTTTCGTTTTAAGCGCTTTTTTCAATGGGCTCTGGTATTACCTTTAGCCATGCCAGCATATATAGTCGCCTACACCTACACCGATTTACTGGATTATGCTGGGCCAATTCAAGTTGCTTTGCGCGACTGGTTTGGTTGGCAGTCAGCCAGCGATTATTACTTTTTTGATATTCGCAGTCTTACCGGTGCCATTATTGTACTTGCATTGGTGTTATACCCTTACGTTTATTTAATGGTCAGAGCCGGTTTTTTAGAACAGCAGGCAAACCTAACACATGTTGCAAGAACTTTAGGCTATAGCCCGCTTAGAAGTTTTTTTAAAATATCAATTCCTGTTGCACGCAACGCCATTATCGCGAGTACAGCACTTGTATTAATGGAGAGTATCGCTGACTTCGCGACGGTTAAATACTTTGCCGTTAGCACCCTGACCACAGCTGTATACGACACTTGGTTGAGCTATTATGATTTAGCTGCCGCAGCCAAGTTATCGCTCATCATGGTGTTGGGTATTTTTGTATTGTTGTACTTAGAGCGAATACAAAATGGTCAAAAACAAACCCATAACGATGCGAAATTATCCGCACAAAAGCTGACCTACCAGTTAACTAAAAAACAAAGTATCCTAGCCATTGGCTACTGTTGCTTGATATTGACAATATCCTTTATCATCCCTTTGTATATTTTGTCTGACTACGCGATTGACTATTTCAGCCAAGCTTGGAATGCAGATTTATTCGAAATTACTCTAAATAGCCTGATAATCGCTGGCCTCAGTGCAGCCATAGCAATTGTCGCAGCGCTTACATTAAATTTTAGTTTGCGCGTTAAACCGATCAAGCTTCATAAAACCAGCCTCAAGCTTGCAAGCTCTGGTTATGCCATACCTGGCACGGTTATGGCAATTGGAGTGCTCATTCCATTGGCTTTTTTAGACAACCAAATTAACGCATTGGCTGATTCGCTGTCGCTTTCACCGCCAGGTTTAGTGTTAAGCGGTTCGTTTATCGCGATCGTATTAGCTCACAGCATTCGCTTTATTGCCATTGCCAATAAAGGAATTGAAGCAAGCTATGCTAAAATTAGCCCCTCTTTAGATATGGTGGCAAAGAGTATGGGTCAACCAAACCGCAAGGTATTTAGCAAAGTACATTTACCGCTTATTCGTAAAAGTGTCTTGGTTGCAGGGTTACTCATATTTGTCGAAAGCATGAAAGAACTCCCTGCGGCACTATTGCTGCGCCCGTTTGATTTTCAAACTTTACCAACTCATGTTTTTCAATATGCCAGCACCGAGCAGTTAGAAATAGCTGCATTAGGTGCAATTATCATAGTTATTGTCGGCTTAGTGCCACTGATTATTATCAATCGCTCAATTGAGCAACATTAATCTGATTTGGAACAATAGTGTCAGTATTATCTGTAAATAATTTATCCGTTAGCTATCACGATAAACAAATTATCAGTGGTTTAAACTTGCAAGTGCAGCACGGTGAAATCGTTGCATTATTTGGTGCATCTGGTGGTGGCAAAAGCACTATACTCAAAGCAATTGCCGGCTTGTTAGATCAAGTATCAGGAGAAATACACATTGGTGACAAACTGGTATTATCCAATAATATAAACATTGCAGCAGAGCACCGCCACACCGGATTAATATTTCAAGACTATGCGCTGTTCCCACATTTAACGGTTGCTGAAAATGTCGCATTTGGTTTACATCAATTATCTCGCCAACAACAACAGCAAAAAGTAACCGAGATGTTGACACTGATAAAAATGCAAGAATATGCACAACATTATCCGCATCAGCTTTCAGGTGGACAACAACAACGCATCGCAATCGTTCGAGCTTTAGCTTGTGAACCCACAATTTTATTGTTCGACGAAGCTTTTTCCAATATTGACCCACAGCTGAGGTTTGAGCTAATCACAGATATTCGTAACCTGTTAAAAGCACAAAAGATATCGGCGTTGTTTGTTACCCATAATCAGGACGAGGCTTTTGCATTTTGTGATCGCATTGCTGTTATCAACCAAGGGCGCATCGAACAAGTAGATACGCCAGAACAGCTATTTAGCGCACCAAAAACCCGCTATATCGCTGAATTTTTAGGTGAAGGCTTGTGGTTACAAAGCCAAATACAATCAAACACCCTCTTACAAACCCCGTTTGGCGAGGCGACTTATTCTGGTTCACAAAACCTAGCTGAATATGTTGGCGAATCAGCCATGATCTATTTGCGACCACATCAGTTTACTTTAACGCATGATCCGCACTCTCAGCTGCAAGTGCACAATGAGCGCTTTATTGGAGAGTGTTATGAGTCGGTATTTCAATGGCAACAACAGAGTATTAAAGTAAAGTCGGCTGAATCTTTTTTACACCAAACGGTTAAAGTTGAAATTAACGCGAAGATAAGCAAAGTATTTATTTGATAAGGCCTAGCTTTCGCTAAATCTACCTTAATCTATAAAATCGATTGGTCTAATTCAACTTTTAGGCCAAGCAAACATTGACATCTTAAGCCAATAACACCAAAATACACCTCAAAGTTACATTTGTTGACTTACTCGTTAATTTATAAGGTTTATTAAATGACTTATATTCTCTCGCTAACAAATCTGCTAAGCCTCACTCATTTGGAGTGCGGGAGGATTTGTTTCGAGACAAACTAAACCTTTAAATCAAGATTTCGAAACAAAAAACCCGTGCTCAACAGCGCGGGTTTTTTATTAGATTCGCGCCGTTTCCGGGCCTTAAACAAACAGGAGCTAGACTATGTCTGATAGAGTAATAATTTTCGACACAACATTAAGAGACGGCGAACAAGCTTTATCCGCGAGCTTATCTGTTCGTGAGAAATTGCAAATTGCATTGGCCTTGGAAAGATTAGGTGTTGATGTAATGGAAGCAGGTTTCCCTGTTTCTAGCCCAGGTGATTTCGAATCTGTGCAAACCATTGCTAAAAACGTTAAAAATTCAATTGTATGTGGCTTAGCCCGTGCGGTTGAAAAAGACATTGACGCATGTGCACAATCATTAAAAGTTGCAGACCAATTCCGTATCCACACCTTTATTTCAACCTCGACCATTCACGTTGAACAAAAGTTAAAGCGTAGCTTTGACGATGTTTTAGCTATGGGTGTGAACGCGGTTAAGTATGCGCGCAAATTCACTGACGATGTAGAGTTTTCGTGTGAAGATGCTGGTCGAACGCCAATTGACAACTTATGCCGCATGGTAGAAGCAGCCATTAAAGCTGGCGCACGTACCATAAACATTCCTGATACTGTGGGTTATACCATTCCAAGTGAATTTGGTGGCATTATTCAAACCTTGTTCAACCGCGTTCCGAATATCGACCAAGCAACCATATCTGTGCATTGCCATAATGACTTAGGTTTAGCTGTATCTAACTCAATTGCGGCGGTACAAGCTGGTGCACGCCAAATTGAGTGTACTATCAATGGTATTGGTGAACGTGCTGGTAACTGTTCTTTAGAAGAAGTTGCGATGATTTTAAATACGCGCTCGGATATGTTCAGTGCCAACAGCCGCATTAACACCAAAGAGATTTACCACACATCTCGTTTAGTGAGCCAGTTATGTAATATGCCTGTGCAGCCAAATAAAGCCATTGTTGGTGCAAATGCATTTAGCCACAGCTCAGGTATTCACCAAGATGGTGTATTAAAAGCGAAAAACACTTACGAAATCATTACTCCAGAAAGCATTGGTAAGAGTACCAATGACTTAAATATGACTTCGCGCAGCGGTCGCCATGTTATTAAGCACCGTATGCAGCAAATGGGATACACAGATCAAGATTTCAACTTAGACGAGTTATACGCAAGTTTCTTGAAATTAGCTGACCGTAAAGGCCAAGTATTCGACTATGACTTAGAAGCCTTGTTGTATTTCAACAACCAGCAAATGGATAAACAACATTACCAATTAGGCTATTTAGCGGCTGTGTCTGGTACTGACGAAACTGCAACTGCAGGGGTTAAATTAAAAGTTGGCGATGATATAATCTCGGGATCAGCTTTAGGTAACGGCCCAGTTGATGCAACTTATCGCGCCTTGTTAGACATTGTTGAAATGGATTTAGATATTAAAGACTACGTTATTTCAGCAAAAACTGGCGGCGAAGATGCACAAGCACAAGCTGATATTGTTGTTGAATACAAAGGGCAAAAATTCCGCGGCTTTGGTTTATCAACCGATATAGTTGAAGCCTCAGCCCAAGCATTAATAAACGTAATGAATTTGGCCTACCGTGCAGACCAAATTGAATTACAAAAGCAGGCTAAACAAAACGAACAAGCCACGCAGAACTAAAACGAGCAGGAAAATCAGTAATGTCTGAAAACAAAATGAAAATTGCAGTGTTAGCGGGTGACGGCATTGGCCCAGAAGTCATGGCAGAAGCTTTAAAAGTATTAAACGTTGTAGAAAAAAAGTTCAACGTTGAATTTGCTCTAAGCGAGCACGATGTAGGTGGAATCGCTATCGACAACCATGGTAAAGCTTTACCAGATTCAACACTTGCAGCATGTGAAGCAGCTGACGCGATTTTATTCGGTTCAGTTGGTGGTCCTAAATGGGCAAAACTACCACCACAAGAACAACCAGAGCGCGCAGCCCTACTCGGCTTACGTGGTCATTTTGATTTATTCAGTAACTTACGCCCTGCGCGTATTTACCCAGGTTTAGAAGCATTATCACCATTGCGAGAAGATATTGCTAAAAGTGGTTTTGATACTTTAGTGGTCCGTGAATTAACCTCAGGCATTTATTTTGGTAAACCAAAAGGCCGTGAAGGCGAAGGTGAAGAAGAGTATGGTTTTGATACCATGCGCTACACCCGTCGTGAAATTCGTCGTATCGCTGTTATCGCCTTTGAAGCTGCGTTAAAACGCCGTGGCAAAGTATTGTCTATCGACAAAGCCAATGTTTTACAAACCAGTGTTTTATGGCGTGAAGTCGTTGAAGAAGTACATAAAGACTACCCTCAAGTTGAACTTGAGCACATGTACATCGACAACGCGACGATGCAGTTAATTCGTTACCCAAGTCAATTCGACGTGGTGTTATGTGCTAACTTATTTGGTGACATTATTTCTGACGAAAGTGCAATGATCACAGGTTCTATGGGCTTATTGCCTTCAGCGTCGATTAACGAGCAAGGTTTTGGTTTATATGAACCTGCTGGTGGCAGTGCACCCGATATTGCAGGACAAGGCATTGCTAACCCAATCGCACAAATTTTATCTGCAGCTATGATGTTGCGCTTTAGTTTTGGTCGTAACGATATTGCTGATGCAATTGAAGATGCTGTTGTAAAAACACTCAACGACGGCGTTTTAACTGGTGAGCTACTCGCGCCAGAGAAAAAAGACCAAGCGAAAACAACCGCCCAAGTGGGTGATTACATAGCACAGTTAGTGGAGCAAGCGTAACATGGGCAAAACGTTATACGAAAAAATCTACGATGCGCACATAGTGCGTGCCGAAGAAGGTGAAACACCGTTAATTTATATTGATCGCCATTTAGTACACGAAGTCACCTCACCACAAGCATTTTCTGGTTTGCGTGAAAAAAACCGTCCTGTGCGTTGTGTTGACAAAACATTCGCAACTATGGATCACAACGTATCCACTAAATCTATTGCAATTGATGCTGCGGCGCCTATGGCACGTATTCAAATGCAGACTTTACAGCAAAACTGTGAAGAATTTGGCGTACGTTTGTACAGTGTAGGCCATTTAAAACAGGGTATTGTCCATGTAATTGGCCCAGAATTAGGCATTACCTTACCGGGCACAACCATTGTTTGTGGTGACTCACATACCGCAACTCACGGTGCGTTTGGTGCATTAGCTTTTGGTATTGGTACATCTGAAGTTGAACATGTTTTAGCAACACAAACGTTAAAACAAAACCGCTACAAAACCATGAAAGTTGAAGTTAATGGACAATTACCATTTGGTGTAGATGCAAAAGACATTATCTTAGCAATCATTGGCAAAATAGGTATGGACGGCGCTACAGGCCATGTTATGGAATACTGTGGTGATGCGATTGAAGCATTATCCATGGAGCAACGCATGACCATTTGTAACATGAGTATTGAAGCTGGTGCCAAAGCGGGTTTAGTTGCTCCAGACCAAACCACTATCGACTATGTTAAAGGTCGCGAATTTGCACCAACAGGTGCAGCTTGGGATGAAGCAGTTGAATATTGGAAAAACTTAAAATCAGATGCTGACGCTGAGTTTGATACAGTTGTTACATTAAAAGCAGAAGATATTACACCACAAGTGACTTGGGGCACCAACCCTGGTCAAGTAATAGGTGTAAACCAACCTATCCCAGCTCCAGAATCTTTTGAAAACCCAGTTGAACGTGCATCTTGTGAAGCAGCATTAAAATATATGGGCATTGAAGCAGGTCAGGCATTAACTGATTTAGCCGTTGATAAAGTATTTATTGGTTCTTGTACCAATAGCCGTATTGAAGATTTACGTGCAGCAGCAAAAGTTGCTCAAGGGCGTAAAGTGCAAGCTGGCATTGAAGCATTAGTGGTACCAGGCTCAGGCCAAGTGCGCAAACAAGCTGAAGAAGAAGGCTTAGATAAAATCTTTATTGAAGCTGGTTTTGAATGGCGTTTACCTGGTTGTTCAATGTGTTTAGCCATGAATGACGACAAATTAGGTTTTGAAGAGCGTTGTGCATCAACTTCAAACCGTAACTTTGAAGGTCGCCAAGGCCGCGGTGGTCGCACTCACTTAGTCAGCCCAGCAATGGCTGCAGCTGCTGCTGTTTCAGGTCACTTTGTTGATGTACGCACTTTAGTGGAGGGCAAATAATGTCAGGTATTACTCAAATTAAAGGCAAGGTTGCACCGTTAGATAAATCTAACGTGGATACTGACCAAATTATCCCAAAACAGTTTTTACAAAAAGTTGACCGCACTGGTTTTGGTGTGCATTTATTCCATGACTGGCGCTATTTAGACGAAGCTGGTACACAAGACAACCCAGATTTTGCGTTAAACAAAGCGGAATACCAAGGTGCCAACGTGTTGTTATCTCGCGATAACTTTGGTTGTGGTTCAAGCCGTGAACATGCGCCATGGGCAATAAAAGACTATGGTTTTGATGTTGTTGTAGCAAGCAGCTTTGCAGATATCTTTTACGGTAACTGTATGAACAATCAAATTTTGCCAATCAAATTGACTGAAGGCGAAGTTGAGGAGTTGTTCCAAGCAGTCGCAGCCGATGACAATGTCGCGTTTGAAGTTGATTTGCCAGCACAAACCTTAACGGTAAATGGTAAAGCTTATAGCTTCCCAATCAATGATTTCCATAAACACTGTTTAATTAATGGATTAGATTCAATCGGTTGGACGCTGCAATTTGCAGATGACATTACTGCATACGAAAATAAATTACCCAGTTGGTTAAGCTAGTAACCATATCAATGGTAATCAAGTTGAATACGTATTCAACTTTATTGCCTAAACATATCGGTTAAACTTATGCCCTAGGAATTAAATAAAATATAAAAGGCTGCACTGATGTGCGGCCTTTTTTGTTTGCAATTAGACAAAAGCAATCTCAGCGCGTGACCACTTTCACTAAGCTGTAGCATTTATTAGGTGTAATAATTGCATATATCATCTATAAATAAACGTATAAAAAGAACTAACAACCAAAACACAAACAAATGTTTGTGCGGATACGACTATGAACAATACCCATATTTTGAATCGTCTATATCAAGATATCCAAGACATTATTTTAAAAAGACAGCACCCGGTAACTGGGCTACTGCCTGCCAGCACCGCAATTACTACCCATGGCGATTACACTGACGCTTGGGTGCGTGATAACGTATACTCTATTATGAGTGTTTGGGCCTTAGGGCTTGCATACCGACGTATTGGCGAAACTGAACGATCGGATGAGTTGTGCCAATCAACCATCAAATTGATGCGAGGTTTATTGCAGTCAATGATGCGTCAGTCAGATAAGGTTGAAAAATTCAAACATACTTTGCACGCAAAAGATGCATTACATGCTAAATATGACACAGCCACAGGTTTAACTGTGGTTGCTGATGATGCTTGGGGACATCTACAAATTGACGCGACCTCAATCTTTTTGCTGATGATCGCACAAATGTCGGCATCAGGACTGCGTATTGTAAATACCTACGACGAAGTTGATTTCGTGCAAAACCTGATTTACTACATAGCATTCGCATACCGAATTCCTGACTACGGCATTTGGGAGCGTGGTAATAAAATCAATAATGGCAAAACCGAAATCAATGCCAGTTCAGTTGGCATGGCCAAAGCTGCTTTGCAAGCTCTAGATGGCTTTAATTTATTTGGCAAAAATGCTAGCCCAAGAGCGATAGTACACTCAATCCCTGATGGCATTTCTCGCGCTCGTAACACCCTAGCCCGCTTATTACCACGCGAGTCGATTTCAAAAGAAGTAGACAGTGCAATTTTAAGTATTATTGGTTTCCCAGCCTTTGCTGTGGGCGATAAAGCTTTGGTTAAAAAAACTCGAGATAAGATTATTAGTGAACTAGGTGGTAATTATGGCTGCAAGCGTTTTTTATGGGACGGGCACCAAACCGCAGTAGAAGATCACAGCCGTATCCATTATGAGCATAACGAGCTAACCAATTTTAAAGATATTGAATCGGAATGGCCGTTATTTTTTACTTATCTTTATATTCAAGCACTATACGATCGTGACGACGAACAAGCACAATACTATCGCAGTAAGTTAGAGTCGATAATGGTTGAGCAGGATGGAAAAATGCTCATCCCTGAACTCTATTATTTACACAAGGATAATGTAGCAGCGGAGAAAGAAAACCCACATTCACAGCCGCGTGTACCAAATGAAAACTTACCGCTCGTTTGGGCTCAAAGTTTATTTTATACCGGCTTTATGATTGACGAAGGTTTAATTGAGCTAGACGATTTAGACCCATGCAAATTACGTTATCGCTCCACCAGCACAAACGAAACTCAAATTGCAGTGGTGATTTTGGCGGAAAACGAGCAAATAAAACAGCTATTAGCAAACCACGGTGTTATTGCAGAAACGCCAGCTGAAATTGCCCCCATCGGGGTTATGACAGCAAACCAGTTGGTAGAAGCTTACCAACACCTAGGCGAAAACCCTGTGTTAGGTTTATCAGGCCGTCCGCGTCGTAGAATGCAAAGTTTAGCAACCGCTAAAACTTATCAAATAAACAACAACCAGTATTTATGTTTATCATCTGTCCAACAAGACAGCTGCAATTACCGAAATTATGACGCTGAACTAGATTGTGAAATTTTAATCAATGAAATTAATCATATAAACAAACACTGGATAAACAAACAAGCGGCGGTTGTCACCTACATGGTCACCCAATCTATGTGTGAATCAGCACAAACCAAACCTTTGTTTGATACATTGAAAAAGCTCCAACTGCGCAATCAATTTAATAATGTTGGTTATGCATCAGCAGCACTTGCACTGCGGGCTTCATGTAATTGCCAGCTCAATTTACCTAAATTAGTTTTAAACGAAACCGCATTTGAAACAAACCTAAACGTTGGCCAAGACACTTACCCGTTCAACCCTGCAGTATTAAAACCCGAGTTTGCTGCCCAGTTACCAGAATTAGAAAGTAGTGACCAAAATTGCTATCAGCACCTAGTCACTTGGGCTGTTGATCACTCATTAACTTCAGATATTAGCCTAGATAACAGTGTTCAATTTAGACAATTAGTTGAAGCTTGTTACCAAATTGCTCGACACAAGAATTTTTGGCTAACGGCTCGATGGTGTTTTTCGGCATTAGGTAAAGCACATGCTGATTTAGCGGATGATTTATCTCTGCTGTGTTCTCGCAACTTAAGTATTTTAGTTGGCACCAATAACTTGACAGTATTGAGTGGTGATGAATCGTTACTTGATCAAGAAGAGTTACTACATACGCTTGATATTGCAGCTAAAACACCACTAGAACGCACCTTAGTTCAAGAACTATTGGTGATCTTAAGCTATACAATTCGTACCAATACTCAGTTATTTAATGGTGTACGTTCAATTCACTTACACAACATGTTGAGTATGTGCAGTGAAAACAGCAGCAAACAGTGTGCAACTATGGAAACACTTGCGCAACTGTCGCCTCACCAGTTTATGCAAAAGGTCCAATCGATTCTTGAAAACCAACACAGAACATTCGATATCGATGTTAAAGTAAGCTTCTCTAGGCAAGACGGCTCACATGAATACATTGCTGGAACGCATCATGCAATGGACACAGACTGGCTGTTATGGCGTTCTGAACGGGGGTTAATCGCCCGTTTTGATGATGACTTTATCTCAGCTATTTGGCAAAGTTTGGCTTTTTGTAAGGGAATCGTTTTTGCAGATCATGCCAATGACAAAGCCAAACTAGACAGCGAAGTTGTGCGTAGTTCCATGACGCCAGGCGAAGAAAGTTTTGCCGCTTTAGTTGATCAGTTAATTCAAGAAGCTCATCCAGTTTATTACAAAGCAGCACTTGTTGAGGTACTGGCTATCTATCATAATTATTGCCAACAACACGAAGATGTGAAATGCCATGATTATGTTGTGTTAGGCGATATATTAGCCAAAGCAGCTTATAAACTCGTAGAGCTTGAAGGCGAAGACAGTAGCTGTCAAAGCCATTTAGAGCAGCTATTAATGCGCTCACCTGAAACATTACAACATTATGTAACTCAGGTACTGAAAGAACAATTGCCAAACTAACCCTTCGCATATACCCTGATCTGGCTGAAGATATTTCAGCCAGATTTTCCAGCAAAAATGTCAACTTTTGCTATCGTTATTAAGTAAACTCTCAACAATTGGTAGAACATGCAAAAAATAATTCCGCTCAGTGAAGTTAAAGTTGGTATGTATGTAATTGAAGTCACAAAACAAACAGGTCAAGTGGCAGTAAAAACCAGTGGCTGGGTGAAAAAACCTGAAGTTATTCAAGTATTGAGAAAAAAAGGCGTAGTAGAAGTAGCGATAGATCCTGACAAAAGCATTCAAGCTGATAAAGACCAATCTCGTGTTGATATCACGCAACATCGGCAATCGACCGAACGCAAAGACACAATTAAACCAACCAAAGTTGCTTTGGAAATGAAAAAAGCCAAAAAGCTCTATTCTGAAGCGCTCGATTTGCAAAACAAAGTCATCAACGGAATTAAGCAAGGCCATGCACTCGACATTGAGCCGATAAAAGAATTAACCAGCCAATTAATTGATTCAATTTTTCGTAATGAAGAAGCACTAGCGTGCATGACACGCATTCGGGATAAAGATGCCTACCTCTATGAACATTCACTAAATGTCTCAATACTGATGGCGATGTTTGCCAAACATTTGCAGTTTAGCGACAAGGAAATAGAGCAATTAGCGCAAAGTGCATTTTTACACGATATAGGAAAAGTACTGGTACCAGACGAAGTTCTACATAAACCGTCACGATTAACCGAAGACGAGTTTGAAATTATGAAAAAACACGTCGAGTACGGAGTCGAAACGTTACAACAAAGCCAAGGGATCAGTGACGAATGCATCAAAACAGTTAGTTTACATCATGAAAAACTCAATGGCTGTGGTTACCCAAAAGGGTTAGAGGATGAGCACATTACCCAAGCAGGCCGGATGTTAACGATTGTTGATATTTACGATGCTATGACAGCCGAGCGCGTATATAAAAAAGGCATGACACCAAGCGCCGCGTTCAAAATCATGTTATCTATGGCACCGGCTGAAATTGACGCAAACTTGCTGCAACAATTTATTAAATGTATGGGTATTCACCCTGTTGGCACCTTAGTACTGCTAAATAGTGGTAAACTAGCAATTGTAACTCAAGCTAACCGAATCAATCCTCTACAACCTGTAGTAAAAGTCTTTTATAACACCAAACATAAAAGATACTCAGAAATAAAAGATATTGACCTATCAAAAAGCAACTGTACAGAAAGCATAGACAAAGCAGTTAAACCAGAACAATTCGGTATTGAGTTGATGAAGTTTTTTAAAGACGTTTTAAGCAACTAGCCATCTGTGAAACGAATTCGAATAGCGATTGGGCTGCTCTACTTATTCGCTGTAATTCAGCCACCTGTTTATGCTTGGGGCCCGATGGGTCATGCATTAACAGGTGAACTCGCAGAACCATTTTTAACCACAACAGCCAAAGAAAAAATAAAGCGACTACTCGGCAACGAATCCATCGCATACGCCACCACATATTTAGATCGAATGCGCGGCAATAAAAGCGAATTTTGGCAAAAAACCGCTTCACCTTGGCATTATGTCACTGTGCCCGATGGCCAGCTATACTCGCAAAATCAACACGCACCATCAAGAGGTGATGCTTACACCGCGTTAAACCACTACGCCGGTGTTTTAGCTAAGTCAAATAATCCTAAACAACAAAAACTCGCGCTATATTTTATCCTACATTTGGTTGGAGATATTCATCAACCTCTGCACGCTGGTAATGGTAAAGACCGCGGAGGCAATAATTTTCAGGTGTACTTCCAGCACAAAAGAACCAATTTACACAGATTGTGGGACAGCCAAATGTTGTCGCAGCATAAACAAAAACATTGGCATAACAAGCTGTCAGCCCAACTCAATCAATTGCCCTTGGCACAAATTCAAACTTGGCAAGATAGTTCGTCGATTGAATGGATTAATGAAAGTGCGAAAATTCGCCAGCAGATTTATCCGACCGCTGAGCGACAGAATATCGACAGTAAATATGTTTCGGATGCACTTAAAACCACTGAGCTTAGGTTAATGCAAGCCGCAGTTCGGCTTGCACATTTACTCAATACACTGCTGGCTCATTAGTCTTGTTGCTGCTGTTGAGCTTGCCACAAGTTATAATAATGCCCTTTCGCAGCTAATAAATTTGCATGCGTACCCTGCTCAACCAAGTTTCCTTTGTCTAACACAATAATTTTATCCGCATCAACAATAGTCGATAATCTATGCGCAATCACTATGCTAGAGTGTCCTGATGCATATTGATTAAACGCGCGCATTATGGTGCGCTCTGCATTTGAATCTAATGACGAGGTTGCCTCATCAAACACCAAGATGGGAGCATTCTTCAAAATTGCCCTTGCTATCGCTACACGTTGTTTTTCGCCACCGGATAATTTAAGCCCGCGCTCACCCACTTGAGTTTCAAGCCCTTTTGGCAGCGACGCAACAAAGTCAGCTAATGCGGCTAATTCAACCGCAGTAACGACCTCATCTTCAGTAGCATCTTGGCGACCATATCGAATGTTGTTAAACAAGCTATCGTTAAACAACACTGTATCCTGTGGCACTATGCTGATACTTTGCCTAAGTGACTGCAAAGTTGCATCCGCGATATTCTGACCATCAATCAAAATTTGCCCCGAATCAAGATCGTAAAAACGATACAGCAACTTAACCAATGTAGATTTTCCTGAACCACTATGTCCAACTATCGCAATTTTCTCGCCTGGCTCTAAGGTAAATGAAACATCCTTCAAGATGCTGCGATCTTGATTGTAGTTAAAACTCACTTGATTAAATTCGACGTTAGCTTGAGCGACCACCAATGGCTGCGCCTGCGCTTTATCTGTTGTTTTGGGTTGGCGTTTTAACAGCGCAAACATATGCTCAATGTTCGCCAATGAGCCTTTAATTTCCCGATAAACAAAACCCAAAAAGTTCAGTGGCAAAAACAGCTGCATCATAAAAGCATTTACTAATACAAAATCACCGATAGACATTTTGTTTAAACTTACCTGATAGGCAGCCAATATCATCATACTGGCCATCGCAGTTGAAATCACTAATGCTTGGCCAGCATTTAACACAAATAATGATAAACGGTTTTTTCGTTTGGCCACTTCCCAATCAGCCAAAGCGGCGTCGTAGCGCTGAGCTTCGTACGCTTCATTGTTAAAATACTTAACCGTTTCGTAATTCAACAAACTATCAATTGCACGCGTACTGCTACTTGAATCAGCTTTTGCGGCAGCCTTGACGTATTCAGTTCGCCAATCCGTCGCCCAAATAGAAAATCCAACATAACAAACAATCGCAATAACAATAATCAGCGCAAATGGCCAACCATAGTTGATAAAAAACAATCCAACCACAAAAGTTATTTCTAACAAGGTTGGCCCAATATTAAACACCATAAAGCGCATTAAAAAACTAACACCATGTGTACCTCGGTCAATATCTCTAGCAATACCGCCCGTTTGCCGCGTTAAATGAAAATCTATATCCAGCTGGTGTAAGTGCTGAAATACCGCCAAGCCAAGGCGACGCATGGCGCGTTCCGTTACTCGGCCAAACAAGGTATCGCGAACTTCGCCGATTATGGTATTGAGCAATCTAACCGCACCATAAGCTAACAACAAGGCTAATGGCACAGCAGCCCAACCCTCAACCCCATTGTTAGTATTTAATCCATCTACGATATTTTTAAGTACAAAAGGTAAAGTCACGCCAGCAACTTTAGCAAGTATTAAACACAACAAGGCTAATACAATGCGTAATTTAAACTCGGTCAAATAAGGCCAAACTTGCCTGACGACTTGCCAATTAAGCGTTTTGTTGTCGAAGTCATTGTAGTGAGATGGGCGCATGAACAACCTTATGATATTTGAATGTAATTATTCGAAAAATTAGTAGTTATTTGTTTCTCTGCTACACTTTTAGCAATAACAGGCCCTCCCAGTGTAGCGAAAGTAGGTAAAGAAGAGGATCTTATATGTTTTCACTGCGAATATCGCATAAATTAATGGCAATGGTCGCCATTACCGTATTGGCATTTTCGATAACACAATTTTACGCGCAAATGGTTGAAAGCCAAAATGCAAAATCGTTACAAAGGTTAGAAAGCCGGCTCTATCCTATTTTAGAAATGACCACTGAAAATGTAGGCTCAGTGTTGCTAATGGAACAACAGTTTAATAGTGCAGTTACCACAGGTGATGAACAGTCGATTGAACAAGCTTCAGCTTATTACCAAACCATTAAACAAAACATAGCTCAAATAAACAAGTTAGCACCGGAATTAAAAACGTCGCAAAAAACACTAGAAAACTTACTAGATAGTTGGACCAATAAGTCGATTGAAATCTCTAAAGGTTTTATCGACGGCACGGTCGACTTTTCAACCATAGCAACAGACGCCGCCAAAAATGCCCAAGTACTCGAGCAGTTAAAAGAGGCAATGGAGCGCATGCGCACTAATGTACGCTCAGAGTTTACCCAAGCAATAACTTCGACCATTGATTCATCTGCAGAAGCGAATCGCTTGACTTTGATTATCGCATTTATTGCGATTAGTGGATTAGTTGTCGCCAGTGTATTTATTGGAAAGTCGATTACCTCCAATATAAAAACGGTATCATCAAACCTTCATGAAATGGCAACAGGTAAAGGTGATTTAACCGTTAGAATTCAATACTCAGGCAAGGATGAAATTGGAGAACTTGTCACCAACTTTAACCAATTTGTCGCTAAACTACATTCTGCTTTTGCCGATATCTCTGAGGATATCGAGGGGTTATCCCGAGTGAGTAGTCAACTTACCGAGGCTAGCTGCGAAAATTCTAGCCAAAGTGAAGCACAAAACACTGCAATTAGTGATCTGAGACGTTCAATTGAAGAATTAATGGCCAGTGTCAACGAAGTTGCTGAGTTTGCGGAAACGGCTGCAACTCAAACTGCAGATGCCAAACAAGCGGCCGATCTAGGAAAGCAAACGCTGAACACGAGTGTACAGACGATTACAGCACTTGCAGATGAGATCAACCAAGCGGCCGGAATCGTCAATAAATTTGAATCCTTTTCCAATGATGTTGGTAACTTACTCGACACCATACAAAATGTTGCCGAACAAACTAACTTGCTCGCATTAAATGCAGCAATTGAGGCTGCTCGAGCAGGTGAACATGGTCGAGGTTTTGCAGTCGTTGCGGATGAAGTCAGAGAGCTAGCTGTACGTACTCGTCAAGCAACAGAAGAGATACACACAGTTATTGGCGAATTGCGTGACGTCTCATCTAATGCAGTTTATGCAATGCAACACAGTGTCGAAAAAGCCAATAGCGGGGTTGAGGCGACAAATAAATCCGGTGAGGTATTAAATAGTATTTTGAGCAACGTTGATGTAATTACCTCTGTGAATAGTCAAATTGCCGCGGCGACGCATCAACAGAGCATGACGTTTGCACATATAATGGACAATGTAACCTCCATCCATGCAAACACAGAACAATTAAGTTTAACAACGTCCAAGGTAGACTCTGTAACCGAAGACACTGTTGATATTACAGCTGCACTCAGAAGCTTGTCTTCACAATTTAAAGTGTAGATTTTTATAAGTACAGATTAGTTATACCCATAGGAGCATTTTATGATTCAAACTAGGCTGAAACAGTCAATTTGTGCGCTTGCCCTGCTCTCCTGCGCACACCCATTAGCACAAGCTGGCGACTTTAACTTTTCAGGCTTTATGTCGATTGGTGGTGGATTTGTTGATGACGAATCAGCCCCTAGTTACGCTGGTTATTCAGAAGAAGATCTCACATTCGACAACAGTTTGCTTGGTATTCAAGTATCATCTGATATATCAGATGAACTCAGCGCAACCGTGCAGTTAACGGCGCGTAGTTTTGACGGCTTTGATGTAGAGGCTGAGTGGGCATATGTTAGTTGGCAAGCCACTGACGAAAGCACAGTGAGAATTGGTCGGCTTAGAACGCCATTTTATATGTATTCAGATTACCTAGATGTAGGGTATGCGTACCCGTGGATTAGCCCCCCAAACGAAGTGTATTATTTACCATTTAACAACGTAAATGGTATCGACTACTACACCACGGGCACACTCGGTAGTTTTGACACAACAATGCAAGTTTATTTTGGTGGTTTCACCGATACCCTCAACCAAGGCGGTATGGATGTTGAAGCAAAAACCCGCAATCAACTTGGGTTTGCTGGCACATTGGCCAAAGATTGGTGGACCTTTAGAGCGGCTTACCATACGGCTAAACTCAGCATTGATTTAACTCCAGTTGGTTTACCCAGTTCAATTAGTGGCCCAGCGTCAGATTTAAATAATGCAGTCAATAGCCAATTACCGCCAGAAGCACAACATACGTTACAATCACCACTCACTATCGGTGGTTTTGCTGATTTTTTAACCCACTTAGGTTACAATCAAAATACCGACCGAATGTTAATTCAAGACGACACTGCGCAGTTTCTTGAAGTTGGTGTCAATATAGACACAGGCACGTTTGTCGCGGCTGCAGAACATGTTGAGTTAAGACTGGATGACGAAACACTTTTTTCTGACAATATACGTCAATTTGTAATGGTTGGGGTTAGAACAGGTGATTGGTTAATTCACCTGACCGCATCAAAAGCTGACGACGATGCATCGCAAATATCCAAAGGTGTAGCCGTTACCGATCAAGTATCTGGTACGGTAAAACAGTTGTTAGATGGACTGGCAGCAGATGATCCACTAACAAGAGATACAGTCACCTTAGGGGCTCGTTGGGACATCACAGCAGGTACAGCATTAAAGATTCAGTATTCGGATGTTGATACTGAAGGGCGCGCGGGCCAAAAAGTATATGCATTTGCGCTACAAACTGTGTTTTAAGGAGATGCTCATGTCTAATTTTAAAGCAATGATTGTCGCAATCGGCCTGCTTATCACACCCTTTGCGGCATTAAGTGAAATAGTGGTTGTGGTTCATCCTTCGACTGGTTTTGATTCAATGTCAGCTGACGATGTATCTCGACTTTTTTTGGGTAAAACCAAGAAGTTTCCCAATGGTACAGCTGCGGTGCCACTTAACCAAGATGCTGGCACAGCAGCACGAGATCAATTTAACGAGCAAGTCTGTAAAAAAAGTGCATCTCAATACAAAGCATATTGGTCAAAATTGGTTTTCACCGGAAAAGGCACACCTCCCAAAGATGCAGGTGATAGCAACAATGTAAAATCGTTGGTGGCTTCAAATCCAAATATGATTGGTTACATCGACGGCAGTTTAGTGGATGGATCAGTTAAAGTGGTTTATACGTTGGAATAATTGAATAAAAGCCATGTTCAAGCAAATAAAAATGGAGGCTCTGCCTCCATTTTTAATTTCGCCATCAATATGGCTTATAAAATGAAGCGAGATAAATCTTCGTCTTCAATAACATCACTTAAGTATTTATTGACGTAAGCTGCATCTACCACAAGTTTTTCACCATCTTTTTCACTGGCATCAAATGAAATTTCTTCCATAAGTTTTTCCATTACCGTGTGCAAACGGCGTGCGCCGATGTTTTCTGTGCGTTCATTCACTTGCCATGCTGCTTCAGCAATGCGTTTAATACCATCATCGGTAAAATCAACCGTTACACCTTCAGTAGCCAACAATGCACTGTATTGTTCAGTTAACGATGCGTTGGTATCCGTTAAAATAGACACAAAATCTTCGGTTGTTAATGCTGATAACTCAACTCGGATTGGTAAACGCCCTTGCAACTCTGGAATTAAATCAGACGGTTTAGCCATTTGGAATGCACCAGATGCGATAAATAAAATGTGGTCGGTTTTAACCATACCGTGTTTGGTCGACACAGTTGAGCCTTCAACTAACGGCAACAAATCACGCTGGACCCCTTCGCGCGAAACATCAGGGCCGCTGCTTTCACCACGCTTACAGATCTTATCTATCTCATCAATAAAGACGATACCATTTTGCTCAACAGCATTAATCGCTTGTTCTTTTAAATCATCTTGATTAACCATGCGAGCTGCTTCTTCCTCAACAAGCAACTTATACGCTTCTTTCACTTTTAGTTTACGTGTTTTCGACGTAGAACCAGATAAATTCTGAAACATGCTTTGTAATTGGTTAGTCATATCTTCCATACCAGGTGGAGCCATAATTTCTACACCAACCTGAGGCGCCGCAACTTCAATTTCAATCTCTTTGTCGTCGAGTTGCTTTTCGCGTAATTTTTTGCGAAATACTTGGCGAGTAGAGCTATCCGTTTCAGGCTCAGCATCTTCACCAAATGGTGTTTTAGCCCGCGGTAATAGTGCGTCTAAAATACGTTCTTCAGCGGCTTCTTCTGCTCTGTGTTTTACTTTTTGTGTCGCTTGCTCACGCGTCATTTTAACCGAGATATCCGCTAAATCACGAATAATGGTCTCGACTTCTTTACCAACATAACCCACTTCGGTGAATTTAGTCGCTTCTACTTTAATAAACGGAGCATTGGCCAATTTTGCCAATCTGCGGGCTATTTCAGTTTTACCTACACCTGTAGGACCAATCATCAAAATATTCTTTGGTGTAACTTCTTGGCGTAACTCTTCATTTAATTGCATACGACGCCAGCGATTTCTGAGCGCAATCGCAACTGCTTTTTTTGCACCTTGCTGACCAATAATATGGCGGTTTAATTCGTGAACAATTTCTCTAGGGGTCATTTGCGACATGTCACACTCCTACTCTTTTGCGTCTAATTCTTCAATGGTTTGGCTGTGGTTGGTGTAAACACAAATGTCCCCGGCCAACTTCAAACTTTTTTCAACAATATCTTTGGCAGATAACTCAGTGTTTTCTAACAAGGCTGTTGCCGCGGCTTGCGCATATGGCCCACCTGAGCCTATCGCTATTAGGTCATGCTCTGGTTGAATAACATCACCGTTGCCCGTAATAATTAACGAAGCTTCTTCATCAGCAACTGCCAGTAAGGCTTCTAATCGGCGCAATGCTCTGTCTGTTCGCCAGTCTTTTGCAAGTTCTACAGCGGCACGAGTTAAATGGCCTTGATGAATCTCAAGCTTACTTTCAAAACGTTCAAATAAGGTAAATGCATCTGCAGTACCACCAGCAAAACCCGCCAAAACCTTGTTGTGATACAAACGGCGTACTTTGCGTGCATTACCTTTCATCACTGTATTACCAAGTGACACCTGGCCATCACCACCAATAACCACTTTGCCTGCGCGACGAACCGATACAATCGTTGTCATATTCTTTCCTCTGTTTCAGCTTTACCTCAAACCGCTACAACAAAAAGAGGCCGTTAGCTGTAAAGCCACGGCCAAAACCAAAATAAAGTTTGAGGAGTTAATGTCTTTGATTGTTAAATGGGGGAGATTTTTGGCAAATCAAGTCCAATACCAAATTTGGCAACTATTGATCTTAATATCTTGTAGTCTGTGCCTATCGGCTTCGGCATCACGTTTGGTATTGTATGGGCCTAACACCACTCGATACCAAACGCCATTATTGCCTTCGGTTCGTTTAATAATAGATTCCAACCCAGCAAATGCGATTTGCGCTTTCATCACATTGGCTTGCTGTTCACTTCTAAACGAACCACATTGCATTTGATAAGGTCTTTTAGGGCCGTCTTCACGCTCTGGAACATCAACCTCTACTTCTTTGTTTTCAAGCTCTTTAACGTATTCCCACTTTTCTTCGGGAATTTTCGGCAAAGGTTTAGGTTTGGCTTGTTTAGGCTGGGTATTTTGCACTGGCTCAGCTGAGTCTGGTGCTCGGTCTTTTATCGACCATAAAAAATAACCAAACCCAGCAAGTATACCAATGACTAAGAATACAAAAATAAATGCTTTTGGTTTTTTTGACGGAGCTGGCGGTGGAGGCGGCGCTGATTTAGCCCCTCTTTTAGCTCTACTCGCTGGTTTACCTTTTTTTACGTAGTCGCGTGCCATAATGCTTGATTGGTTATTGCTGATAAATTTTGCTTACGAGTATAAAGGCCATTTAATTTAGTTAAAACCGTTATAAGCGTAACTGCATGAAAATTTTATTTGCTTGGTTAAATTAGCTGCGATTCCAGCGCAATATGTAAGTAGCAAACAAGCCCAGCTAAAGCATGATTTTTATCGAGCATTTTTATTGCTTATAGAACAAATAAAAGCAACAAAAAATGTCGAAAGGATTAGCCATTCAAATCAAGTGGGTCAACATCAAATAACCAACGTACTTTTTGCGCAAAGTCGTTCTGTTCAAGCGATGCTGTTAATTGGTTCATCGCAGCATTTAACATACTGCGCTGTTTGGCACTAAAAATAATGATTTGCCGATATTTACCAGCGCGTTTTTCTTGCGGAGCTGGCATATTAGCAAACACCTCAACACCTTGATAATGCTGACATATATACTGGTTAAACAAGCTATCAACTTGTTGCGAAACCTGCTCAACAACCTGTTGATTTTGTGCTTCCATTCGTAAGATACACCAGTACTGATATGGAGGAAGTTGGCTGTCTTCACGCTCTTTTAATAATAATTGCGCTAGTTCTGTATAACCTTTTTCAATCAAAGTATTAAGGTAATTGTGATTTGGGAAATGAGTTTGCACCACCACCTGACCCGTTTTTTCAGCGCGCCCTGCTCTGCCTGCAACTTGAACTAATAACTGCGCCATTTTTTCTGCTGCTCTAAAATCTGTGCTGTACAAGGCATTGTCTAAATTAACGATCACAGTTAACGTCAATTGAGGGAAATGGTGCCCTTTGGCTAACATCTGAGTGCCAATCAATAACTTATGTTCACCTGCTTGGATTGCGTTTAGTTTATTTTCTAGTTCGCCTTTGCGCCGAACACTATCTCTATCGATCCTTACCGGATTGGCTTCTGGAAAACGCTGTTGCATCCACTCTTCTAATTGCTCAGTGCCAATACCCCAATCAACAATTTGGCTAGAACCACATTCAGCGCATTGAGCAGGAGGTCTAGCATAATACCCACAATGATGACAGTTAACTAGTTGGGTATTTCTGTGGTACGTCAAATGCTTATCACAGCGCGGGCATTCAGCCACCCAACCGCATTCATGGCAAATAAGAGCTGGTGAATAACCGCGGCGATTTAAAAATACTAATACCTGCTGGCCTGCCGCTAAATGTTTTTCTATCAACTCAACAACACCAAAAGCTAATCCAACCTGTAAAGGCTGATGTTTGATGTCGAGTAACTGAGGTTTAGGCGGCAATTTTGCAGTCGCGCGTTTGGTTAAATGCAGCCAATTGAATTTACCCGCTTTAGCATTTGCAAGTGACTCTAACGACGGGGTTGCACTACCCAAAACAATCGGGCAATTTTGATCAGCAGCTCGTTTTATTGCGACATCTCGGGCATTATATCTTAGCCCATCCTGTTGTTTATATGACGCATCGTGCTCTTCATCTAACACTATCAATCCTAGCTCTGCTGCTGGCACCATCACAGCAGAGCGGGTGCCAATAATGATGCGACTTATGCCTAACCAAGCTTTTAACCAAGCATTATGTCGTTCACTATCGTTAAGCTCTGAATGCAACACTGACATTTGGCAATGAAACCTTTGCTGAAAACGCTGCAAGGTTTGTGGAGTTAAGCCAATTTCTGGAACCAATATTAATACTTGCTTATTTTGCGCTAAAGCTTCGGCCATTAAGCGCATATATACTTCCGTTTTTCCACTGCCCGTTACGCCTTGCACCAAGTGCACAGCAAAATTCTCATTGGCTTGAATATTGTCTATAACCTGCTGTTGCTCAGAGGTAAGTTCAAATTCACTTGGTTGGATTTCAACTTGCTTGTTTTTTAAAAAGTCGCTGTTTTGCTCTATTAGTTGTTTATCTGCCAGCTGATTAATCTGGGCAAGCGAAAAGCCATCTTCTTTTAACAAACTTTGTGCGGTTGGCCCAAGTTTCTTGAGTAAATGAAACAATGCTTGTTGTTTGTAAGCCCTTCCAGCTGGCGGTTTTGCACCATCAACTACTTGCCAGATTGGCTCTGCAAGCAATTGCGTCGGTGCACCATTTTTGAGTTTTTTCGGCAATAAATTAACGTAAACTTCACCGGGTGGACACAAATAATATTGCTGTAACCAAGCTAGCGTTTTTAACATCTGCTGCGAATAGATTGGCGCTTCATCGAGTACCTGGTGTATCGGCTTGATTTTATCAGCCGGATAGGCTGACTGCTCAACAATCTTAACCACTAACCCAATCAGTTTTTGTCGACCAAAAGTAACTTCAACTCGGCAACCTGGATGACACGCCTGCGTTTCTGGCAAACGATAATCAAATAGTCGACGCAAAGGTAAAGCTAAAGCAACTTGAACAAACAAAATAAGCCCTCTATCAACTTGGTTAAACGAGCAAAAAGTTGATGCACTTTATACAGCAATCATAGGTTTGAATGAAAGGTAAATTTTAATCGAGAAATCATTGTTTTTAGGCTACCTATGGTATAAAATCCGCCGCCATTATAGCTGAAGGCTTTAATCGCCTTTATTTTATTTAGTCGCGTGTGGTGCTGTGCAAGTTAATGTTTAATTTGGCATAGTGGCTATACGGCCCAATTTGAGGTAATCCAAATGAAACCAGGTATCCACCCAGAGTACCAAGAAATCACCGCAACTTGTTCTTGTGGTAACACAATCAAAACTCGTTCAACTGTAGGTAAAGACTTATACTTGGACGTATGTTCAGAATGTCACCCATTCTATACTGGTAAGCAACGTATCGTTGATACTGGTGGTCGTGTTGACCGCTTCAAGAAACGTTTTGGTGCGCTTAGCTCTAAGAAGTAAGCAAAACTATTACAGTTTCCATCAATTTTTGATGCCTAAAACCTCGCTTCTGCGAGGTTTTTTGTTTTTACCATCCAGCAAAATAACAATCTATAGCTATATACTTAGAACAAAATATTCAATAACAAGTTCTACTAACTACTTGCTATATCTGATTAAATTAGATGTTATGTTTGCATCATCTCAGCCAATCTCAAAATCAATAACTATACTTCAAAGTTGAAGTTAGCTTGACACTACGCCTGTGTAATCTGCCTTTGCGAAATATGTGGTAATTTAAGTGATAGACATCGTTAAAAAAACTGTTGAAAGTAAACAAGCCGCCCCTGATGATCAAAGTAAGTTTGGTACCTTTGGTGGGGTATTTACCCCCTGTGTGCTGACTATACTCGGCGTAATTATGTTTTTACGCTTTGGCGAAGTTGTTGGTCAATCTGGTATTTGGTATGCCTTGGTTATTATATTAGCGGCCAAATCAATTACCCTTTTAACGGCTTTTTCATTGTCGGCCATTGCGACAAATGTTCGAATGAAAGGCGGTGGAGCATACTTTTTAATTAGCCGTAGTTTAGGTGCCGAGTTTGGTGCTGTTATTGGTGTGGTGTTCTTTTTAGCGCAAGCTGTTTCGGTTGCCATGTATGTAATAGGTTTTACTGAAGCGTTTAAAGATACCTTTCCCAACACTGGGTTATCTAGTTTTCAAATTGCGAGTATCGTTAACTTAATTACCTTTGTTTGTGTTTACATAGGTGCCGGTTGGACGATAAAAGTACAGTACGGTATTTTTGCGCTGTTGTTGCTTGCGGTTGGTTCATTTTTTATCGGTGCAATTGATGATCTATCTTGGGCCAACTTTGCCACCAATGTTCAGCCTGGTTTTAGAGAAAGCGACAACTTATTTACCATGTTTGCGCTATTTTTTCCGGCGGTAACCGGCATAATGGCTGGCGCGAATATGTCTGGCGATCTAAAAAATCCAAGCAAGTCGATTCCATCTGGCACACTTTGGGCGATATTTTTTACCGCAATCATTTATATCTTAATGGGATTTTTATTAGCCGGTAGCCGCAGCCAAGACCAACTACTGGGCAATGCGATGATAGTTAAAGAAGTTTCTGTCTCTGGAGCGCTGATCGTCGGTGGCGTTTTTGCTGCAACATTGTCGTCCGCACTGGCTAGTATGATGGGCGCACCAAGAATACTCCAAGCATTTGCGCGCGATAATATTGTGCCCTCATTCCGCTTTTTTGCTGTTGGTTCAGGCAAAACCGATGAACCGAAACGCGCAACCATTTTAACTTTTGTAGTGGCTCAGTTAGGGATTATGCTGGGCGATTTAAACGCCATTGCCCCAATTATCAGTATGTTTTTTATGATCACCTACGGCACACTCAATTTGGCCTGCTTCTATGAAGGTTGGGTTGGCAATCCATCGTATCGCCCAAGATTTCGGTTTGCCCATTGGTCTATTTCTTTGTTAGGTGCTGCAAGCTGCGTGTTAGTGATGTTTTTAATGAACCCACTATGGGCGGTAATCTCCATTATTATTATGGTTGCATTATATTGGTTAATTAGCTCACAAGAAGTATTGAGTAGATGGGGCGACTTAAAAAGTGGCCGTGCATATGAAGCAGCACGCAAAGCGCTATTAACGCTTGAAAAACAAAGTTACCACCCCAAAAATTGGCGACCTTCTATTTTAGTTTTAAGTGGCTCACCCACAAGCCGCCCTCATTTGGCAGAATACGGCCAATGGTTAGCGTCTGGGCAAGGTATAGTATCCATTGCACAAATTATCCCATCAGCTGGAAATCATACCATTGAGCGCCGCCAAGAAGCTGAAAACCGCATTCGTAAGTTTATTCGCGAAGAAGGACTACAAGCATTTCCTGTAGTTGTATCTGATGATGGCATTAGTTCAGGGTTGAAAACGATTCTTCAAGCACATGGGTTGGGTGCATTTAAACCCAATACCGTAATGATGGGAACAACCACCAACAAAGAGCGTTGGCAGGAATACTGCGACACTATCCGCATTGCTGCACGCAAACAACGCAGTATTCTGTTATGCGACTGTGTGGAGGAGCGCCAGTCATGGGAGCCCCCTCAAGGTCGAATCGACATTTTATGGAAAGGTGAAAAACATGGTGCTCTAATGCTGTTATTAGGCCACTTACTTAAACGCAACCCAGAGTGGCGCACTAGACAACTTAGAATTTTAGCCACCTTGCCAATGGGTCGCCCTGCTGACAAGTACCAAAAAGGCATTGAAGATTTACTTAACATCGCGCGTATTGATGCCAGTGTTCATGTATTTTCTGGTGACAATGACGATGTCATAATCGCCAAACGAACAGGCAATACGGCACTATTATTTATGCCATTTGAGCCACCAACGACACAAGAGGAAGAAGTAGCTTTCTACGACAAAGTGACCATGGCAACACGTATCACAGCCGATGTTATTTTGGTTTATAGTGCTGGTGGGGTTTGTTTCGAGGCATAGCCGCTTGGTTTATAATCGCTCTAAAATAACTGTCGCAACAGCATAATTTTTTTCATCTGAAATAGATAAGTGGCAGCTAACTTGACCAGCAATTTCCAAAGCTTTGCCAGTTAAACTCAATTTTGGCGCTCCAAGGTCATTGTTGCTAATAACAAAGTCTTGAAAAGTAACACCTTGGGCGATGCCTGTACCTAATGCTTTAGCCGCGGCTTCTTTTGCAGCCCAGCGTTTGGCTAAAAATCGATAGGCTTGTTTGTGGGTGGTAAACAGAACAAACTCATCTTTAGTTAAAACACGCCGTGCAATCGCATTGATATTAGCCGTATCAAAACGGCTAATTTCAACTATGTCTGTGCCTAAACCAACTATCACAATGCTTACCTAGAGTCTTGCTTCAACCATAAGTTGGCGCATATCGCGTATGGCTTTTTCTAAGCCATCAATAGCTGCACGCGCAATAATTGCGTGGCCTATGTTCAATTCAATCATTTGTGGAATTTCCGCAATAGGTTTAACGTTGTGATAATTTAAACCATGGCCTGCATTTACTTTTAAGCCGATAGAATCAGCAAAAGCAGCCGCTTCTTTAATCCGTGCAAGCTCAGCTTCGCGCTCTGCTTCGGTTTCAGCATCTGCGTAACCGCCCGTGTGAATTTCAATATATGGTGCACCTGTGCGTTTTGCCGCTTCAATTTGGGCTTTATCCGCATCAATAAACAAAGATACCTGGGTGCCATTCGCTGCTATGCGGTCTACCGCTGAGGTTATTTTCTTTTCTTGCCCCGCTACGTCTAGGCCACCTTCGGTGGTTAGCTCTTCGCGCTTTTCCGGTACTAAACAACAAAACGCAGGGTTGATTTGTTGGGCAATACCAATCATTTCTTCGGTAACCGCCATTTCCAAGTTCAAGCGCGTTGTGACTGTTTTTGCTAAAATCTCAACATCACGATCTTGAATATGGCGGCGGTCTTCCCGTAAATGTACGGTAATACCATGGGCACCAGCATGCTCGGCAACTGCGGCGGCATGCACAGGATCAGGAAAATCAGTGCCACGTGCTTGGCGAATGGTTGCGATATGGTCAATATTAACGCCTAATAAAACTTCTTTCATTGTGTTCTCTTTGTCTGTAATTAATTGAGCAATCAAGCGCAGCTAAAGTTTAGGCTGACTGAATAATGCTCTACTTTTTAACTTTTTATGCCCTAAAAGATGATCAAGCCAACAACGCATAAACTGTTTTATCGCTCGAAGTTCACCTTTTTCTGCAAATTGTTTGGCTGCAATTTTTTCGATTAAATTGCCTGATAAACACATATTTGATGGGCTGTTAGTTTGTTTTAACCAACCTGATTCAGGTGCAAAACAATATGTTTTTGATGGTTCAATTCTAGAATGATCATCCGCGGTATGCAAAAAATCTGGCATTACACCCAACTCTGCAATTAAATCAAGCTCTAAACATCGCAATAAAATTTCTAGTTCATTGGTATTTTCACCAGAGTTGTCTTGCTGGCACTTATATATGGCGGCGATAGTATTGCGGTATAAATAAAAAAAAGACGAGTCCACTTCAGCTTTGGGCAGTAGATAACTAAGCAGTTCATTCACATACATAGCGCTAAATAAATAGTGCCCTTGTAACCCATCAAAACTTTGCTCAAGCTCATAACCTTTTACAAAAAACAGGTCGTTTTGTCCGGGAGTTAATGTCAACAAGTACAAATTAAACAGGCCCATAGCAGGGCCTGACTTTGGTTTGCGAAAAAATACACTCACTCTTCCATGTTCAGCACTGATAAAGTCGCCTATGTAAGAATTTTCGCGGTATGGCTTGCAATGCAGCAGCATCGCCTGCTGCAGGTTAGTTGAAGTCATCTCCATAACCTAAGCTACGCAAAGCTCTATCGTCATCAGCCCAACCTGATTTAACTTTTACGAATAACTCTAAATAGACTTTGCAACCTAACATTCTTTCAGCATCTAAGCGCGCATCACGGCCAATGGTTTTAATTTTTTCGCCACCTTTACCAATAACAATACGCTTTTGAGCTTCACGACTAACTAAAATTGCCGCGTGAACTTTTAGTACACCGTTTGTTTGCGTTTGCCAACGTTCAATTTCTACAGCTGTATCGTAAGGCAGTTCATCGCCTGTGTTGCGCATAACTTTTTCACGAATTAACTCGCTCAGCATAAAGCGTGATGAGCGGTCGGTGAAATAATCTTCAGGGAAATAATGCTCGCACGGCTGTAGGCTAGATTTAACCAATTTTTCCACTGTATCTATATGCTCACCTTTAGTCGCCGACACTGGAATGATATCTTTAAAGTCGTGTTGCTCGGCTAAAAATTGCAAATGAGGCAACAAGCTTGCTTTGTCTTTAACATTGTCGACTTTATTAATCAGCAACACACAAGGCGCACCCGATTGTTTAATGCGCTTTAACACAAGCTCATCATCTTCTTGCCAATGCGTGCCTTCCACCATAAACAAAATTAACGCAACATCAGCCAAAGAACTGTGGGCAGCACGGTTCATTAATCGGTTAATCGCACGTTTTTCATCTGAGTGCAAACCTGGTGTATCAATATAAACCGTTTGATGTTTACCTTCAGTATGAATACCCAATACGCGATGTCGCGTCGTTTGTGGTTTTTTTGAAGTTATACTAACTTTTTGCCCAACAATACGGTTAATCAAGGTTGATTTACCAACGTTTGGACGACCAACTATGGCAACAAAACCACAGTAAGTATCTAAATTATCAAGTGTCATAATGTATCAACAATTAGGTAAGTTGAATTAGCATTGCGCGAGCGGCTTCTTGCTCTGCTTTGCGGCGGCTTGAACCTTTGCCTTGTGTTTGGTGGCTATCGCCCACTACACAATTAACGGTAAAGGTTTGCTTGTGATCTTTTCCTGAAATCGATTCAATCTGGTATTCAGGTAAGTCTAACTTACGACCTTGCAACCATTCCTGTAATTGAGTTTTCGCGTCTTTTTGTGCTTGCCCAGGTTTGAGTGCGGCCAAACGTGACTCATACCAAGCTAAAATCAGTGACTTAATCGTTGGCATATCAGAGTCTAGATAAATCGCCCCAATAATTGCTTCAATTGCGTCTTCTAAAATAGATGTTCGTCTATGCCCACCACTTTTTAGTTCACCTGGGCCTAAAACCAAGTAGTCACTAATTGCAAAATCTTTAGCTAACTCAACAAGCGTCTCACCTCTAACCAGAGTTGAACGCATGCGACTAAGGTCACCTTCTTTGCATTTTGGAAATTGCTGGTACAAACGTTCGGCAATAACAAAACTGAGTACAGAATCGCCCAAAAACTCAAGGCGCTCATTATGATCACCTTTAGCACTTCTGTGTGTTAAGGCCTGAGCCAATAGGTCTATATTATTAAATTGATATCCTAAGGTTTTAGATAATGTATGCAGGTTATTCATTCACACTCTCTACCACACTTGCACCTGGAATTTTACCCAAACGACTAAAACGAATGCCAGTAGGGATCCACGATGGCAACGCACTGTCTTCATCGCGTTCAAATTCGAAACTCATCCAAATAAATACCGCTTTACCCACTAAGTTTTCTTTCGGAACAAAACCCCAATAACGGCTATCTTCTGAATTGTCGCGGTTGTCGCCTAACACAAAATAGCTATCTTCAGGCACAATCCACTCATCGCGACGCGCTGTCGCACTTTGTTTGTAATACTGCGCCGTCATATCAGGTAAGCGATAACTCAACAAAACGTCGTGTGCTACGCCGTCTAAGTCTTCGACATATCTGTCTAACTTATATGGACCTTGTTGAAATTCACCACGCTCAACCAATACTTTTTCCATTTCGGCAAACTTTTGCTCGCACTTCTCACCTTGTGGACAGGCTTTTTGAATATACAAATATTTATTGCGATAAATAATGCGGTCACCCGGTAAACCGACAACACGTTTTATGTAGTCTAAATTTGGGTTCTTTGGAAATTTAAACACGGCAATATCACCACGCTCTGGCTGCTCAAACTCTACCAGCATTTCGTTGGCTAACGGATTGCGCAGGCCATAACTGTATTTTTCCACCAAAATAAAATCACCAACCAGTAAAGTTGGCATCATAGAACCTGAAGGAATTTGAAACGGTTCATACAAGAACGAACGCAATACAAATACAAAAGCAATAACAGGGAATACTGATTCAGAAAACTCTGCAACTGGGTGTTGCGGCGCGATACGATGTTTAACATCTTCTTCTAAATCTAACTGTGTTGCACCACTTGCTGCAGCCAGCTTCTGTTTACGTTTTGGCGCCCACAACACTGCATCTAATAACCATATAAATCCAGTTGTAACAGTGAGTATAAACAACAAAATTGAAAAATAACTGGCCATTCTAATTCCTATATCCTGATTACTTGCCTAATTTTAGTACAGCTAAAAACGCATCTTGTGGCACTTCAACATTGCCCAGTTGCTTCATGCGTTTTTTACCTTCCTTTTGCTTTTGTAATAGCTTTTTCTTACGAGAAACGTCACCACCATAACATTTTGCGATAACGTTTTTACGCAACTGTTTAACGGTTGTACGAGCAATAACATGAGCACCAATTGTTGCTTGAATCGCTATATCAAACATCTGTCTTGGAATAAGCTCTTTTAGCTTTTCGGCCATTTCACGACCACGGTATTGCGCGTTATCTCGGTGAGTAATCAGAGCTAATGCATCAACCCTGTCGCCATTAATTAAAATATCAACACGCACCATGTCTGATTCTTGGAACTCTTTAAAATTGTAGTCAAGCGACGCATAACCGCGGCTGGTTGATTTCAAACGGTCGAAGAAATCTAACACAACTTCAGACATTGGAATGTCGTACACCACGCTAACTTGGTTGCCGTGATAAGACATATTGCGTTGCACACCACGTTTTTCGACACACAGGGTAATAACGCTACCTAAATGTTCCTGTGGTACTAAGATGTTACATTCAGCGATAGGTTCGAAAATTTTCTCAATATTATTGATTGGCGGCAATGATGATGGGTTATCAACCATCACCACTTCACCACTTTTCTGCTCTACTTTATAAACAACGGTTGGCGCAGATGTAATTAAATCTAAATCGTATTCACGTTCAAGGCGCTCTTGGATAATTTCCATATGCAGCATACCTAAAAAGCCACAACGGAAACCGAACCCTAACGCAGTTGAACTTTCAGGCTCATAGAACAAAGATGCATCGTTTAGGCTTAATTTACCTAACGCATCACGTAAGTCTTCAAAATCATCACTTGAAACAGGGAAAATACCAGCATAAACCTGAGGTTTAACCTTTTTAAAACCAGGCAGAGGTGCAGAAGCTGGATTGCGAGCCATTGTAATGGTATCACCTACTGGTGCACCAAGAATGTCTTTAATACCAGCAATTACATACCCTACTTCGCCGGCTTTAAGTACACCCGTTTTAGTTTGATGCGGGGTAAAAATACCGACATCGTCAACCACATAATCTTGTTGGGTCGACATAACTTTCATTTTTTCGCCGGCACGCAACTCACCGTGTTTAACACGTACAAGTGATACAACACCTTGGTAATTATCAAACCATGAGTCAATAATCAAAGCTTGTAATGGCGCTTCTAGCTCACCTTCTGGTGGCGGAATTTGCTTTACAATAACCTCAAGCACTTCATCTATGCCAATGCCCGTTTTCGCAGAACAACGCACAGCTTCTATTGCATCAATGCCAACTATATCTTCGATTTCTTCAGCGACGCGTTCTGGCTCTGCTGCTGGCAAATCTATTTTGTTTAAAATGGGTACAACTTCTAAATCCATTTCGATAGCGGTGTAACAGTTGGCTAGCGTTTGAGCTTCTACCCCCTGACCCGCATCCACTACCAATAAAGCACCTTCACAGGCAGCTAATGAACGAGAAACCTCGTAAGAAAAGTCAACATGGCCAGGCGTGTCGATAAAGTTCAATTGGTATGTTTCGCCGTCTTTGGCGGTGTAATTTAACGTTACACTTTGCGCTTTAATGGTAATACCACGTTCACGTTCAAGCTCCATTGAATCTAGAACTTGTGCAGCCATTTCACGGTCAGTTAAACCACCACATGTTTGAATTAATCGGTCTGATAAAGTTGATTTGCCATGGTCGATGTGGGCGATAATGGAGAAATTTCTTATGTTACTGAATTTGCTCAATTTAAACTCTCAAAAAACTAAAACTACGAACAAGGTATTTTTAATCCCCTTAACTATTAAGATTAGCTAACGGGTGTATTTGCTCGTATTTTCTTAGATACAGAAAAATTGTTGGTATTATACACCTAAGCGGGTGGAAAATGCGAGGTAGGGATGATTAACTTCACTTTTGCAGATAATTGGCTGGCAACAAGATGATAAACAAGCAGACACCAGCCAAGCTGAAACGTATAAATTAACCCAATTAATGGCCGCTGTTTGTTAAGTACTGTACGTGTAAAAGTGCCAAGTGCTCTTGCTGGTACCCATTGAATCATAGAGCTTTTGGGCCGCTACATTATCTGGGGCCGTGACCCACTGGAGCCTTGCTGCACCATTAACTCTTGCGAACTCTCGACAATGGTCTATCAGCTGACGACCGACACCATTGCCCCGAAACTTTGGCAGAGTGTATAGATCATTCAATATAGCGATCTTTGATGTAATTGTTGATGTGAACGTAAAATACACAGTTGCAAAACCAGCTACCTCTTGTTCCTTCCGGAATAGAAACTGGCTACCGTGCTCTGAAGATCCACAAAATTTTGAAAAGAACTCAAAATTTCTTTTGTCGCAGACACTCTGAACTTTGTAGAACTCTTGATATGCACGCACAAGCGGCAAAACTTCTGGCAAATTTTCTTTTGAGACTTGCTCAATCACTTGAACTCCTTGTGACACTTAACGTGACTGTAGAAAAACCTAAATACAAAGCAACAGTTCATCACAGTCTACTTACTTTTTACTTTTAATATCGCCAGCGACTTTCGCTTATTTTTTGCAACTTTTCAACAATTTAATAGCCGCTTGTTAGCCATGCTTTGCCTGATGACTTTCTAAGTGTTCCATTAGATAAAATATCTTCACCATCATCAAACTTTTTATCAAATTCAGAAGCTTTCATAAAATTCCCTGCATAGACTAAAATAACTATGTTGTGCCTTCCAATTCCATCAGAACGAGACTGTAGAAAAACTCCAATCTCAGC
>NZ_ARZY01000013.1 GCF_000568405.1 Catenovulum agarivorans DS-2
GATTATCGCTATTTATATTGATTTAGCTCTAACTAACCTGCTATAACTTGGCGGAAATAACCTGCCTTGTATAACGCATAGTTGCAATAAAGACTCTTTCCAATGGAAAAAAGTTCAGTTTACTTTTGATTCTGTTCGCTAAACCAACCCATTTTATTTTCTGAATAATCACGCGGAAGCTCTTCAGAATGACTGTCGATTTTTGTTTTATTCGCACTTTCAACTGCCTGGCTTTGCGCCATGATAGCTGCAGTATCATCACCAAAAAATGGTACAAACTCTTTGTGTTCTTTTTGCGTAGCAGCTAATTTGGAAAACTGCTGTTGTGACTCGTTAGCGGCTTGGGTTGCTTGCTGAGCGATTTGTTGCATAGCTTGATTTACTGAAGCCAAATAGCTATCAACATCTTGTTTAAAAGACTCTTGCGCTTTTACGTGCTCAGCTAATTCCTCTGATAGTTTATGTGTTTTACCTGAAATTTGTGGGATAAAGCGCACGGCTATCAAACCTGTCGCCATACCAGCAATGAAAATTATAATGTCTATTAACCAAGTCATGATGAATTACCTCAAAAAAAATATTAGCATTAGCACTTTATCGTTAAATATACTTGTGTTTTGCCTGTTATGACTAGCCCGATTTTACAATATAAACAAGATTTATCCTCTGGAAAGTTGCTCCCAGACGACGCGCAAGCAAACGCAATCGAGCATTTAGATACATTACACCATCAATTGGTTGAATATTTAGCGTCAAACCCATCATGGCGAACCTCTCTTAAATATCTGTTTAAGAAGCCGAAAATTCAAGCGCCAAAAGGTCTTTATTTTTGGGGCGGTGTTGGGCGCGGCAAAACATACATGATGGATTTGTTTTATCACTCGTTACCAACAGAGCAAAAAATGCGTGTGCACTTCCATCGTTTTATGCACAGAGTACACAATGAGCTCAAATTATTGGGTGGCCAATCAGACCCATTAATCACCTTAGCAGACAAACTCGCCAAAGAAGCCAAAGTGATCTGTTTTGACGAGTTTTTTGTTTCCGATATTACTGATGCCATGATCCTTGCTGGGCTAATTCAAGCTTTATTTGAACATGGTGTGGTATTGGTTGCGACTTCAAATATCGAACCTCAGGGCCTATACCGAAACGGTTTGCAACGACAAAGATTTTTACCTGCGATTGATTTAATTGAAAAAAATTGTCTGGTCTTGAATGTCGATAGTGGGGTTGATTACCGGTTGCGGACTTTAACCCAGGCTGAGATTTATCATTCACCTTGTGACAAAAACGCTTTGGCGAATTTAGACAGCTATTTTAGCAAAATGGCCATTGGTGATATCTCGACTGACGATTTTATTCAAATTGAAAATCGTAAAATTGCAGTGCATAAACTTGCACAAGATTTGGTTTGGTTTGACTTTAGAGCTATATGTGATGGGCCGCGAAGCCAAAATGACTATATTGAACTAAGCCAATGTTTTCACACTGTATTATTAAGTAATGTTGAGCAAATGGGTCATGGCACTGACGATATTGCACGCCGATTTATTGCGTTAGTTGATGAATTTTATGAACGTAATGTCAAGCTGATCATCGCTGCGCAAGTACCGATGGAACAACTTTACACTCAGGGCTTGTTAAGTTTTGAATTTAAACGCTGCTTAAGCCGTTTACAAGAAATGCAATCAACTGAGTTTTTGGCTAAACCACATTTAGCCTAACTGATTTACTAAAAATGCAATTAATAGGTGATCTTTTTTTAACCGTCCTATATAATGCGCGCCTCCCAAACCCGGTAAGGCACGAAAAAGGGCCTTTGTTCAAATTCTCGAAGGGGTCTTTGACATAAACTAGGGGAGGCATACTGCCTCAAAAATGTGGAATTTTTTGTATTTAGGTCAAATTCGAAATGAAAACTTTCTCTGCAAAGCCTGAATCTGTAAAGCGCGACTGGTTTGTAGTTGACGCTGACGGTAAAACTTTAGGTCGTATAGCTACTGAGATCGCGCGTCGTTTACGCGGTAAACATAAACCAGAATATACTCCTCACGTAGATACTGGTGATTACATTGTTGTTATCAATGCTGAAAAAGTAGCGGTAACTGGTGCTAAGCGTAGTGACAAAGTGTATTACTCACACTCTGGTTTCCCAGGTGGATTAAAATCAATTACTTTTGACAAGTTAATTGAGAAAAAACCAGAAATGATCATCGAAAGCGCTGTAAAAGGTATGCTTCCGAAAGGTCCATTAGGCCGTGCAATGGCGCGTAAACTTAAAGTATACGCAGGTGCTGAGCACAACCATCAAGCGCAACAACCGCAAACTTTGGACATCTAATTCGGAGACATTACTATGGCAGACTCTCAATACTATGGTACTGGTCGTCGTAAGAGCTCAACCGCTCGTGTATTTATAAGACCAGGCACAGGTAACATCACTATCAACAAACGTTCTATCGAAGAATACTTCGGCCGTGAAACTTCACGTATGGTTGTTCGTCAACCTTTAGAATTAGTTGAAATGACTGAAAAATTCGATTTGTACGTAACCGTTGCTGGCGGTGGTAACACTGGTCAAGCTGGTGCTATCCGTCACGGTATCTCTCGTGCATTGATGGAATTTGATGAATCATTACGTCCTGCATTACGCCAAGCTGGTTTTGTTACCCGTGATGCGCGTCGTGTTGAACGTAAGAAAGTTGGTCTTAAGAAAGCGCGTAAGCGTCCACAATTCTCAAAACGTTAATTCGTTTTATATACCAACTTTTGCAAAAACCCGGCTTTGTCCGGGTTTTTTTATAAGTTTAAAAAATTTATTCAAGGTCAAATTTGTCTGTTGTTGGAAAGATCACAGGCTAATTCGGCAGTGCGAAATTGACTATAAATTAAGCCTACATGAGCGCATACGAACTAATTGCAAAATATATTGGTTATTTTGGGGCTTTTTCCGTGATTTCCTTGTCAGTTATACGGTTTTTTTTATATCATTCGCATTATTTTATTTCTGCCCCTAGCTGTGGGTGATTTTTGCTGTTTTTTCAGCCAAGTACTATGCTAGGACAGTCAATTTTTTAAATCTAGTCTCGGAGAAGATTGAATGAGTAATGCGCCTGTTGATAACGGTCGCCGTCGCTTCTTAACCGTCGCAACTTCGGTTGTTGGTGGGGTGGGTGCTGTCGGAGCAGCTGTGCCTTTCATCGCGTCTTGGAATCCGAGTGCAAAAGCCAAAGCGGCTGGTGCACCGGTAGAAGTAAACGTGAGTAAACTCCAACCTGGTCAAATGTTAAGAGTTGAGTGGCGTGGTAAACCTGTGTGGGTGGTCAAACGTACTGATGAAATGTTAGCACAATTAGCTAAACATGAAGGTCAGTTGCGTGACGCTGCGTCAGAAAACGAACAACAACCTCAATATGCTACAAACCAACATCGCTCAATCAAGCCTGAGTATTTTGTTGCAGTTGGTATTTGTACCCACTTAGGTTGTTCACCGCAATATTTGGCTGATAGTTTTTCGGCTCAAGTAGAAGGTGTACCATCGGGCTTCTTCTGTCCTTGTCATGGGTCTAAGTTTGATATGGCTGGTCGTGTATTCCAAAGTGTACCGGCACCATTAAACTTGGTTATTCCACCTCATAAGTACTTAGACGAGAATACTATTCTTGTCGGTGACGACTCGGGAGCTGCATAATCATGTGGAAAAATTTACTCGATTGGATTGAATATCGCATTCCAATGATGCGTGTTGCAAATATGCACGCACTACAATATCCAGCACCGAAAAACATGAACTTCTGGTATGTTTTCGGTTTTATCGCAACAGTTGTATTAGTTAACCAAATTGTTACTGGTATTTGGTTAACCATGAACTACGTACCAAGCGCAGAAGGCGCATTCGCTTCTGTTGAATATATTATGCGTGACGTCGACTACGGTTGGATTTTGCGTTATATGCATTCTACCGGGGCATCGGCATTCTTCGTGGTTGTGTATTTACACATGTTCCGCGGCATGATGTACGGTTCTTACCAAAAACCACGCGAGTTATTGTGGTTATTCGGTATGTTCATATACTTAGCACTTATGGCTGAAGCTTTTATGGGGTACTTGTTACCTTGGGGCCAAATGTCATACTGGGGCGCACAGGTAATTATTTCTCTATTTGGTGCGATTCCTGTTATTGGTGACGACTTAACTTTATGGATCCGTGGTGACTATGTAATCTCAGGCGCAACATTGAATCGTTTCTTTGCGTTGCACGTAATTGCACTGCCATTGGTTATTGTTATCTTAGTGTTCTTGCACATTGTTGCATTGCATGAGGTGGGTTCCAACAATCCGCAAGGTATCAACATTAAGCATCCTAAAGGCTCTTTGAAAGAAGAAGAGAAAACTAAATACCAAATTCACGAGTATTACACAGACAAATACGACATTATTGATGACGTAGTACCCTTCTTCCCACATATTGTGTTGAAAGATTTAGTTGCCTTTACAGTTTTCTGTGCCGCTTGTGCTTATGTTATTTTCTTCAACCCAGAAATGGGCGGGCTATTTATTGAGCCACCTAACTTTGAACCAGCTAACCCATTAAAAACACCTGAGCATATTGCCCCTGTTTGGTATTTCACACCTTTCTATGCAATTTTACGTGCGGTTCCTGATAAATTATTAGGTGTCATCGCTATGTTTGGTGCAATTGCTATGTTAGCGGCTCTACCTTGGGTTGACCGTTGTAAAGTACGTTCAATTAAATACCGTAGTGGTTTACACAAATTGAACTTAACGGTATTTGCAATTGTATTCGTATTGTTAGGTTGGTTAGGTTTAAAACCTGCAACTCCTACTTTTACTTTGATGTCACAAATTAGCACCTTGCTTTATTTTGGCTTCTTTGGCTTCTTGTGGTTGTACAGTAAAAACGAAAAAACTAAACCATTACCAGCGAGAATATCGAAATGAAGAAATTATTAATTGCTTTAGTTGCTTTAATTCCGAGTTTAGCTATCGCTGCAGGTGGTGGTTATTCACATCCGTTAGAAAAAGCAAAAATTGATTTAGAAGATAAAGCGTCATTGCAACGTGGTGCTGCTTTGTTTACTAACTATTGTTTAGGTTGTCACCAAATGCAGTTCCATAGATATAATCGTTCTGCGCAAGATTTGGGTATTCCTGAAGAATTAGTTAAAGAAAACTTAATTTTTGGCGATCAAAAAGTCGGCGAGCAAATGACTAACGCTATGCCTGCAAAAGAATCTGCAAAATGGTTTGGTAAACAACCACCTGATTTAACTTTGATTGCACGTTTGCGTAGCCCAGATTGGATCTACACTTATTTGAAATCTTTCTATATTGATGAAAGTAAAACTTTTGGTGTAAACAATGCTGTGTTTAAAGATGTAGGTATGCCACATGTGCTTGAACCATTACAGGGTACACAAACTGCAGAGTTTGTGTACACAGAAGTACATGGCGAAAAAACTTTATCAGGCATTAAGTTAACCCAAAAAACAGAAGGCTCTATGACACCTGAAGAGTTTGACCAAGCAATGCATGACTTGGTTAACTTTTTAGAATATGTTGGCGAACCTTCAAAACTTGAGTCTCATAAAATTGGTACTTGGGTATTAGTATTCTTAGCTGTCTTCTTTGTATTTATTTACTTGTTGAAGAAAGAATACTGGCGTGATGTGCACTAATTGTTAGTTCAGTTTACGCAATAATTTGCAGTATTTATGATGGGGGCTTGGCCCCCATTTGCCGTATCTAGTAACGTGGAATCATTCACGTTAATTTAGGCTTAAAAGCCGAATTGTTTGTTACCTTGGAGGATATTTCATGGCTGTAGCTGCCAATAAACGTTCTGTAATGATGCTTTATGCTGATGCCACTTCATTACACAGTCACCAAGTCCGCATTGTGTTGGCTGAAAAGGGAATTAGTGTTGAAATTAAACTACTTGATCCAAATAACAAACCAGAGGAATTATTTGAATTAAATCCTTATGGCACAATTCCAACTTTGTTAGATCGAGAACTCGTTTTATATCAATCTAACATTATTATGGAATATTTAGATGAGCGTTTCCCTCATCCACCTTTGATGCCAGTTTATCCTGTAGCTCGTGGTTCAAGCCGTCTAATGATGCACCGCATAGAAAATGATTGGTACAAACTTGTTGAGCAGGTTGAGAACGGTTCAGCTGAAGAAGCGAGTGCTGCGCGTGCTGAATTACGTGAAAGCATTTTAGCGATTGCGCCAATTTTCCAAGAAACGCCATACTTTATGAGCGAAGAATTTAGCTTGGTTGATTGTGTTTTAGCACCACTTTTATGGCGCTTACCTAAGCTGGGCATTGAGCTTATCGGCCAAGGTAGCAAAGAAGTTAAAGAGTATATGAACCGTGTATTTGAGCGCGAATCATTCCAAGCTTCTTTAACTGATGATGAAAGAGAAATGCGAGGCGCATAATGAATCCAACTGGCACCCAAACATCAATGTCGCCGTGTAAACCTTATTTGGTTAGAGCGATACATGATTGGATTGAAGATAACGGATGTACCCCTTACTTATTGGTGGATGCTGAGTTTCCAGGTGTGCAAGTGCCATTTGAATATGTTAAAGATGGTCAAATTGTCTTAAATATTTCGTCTGGTGCCACAGGTGCTTTGTCGATTGGTGATGATAGCATTGAGTTTAATGCTAGGTTTGGTGGTTCGCCACGTCATGTCAGTGTGCCTATTGCTGCCGTGTTGTATATTTATGCACGTGAGAATGGTGAGGGCATGCCATTTGCGCCAGAGCCTAAACCTGATTACGCTCAGCAGCCTTCTGAACCAGAGTTGACGACCATTGATGGTAGCCAGCCTGACGATGCTCCGGTTGAGACCGTGGCTGACGACTCTGCTGATAAGTCAAAAAAATCGGCTAAAGTGAGTCATTTAAAAGTGATTAAATAGGCGATTTGACTCTCGAGTCGCCTTTTTTATTCTTCGCTGCTTGTTTTGTGCAATTTTCGGAAATTCATAGGGCATAACTCTCTAGAAATTTTCTAAAAACACTGTAAATCCGTCCCTGGAAGCTCCCAAACGTCATGCCAGACGTTTGAAATTTTAGAAAATCAGTATTCGAGTTGGCAAAACTAAGCATCGGAGGTGCTAAATGTCGACATCAATATACAGAATAGCTAACGAGCAGCAATTTCGAATTAGGAAATGCTAGAGCAATAACTTAGAGCAAAATTTCTTTTTCAGGGATGAAAAAGCGAAGCGTACATGGAAGTATTCACAGCGGTTTTGCGATAGTTATGCTCTAGTAATTCCCACATGTTGCAAATAACTAGCAGCGAATAGTCGCTGGGGAAGTGCTCGAAACGTTTTTGTGAGCAATACCCATTTGTCTTCTGACTATATTGCGAAAATCAGCCAGCGCTAGGGCAAGTACGCGAGTGGGTTAGTTATGTTCGGATAGAAAATTTGCACTATCCGGCAATCCAGATAGTGCAAAAACATCAACAACTAGTTTGCAACAGTAAGAACAAACACAGCAGCAGATTGCGCTGGAACTATTACAGTTAGCTGACCACTAGAACTAGCGCCAGCATCCGCTAAATCACTTAACTCGTCAGTATAAACAGCATTATCATGAGTCACATCAACTGTGACACTTTCATCTCCATCACTATAGTTAATTAAAATGACTGCTTCGGTTCCAGTGCCCGTTCTAACTAATTTAAGCACCTCGTCACCGCCACTGCTTTGTACATTTAGTATACCTGTCGCAATTACCGAATGGTCATTTCTAACTTGATATAAGTCACGGTAGTAATTTAATAATGAATCAGCATTCGCCAATTGCGCGGTTACATTGTTGCTTGCAACATTGCTAGATAAATCTCTAAATGGCGTGCCAGTGGTAAATCCGGCATTGTTAGTATCGTCAGTCCAACTCATTGGGGTACGAATACTCCAATCACCGGATAAATTATCCGCTGCGGCCAAACCAATTTCTTCACCGTAATAAGTGAAAGGATTAGATGAAGCTAATAAGTAAGTGGCTGCCGCCAATTTGTATTGTGCAACATTGCCTGATAATTGATTCCATACACGATCACCTGCAAAGAAATCATGGTTGGCTAGAATCATCGGCATTTGGTCGGTATTCGACGCAGCTAACTCAGTTAATAATTCATCCCAAACCACACCGGTATCTACCATGCCAAGAATGGCGTGGCCCGCACTAAAGTTAAATGCACGACCACAGGAATTGTCGTTGGCAAATGCCGCATACCCAGAAGGTGATTCACAAACGATATATCTATTGTCGTAAGACTCGATGGTGTCTTTCATGGTTTTCATAATCACATGGTTTTCAGGCTGATCTTCTAAAGCGTCTTTGCCGTTCTCAACCAACACACCAACGGCATCGAAACGGAAACCGTCCACGCCCATATTTAACCAAAACTTAAGATTATTTTGATGAAAAGCAATTACATCAGGATTGGTTAAGTCGAAATCAGGCATGCTGTCGGCAAATGCTGCATAATAAGCACCGCCCGGGCTTGAACGCCATGGATCACCACCCCAAATATTCCAACCTAATGGTTTGTCAGCTTGAATAATATACCAATCACGCTTGTCATTATTGGCAGACGACATTGCATCAGCGAATAGCGGGTTTTGATTACTTGAGTGATTAATTACATAATCTAAAATAATTGCCATATCTCGATTATGCGCTTCAGCTAACAACGCCTTGAAGTCATCTAGTGAGCCGTAGTCACTTTCAATTTTGCGATAATCAGTTGTCGCATAACCATGATCATTGTCAGAGCTTTCCATCATAGGCATTAACCAAATGGCGTCAATGCCATTGTCTTTTAGATAATCTAACCGGCTGATTAAACCTTGAATGTCACCTACGCCATCACCATCTGAATCTTGATAAGCGCGTACATAAATTTGTGCAAACTGCGCGCTATCTACCCAACCATCTGCTAGAGCTGAGCTTGTATCTGTCGTTGTGACATCAGATAAATCTAAGTTAGCAGATTGATTACCCAAGTTCTGTAACAGTGAATTGTAGGCTGCACGAGCATCTGTTTCATTGTTATAAATAGTTGCTGTGTCTTGCACTATCCAAATGTCAGTGCCAAAACTGTTCGCTACAATTGATAGATCGCTATCCGTGCTCTTCACATCACCAAAGTGCATTATAAAATTAAAAGCGCTATTGGCATCTTCAATAGGCACCTGCCAAATTGCATAATCATCTTTTAGCTCGGCATATGGACGCGGCGCTTGCCAAGTGGTAGCAATTGAAGGGTCAATCGCATCCCCCCAAATATGCAATCCCCAACCAGAATAACTTTCACTGCTATGTAAATAATGAATATTTAATGTACCAGCTTGGCCTAAACCAGATTCATCAGGCAAAGGGTCAACAATTTTTAGCATTTGCATTTGTGCACTGCCATCATCTTGATAACTGACACCAATTCGATAAAGTGCATCTTCTTCAAAAGTAATTGAACCGTTATCTGGGTTGCCACCACAAGTGAGATCAACTGGTGCTGTATTGGCGCTAAGCGCAAAACCACCGCAGTTAACTGCCGACCAATCTTCGCTGGCAACTTTGACCATCTGTTGAGCAAATGTGCCATCGAACTCAATTACATAAATGCCATCATGCAAGGTGAATGGGTTAGTTGTGTCCCAGTCATCATTAAAACCACGTAAATAAAGAGCAGCTGGGGCAGTTGCGCTGGCTGCTAAGGTAAATTGTGGAGCTGGTTGACTAATGGTTATATTTAACGTTTGTTCGCTAGAAAATTCGCCATCATCGGCAGTGAATTTAATTTGATACTGCCCAGATTCGCTATAGGTTAAGGTGGTTTTTCCCGTATAAGCGCAATCAGTAATTGCAATTGGATTACTGCTATCACCCGCGTCGATTTCACAGGTTAAATTATCTTGCTCAGCATCTGAAATTGTCCAATTGAGCTCTATTGATAAGCCTTGTTCTACCGTTGCACTATCAAGCATATCAACAGTTGGGGCTGTATTAGCTGGAGTTGGCGTAGGAGTTGGAGTTGGCGTAGGCGTAGGAGTCGGACTTGGTGCTGGAGTAGGTTCTTCAGGGGGGTCAATGTCGACTTTAGTGTCTTTACAAGCGGATAAACTCATCGTCAGTACTAAAACAGAGCTTATCGCTATACAGCTTTTGGATAATTTGAACATGGGTCAATCTCGTTTTGTGTGCATGGTGTTAATAAAATGTCAAAAGTCAGTCTAGCTGCTTCTAATTAGAAAATCGCTATGCATACGTATGTAGCGGTTACATCGTGCTTGTACATTTTTAAACATTTAAACCCACTGTAAATTTGCACTTGTTTGTTATAATGCGCGCCGATTAGTCAGGAGAGCATACTTAATGTCATTTCAGCCCGCCGAGCACAGAATTCAACGCAACCCAATCCAAGTGATGTGTGATGTGATCTTTGCGTTATTTTTACGCGAGCTGAAAACCCGCTTTGGCACTTATCGACTAGGTGTTTTTTGGGCACTGGCGGAACCAATTGCCCATGTAATTATCTTTTCAATTATATTTGGTGTGCGCGCGCGTGAAGGGTTTGGGGGCGTTGAAACGCCAATATTTATTTACACTGGAATCATGCCATTTTTACTATTTCAAAACTTATTTACCAAATGCAAAAGTGCTTGTTCAGCAAATAGAGGCCTATTCCATTATCGCTATGTTAAACCAATTAATACCTATTGCGCGCGAACCTTATTGGAAATAGGGATCTTTTTATTTACTTCAATAAGTTTATTTGCGCTGTTTTGGTGGGCGGGTTACCAAGTGGCTATTTACGATATTTTGAGCTGTTTAATGATAGTGATGTTATTAACTGTCTTTGCAACATCATTTGGCATGATAGCTTCTTTTGCGGTTGAGTTTTTCCCCGAGAGCGACAAATTTTTAGCTATTTTAATGAAGCCTATGATGTTTATTTCAGGGATATTTTTCACTTTAGACATGATCCCTGAAAAATATCATGTGTACTTAATTTGGAACCCAGTGCTACATGCAGTCGAGCTATTTCGAGCCGGCTTTATCGAAAACTTTACTTCAGAACATGCTAGCTTATGGTATTTGTTTTGTTGCGCTTTGGTGAGTTTGTTTATTGCACTGCGTTTATACCGCTCACATTGGACAAGGATGATAGCAACATGATTGAGTTGGAAAAAGTTACCAAATACTACCTAACTAAGCTAGGCAAAAAATATGTGTTACGAGATGTCACCTTTACTATACCCGAAGGGCGTGACGTTGCGATACTCGGGCCTAATGGCGCGGGTAAATCGACATTATTGCGTTTATTGGGCGGGATAGACTTTCCCAACAAAGGGGAAATACGCTCAAATAAACGTATTTCATGGCCGCTTGCGTTAGCTTCAGGTTTTCAAGGCAGCATGACAGGACGAGAAAACGTCGAATTTGTTTGCCGTGTATATGGCAATAAACGCATTGCAAAAACCTGTGACTTTGTAAAAGACTTCTCTGAAATTGGTGACTATTTTGAGCTGCCGATTAAAACCTACTCGTCTGGCATGAAATCTCGCTTGGCGTTCGCTTTAAGCATGGCATTTGACTTTGAACTGTATTTAATTGATGAAATAACCTCGGTTGGCGATGCGTCATTTCGTAAAAAGTGCGCTGAGTCTATGGCAGAAAAGCGCAAAAATGCCAACGTGGTTATGGTGTCGCATGACATGTCGACCCTACGAAAACAATGCGATATGTCGATAGTATTGCAAAATAAACAACTGTATTTATTTGACAATGTTGAAGATGGCATTCAACAGTATCAAAGTTAAATATTACCTTTTTACTACAAATGTATAAATAAATTGATATAATCTTGCGCTTTTATGACTGGAACTGAATTTAGTGGTACTTTAATGGCACGGAAGTTAAAAAAGTTATTCCGTTCGCCCAAAGCCTTTTTGATAGACTCAATTGGCTTTAGGTTGGCAAAGGAAGGGGCAGATACATCATCAAAAATGGTGTTGTCTTTCCATTATGTTGCATGGCTTGTAGTGCCTGTTGTGGCATTGGCGATTTACTTGTTTGTAATCGCTAGTGACCAATATGAGTCTACCGCTACTTTAGTGATAAAAACCTCTGACGAGCCAAACCTTGCAGCTGGAGCATCTTTGCCTTTGTTGGGGATTGACGGTGGCCAGTCAAAAGATGCCTACCTAATTCAAAAGCACATTTTGTCGAAAGACATGCTTAAACATTTACAGCAAAATGTTCAATTAAGAGCGCACTTTAGCCAAACAAATGCCGACTGGGTAAGCCGATTATCGGCGGATGCAACCTTCGAAGATTTTTACCAATATTACTTAGACAAAGTGAATGTTGAATTTGATGATATTTCAGGGTTGATTAGTTTATCGGTTCGCACTTTTGAGGCCGACTATTCATACCTAGTTATCAACGAAATTATTCAACATGCCGAAGCGTTTATAAACCAATTAGGCCATCAAATAGCGTTGGAAGAAGTTGCTTTTGTTGAAAAAGAATTAAATCGCTCGCATGAAAACTTGTCTGACTTAACCGCTAAATTGACTCAATTTCAAAATAAACAACAAGTGTTCAGTACTGAACAACAAAGTACTGCGGTTTTGGGGAGCATTGCTGAACTTAATTCATTAATGATCAGCAAGAAAACCGAGGTAGAAGCATTATTAAGTTATATGAACCCAACCGCCGCCGAAGTGGTCACTTTACAAAACCAAATTAAAGCAATTGAAACACAAATAACTGAGCAACAAAGCAAACTTATTAGTGATTCAGACACAGCACTAAACGAGTTGGATATTCAATACCGCAACTTAAAAATGCAAATAGACTTTGCTGCAGACGTATATAAAGCTGCGTTACTCGGATTAGAAACCACCCGAGCCGAAGTACATAAAAAACTTAAACATTTGTTGGTGGTAGAGCACGCGACAGTAGCAGACGAAGCACTCTACCCCAGACGTTTTTATTGGTTTGTTACCCTAACCGTACTATTGGCAATGATGTACGGCATATTGGTAATGGTACTGGCAACCGTAAAAGAGCATAAAGAAGACTGATGAAAAAACATTTAATACTTTTCGCGCTATTGTTTTTACCTTTTACGACAATTGCACAAATTCAACAATCGCAGCAAACCCCAGTGTATGGTGATTGGTTGTTTAATGGCGACTTTGCTAACCAGTCTTTTAACGGTTTTAACCCAGACTATCAATTAGCGATAGGAGATAAAGTTCGTGTGCAAATTTGGGGGGGCACTAGCCTAGACGCCATTTTTGAAATAGATAAACAAGGCAACATTTTTATTCCTAAAGTTGGGCCTGTGCAGGTGAGTGGGGTTAAAAATAGCCAGCTAAACCAAGTAGTAGTTAACCGAGTAAAGCAGGTTTTTCAAAGTAATGTGCATATTTATGCAACGTTAGAAAGCGCCCAACCGGTAAAAGTATATGTCACCGGCCATGTTATGCAGCCTGGCTTATATGCAGGCTTGTCGTCTGACTCTATATTGTATTTTTTAGATAAAGCCAAAGGTATACACCCAACATCAGGTAGTTACTTAGATATTCGACTAATTAGAAGTGGCCAAGCGATTGAAACTTTTAATTTATACACCTTTTTAACCCAAGGTTTAATGACCCCGCATCAAATTCGCGACGGTGACACCATATTTGTAAGCCCACGTAAAAAACACGTCGCGGTAGACGGCTTAGTCGCCAAAGCAAGCGCAATAGAGTTTGCGCAAACGCAAACAAACCTAGCTTATATAAAACAAATGGTTAAACCACAACCAACTGTTACGCACGTACGAATTTACCGCAACTCAGGTACAGAGCAATTTGTAGACTACCATGCAATTGATGAAGCTGACCAAGCTCCGTTATACAGTGGTGACAAGGTGGTATTTGTGTCAGACCAAAAAGCACGCTCAATTAGTGTAAGAGTAGAAGGTGAACACGAAAGTGAGCGCGAATACGTACTGCCACATGGCTCAACCTTAGCAGAATTGATTAGCCAAATAGAGCTAAACAATTTATCTGATTTATCGGGTATTCAACTGTTTAGAGACAGTGTAAGAGCACGACAAAAAGAAATGTTGCAGTCGTCTTTACAATCGCTTGAATCTAGCGTTTTGACTGCACGCTCAGACACTGCCGAAGCCGCTGCTTTAAGAGCAAAAGAAGCTGAACTGATTTTGCAATGGGTTGAACGTGCCAAAAATATACAACCGCGCGGTCAAGTTATTTTGACAAATACAGACGTATTCAACGACATTCACCTAGAGCAAGGTGATATTATCCGCATCCCGAGCAAATCGTCACTGGTATTGGTACATGGTGAAGTGGTATTTCCGAGCGCAATTACCCATGAAGCTGACTCCACTGTGATTGACTATATAAACTCAGCTGGTGGTTACACCCAGAGTGAAGATTCAACTTACGTGATTGTTATGCATAAAAACGGTCAGTTTGAAAAGTATTTAGCTGAAGACACCAGCAAACTTAAACGCGCTAAAATTGTTGGCGGTGATGAAATATTCATATTGCCTAAAGTGGACACTAAGTACCTGCAATTTAGCAAAGATATAACACAAATTATTTACCAGATCGCAGTAAGTGCTGCGGTTGTATTGGGGATGTAAAAGTAAGAAGTAATCTATATGTCGATGTTTTCTAATTTCAGTAAGAAAAAATTTAATAAACTTATTCGTAATCCTAAATTATTTTTTTTGGATTTATTATTTAAGCGTTTGTACTTTTTGCCAAATAGATTTTACGTTGCGAAAAGTGTGGCTGGTAAGAACAAATTTAGTATTATTTCAGCTGCATATAATGTTGAGAAATATTTAGATGATTATTTCAAGAGCATAACCAAGCAAACGTTAGATAGTAAAAATATCGAAATCATTATTATCGATGACGGATCTACTGATAAAACACCTGATATTGTAAAGCAATGGCAGAAAAAATACCCACTGAACATTCAATATGTTAGGAAAGAAAACGGAGGTCAAGCTTCAGCTCGTAATAAAGGGATTCAGTATGCAAGGCATGAATGGGTAACCTATATTGACCCTGATGATTTTTTGCGTCCAAATTACTTTGAGGAAATAGACAAGGCTATAACAAACGCAAAAGAAGACATAGCCTTAGTTTCAAGTAACACTATCTTTTATAATGAAAGAAATAAAAGTTTTGTCAATAGTCACCCTTTACGTTATAGATTTGAAAAAGGAAACTGGATCGTCAATCCTTTTAAAAATCGAAAAGCGATACAATTTTCTGCATCAACAGCTTTTTTTAGAAAGGAAGATATCTTAAAGTTCAATATTGAATTCAATTCCTCTGTCAAACCTAATTTTGAAGATGGCAAATTTGTCTGTGATTATTTGCTAAATTCAAGCTGTAAGAACATCATGTTTTTACCAAAAGCTGTTTATTATTACCGAAAAAGAAAAGATGAATCATCAACTCTTGATTCGGTGTGGAGACAAGAAGCTAAATATACTAGCTTGCCGAAACTTGGATACTTGAGTGTTTTGGAGGAATATCGTAGTGCGCTAGGTTATGTCCCTCTATTTATTCAATGGACTGTTCTCTATGATTTCACTTGGTACTTAAAATATCTAATAAACCGGGATGAACGGGTTAATTTTTTGTCCAAAAATGACAAGGCGCTTTTTATTAGGCAATACCAAAGTATATTTACGTACATCGGTAAAAAAGAGATCCTTGACTTCAACTTAGCCGGATGTTGGTTTTTCCATAAAGTTGGGATGTTATCTTTGTTTAAGTGCAGTGAGCCACAACAACAAATCATTTATGTGGAAGAACTTGAACAAGACAAACAGTTAGTTAAGTTGCGTTATTTTTGTAAATCAGAAATGCTCGAGAGGTTTGAAGTTGATGGTGTGCCAATATCTCCAGCCTATCAAAAAATAATTTCCCACAAGTTGCTAAATGAAGTCTTTATTCATGAAAAAATTGTTTGGTTACCAGTTGGTGGTGGGGAAGAATTACAAATATTTTTAGACGACCAAATTTCGCGTATATCATTTAACGGAGAGCAAGTTGTTAAGTTGTTATTTAGTTATGTTCGCGATACTTTTGGAGCTAGGACATACATAGTCCATCATTCATTGTCGGCTGTGATTTTAAAACGTATAGCAAAGCTAAGCTATTTTTCTTCTAAATATCATGATTCTTGGCTGTTCTTGGATAGAGACACGCAAGCTGATGATAATGCAGAGCATTTATATCGCTATGTAAGCAAAAATGAAAAGCAGATAAATGCTTATTTTATATTGAGGCGAAAATCACATGACTGGGGGCGCTTGAAGAATGAGGGGTTTAAACTAATTGCATTTGGATCTTTACATCACAAGGTAGCTTTACTCAATTGCCAGCATTTAATTTCTTCACATGCAGATAATTATGTCGTTAATTATTTAAACCGACGGTTATATGGGGATGCGTTAAAATATAAATTGACTTTTCTACAACATGGCTTATCTGTTCATGATATGTCACGGTGGTTTAATACCAAAAAATTTGATTGCGTTGTGTCTTCTTCACCACAAGAATACCAAGCTTTGATTGGAGATGGTGGACAGTATCAATTAACACAAAAAGAAGTCGTTCTATCTGGCTTTCCTAGGCATGATAAACTTTTAGAATACGGTTCGAAGGGAGATAAAACCATTGTGGTTATGCCGACATGGCGAGAGTATTTAGTTGGTCGTACTAAAGGAAAATCAAACTCCCGCGTTGTAAAAGACGATTTTATGGACAGCACATATGCTAAATCTTGGCGGTCTTTTCTGGTTAGTGCCCAATTGCGTGAGTTAATAGAAAAACATAAATACAGGGTTATCTTTTTTCCTCACGCTAATATACAGCCTTACTTACGCGAATTTGATATACCAAAAAACATAGAAGTTCTAAGCCATTCGGAAATAGGTATTCAAGAGCTATTTAAAATTTCAACTGTTCTTATTACAGACTATTCATCAGTTGCATATGAAATGGCTTTGATGAGAAAGCCTGTATTGTATTACCAGTTCGACTATGATGAATTTTATTCCGGAAGTCATGTTTGTAAAAAAGGTTTTTTCGACTACGTTGATGATGGGTTTGGAGCTGTGTCATACGATGAAGAAACTTTAGTAAATGAATTGTCCTTGGTTTTAGACAATAATGGAGTACCAACCAAAAAATACTATGATCGTATGGTTAAACTCTTGCCGTTGGTGGATGGTAACAATTGCTCTCGTACATTTGAAGCAATACGCTCTGTTGCTTCATAAGCTAGCGTTGCGGCATAGAAATTTATAGTTCTCGATATGAAGTCTAGAGTGTTTTACAAGTTTTTTACTTCGCCGTACTTGTTTTTTGCTGATTCAAAAAACAAGTATGTAAGATACCTTGCGCTCAATATTTTCCGTTCCTTGCTCGATAGCAGGGAATTGAAGTTTTTTATGGCTGGCTATTTTGAAGCTAGCCAGTTTATGTTATTGAGGCAGTTTAAGTGGATTCGAAAAGGACTCTGGTTGATAAAAAAAAGGTACTTTTATCAACACCTAAAAAAATTAGACATGCCTTTAGTCTCTATCATTATGCCTAACTTTAATGGTGCTTCTACTCTAAAGCTTTCGATTGATAGTTTATTGAAGCAGACTTACCAGCACATAGAAATAATAATCATTGATGACAATAGTAATGATAGCAGTTGGGACATACTGAGCGAGTACTCAAATAACCCTAAGATTTGCATAATTAGAAACAAGTGGAATAAGGGAGCTGCATACAGTAGAAATCATGGAATTGTAAAAGCTAGAGGCCAATATGTAACATTTCAAGATTCTGATGATGTGGCTTTACCAGATCGTATTGCCAAGCAACTTTATCCACTGATTACAAATAAAAAAAAGGTTTTCTCATTTTGTAATCTTTGCCGCGTAAGTGAGGATAATTCAATATATGAAATCAACGGTAGAGTTGTATCAAAAGCTATCGTTAGTATGATGTTTGAAAGAGAAAAAGTAATATCTGAGATTGGCTTTTTCATGGTTTTACGAAGGAGTGAAGACACTGAGTATTTTGAGCGCCTGATTAGCTTTTATGGCGCTTCCGCTGCCTCCTATATTTTTGAAGTGCTATATTTTGCTAAGCTTCGAGTTAATTCACTGACCTTTTCCGATGGTGATTATCGTCAGGTTGGGCCTGTAAAAATAGAGCATCAAGTTTCAGCGAAGACTAAGGCTGATCTGGACAAGTTTAGACGGTTTCATACCCAAATAGAGTTAGGGGTGTTGTCTCCCTACATTTCATTTCGCGCATAAACTCAAAAAGCTTACTTACATGATATTACTTACATCATTTGGTTTATTTAAAAAAAGGAATAATATTCAGTGTTTTTGTGCCACTGAATCTTTAGAAACAGGGCTACTACTAATAGTTTGGGGGCTAAAGAAGCGAAGCGCATTAAGTAATTTGGTAATTAGAGCGCTTAGCTCTGAGGTGCCAACACTTAGACTGGAAGACGGCTTTATCGGCTATCTAAATCACCCAACAGCTAAGTCTAATTTATTGTCATTGTCGGTAGACACCACTGGTATCTACTACGATGCAACTAACCCGTCTGATATGGAAGCCTATATCGCTGCGGGTATTCCACAGCAGTTTAGTGCTAGGTTAAATTTGTCGAATGACGAGTTTGTTAGTAATCGCGCGCAGCAAAACTTGCCTGAGCGCGTTAAGGCATTTCGCCAAAGTTTAATCGACAATCAAATCACTAAATACAATCTATGTGGGCAAGTGGAGCAAGCGCCGCAGTTGGCTGAAAATGCAGTTTTAGTGATTGACCAAACCTTTGGTGATTTGTCGGTTGAATATAGTTATGCCAGCGCTGATTCATTTAAACAAATGCTGCAAGCAGCGATAGCTGAAAATCCAACTGCAACCATTTATGTAAAAGCGCATCCAGACGTTTTACTAGGCAAAAAAACAGGCTTTATTAAGCCTGAATGGACAAACTGCAATAGAGTGCAGTTTATATATCAGGCGTGTAACCCAATTGCACTTATTCAACAGGTGAGCAAGGTGTATACCGTTTGTTCGCAAATGGGCTTTGAAGCACTACTCAACAATAAACCCGTTGTTACCTTTGGTGCGCCTTTTTATGCAGGCTGGGGGTTAACGGATGATCGTGGGCACATTCCACAGCGTCGCCAACAATTAAAAGCTGAACGCCAAAGTGTTAGTATTGACGATTTAGTTTACGCTGCTTATTTTTGTTATGTGCGTTATGTTAACCCGCTTACGCAACAGCGTTGCGATCCTGAAGATATTGTTGAGTTTATTCAACTACAAAAAACAGCCCTGCAATTTAATACAATATATTGCTGTAATTTTAGTTTGTGGAAAAAGGCGTTTTTGCCTTACTTTTTGCGTAAATATGCTAAGAAAGTTGTATTTGTTACCACTAATCAGCTTAAAAAAATTAAACCTCAACAGAATGATGCTTTATTGCTGTGGGGCGCAAAAGCCGTTCCAGAACATGCGCCAGTTGTGCTTAAAAATAATCTCTTACGTATTGAAGATGGTTTTATTCGTTCAGTTGGTTTAGGTGCTGATTTACGCAGGCCTTCTTCATTGGTAGTCGACAATCAAGGTATTTATTTTAACCCGCAGCATTCCAGTCGGCTTGAAGATATATTGCAAAACAAGTGTTTTAGCCCTATAGAGCTTGAGCGTGCTGATAAGTTAATTCAACTACTTAATCAGAGCAAAGTCTCAAAATATAATGTGGAAGACTCAGCTAATTGTGCCATCTCACCTAAGGCAGGACAGAAAATTGTTTTAGTGGTTGGCCAAGTAGAAGATGACGCCTCCATTCAAACAGGTTGCCCTGATATTTCCACCAACTTGGGGTTGTTGCAACAAGTGCGCAAGCTAAGGCCTGATGATTATATTATTTATAAACCTCATCCTGATGTGCTAACTGGGAATCGGGTTGGCAATATTGCCAAAGACACGGTAAACACACTTGCAGATATTCAAATTGAACAAGCTTCAATTATTCAGTTAATAGAACAATGTGACGAGCTGCATACGCTGTCTTCACTTTCTGGTTTTGAAGCGTTGCTACGTGGCAAGCAGGTTTATTGTTATGGCTTACCTTTTTATGCTGGTTGGGGGTTAACGTGCGATGCTTTAACGATTAGTCGACGTAATCGCAATTTATCGTTAGCCGAATTAGTGCACGCAACTTTAATTGACTACCCAGATTACATTGATTGGCAGTCAGGTTTTTATACCAAACCTGAACTTATTGTGCAGCAGTTTGCTGGTAAAAGCGAAAAACTTGCCGCTCAGTCACAAATTAATACATTTTTATTACGGAAATGGCGTAAAATACGCTTTGTTTTTGAAGCATTATTAGTTAACCGCTTCGGTTAATTGTAGTACCTCGTTAAGGGAATCATTGCACAGTATGAGCAATATTTTGTTTTTACAAGGACCATTAGGGCCGTTTTTTGGCAAGTTAGCCAAACATTTGTCTAAATTAGGCAATACCACTTATAAAATAAATTTTAATGGCGGGGATGCAATATTCTCAAATGCCGATCATGTGTTTAATTATCGCGGCAGTTTAAAAAGCTGGCAGCGTTATCTTTCAATGTTTGTCCGCCGTAATAACATTCATGCAATTGTCGTTTATGGAGATTGCCGCAGCTACCATTCAATCGCCAAAGAAATATGTAATACATTTAATATTGAGTTTTGGGCTTTTGAAGAAGGTTATGTGCGCCCTAATCACATTACTCTTGAAAAAGGTGGGGTCAACGCAAACTCACCATTAAATATTTCGACTGTTGCCCATGCTCAGGCTACGCTCGCGCAAACGCATGAGCTGGCTAGAATACCAGAGCATTCATTTGGTCAAACTTTTTTCCATCGCCTATTTTATGGGGTGAGTTATTATTGCGCAAGAGGAATGAGTCGCATCTGGTTGTACAATGATGGCCATCATAGAGAATACACTAACTTAGACGAGCTAAGGTACTGGGCATTTTCAATTTATCGCAAATGGAAATATAAATTATTACAAAGCAATTTAGACAAATGGATTGTTGATAATTGGGCGAATCAATACTTTTTTGTGCCTTTGCAAGTACATTGTGATAGTCAAATTCATTCGCATTCTGACTATCAAGACGTCAAAGAGTTTATTCGCCGCGTGATGGTATCGTTTGCTAAACACGCACCAAAAGATAAAAAATTAGTATTTAAGCACCATCCTATGGATAGGGGATTTCGCCACTATGGCAAGTTAATTAGACGAATTGCTGCTAAGTTAGATATTCAACAGCGAGTAGTATATGGCCATGAACTCCATTTGCCGACCATGCTGAAAAACTGTTGTGGTACTGTGACTATTAATAGTACGGTTGGTTTGTCATCGTTACACCACTCTAAACCAACAAAAGTAATGGGGCGGGCAAACTATAATGTTGAAGGTTTAACTAGCCAGTACCCACTGAACTTTTTTTGGGAGTCACCATGCCCACCCAACCCAAGGTTTTTTGCTAAATTTAAACAGGCGTTAAAAGCGCATACACAAATTAATGGTAGTTTTTACCGCGACATCGACTTAACCTGTCAAAATATTGTGGAGTTTTTAACAAATAAACAGGTTAAAGTAGCGGACTATAAACAACTTAATCTGCGCGATGGTGCAGAAGGTCCTCATTTTCTTGACGACTTTGATGAATTTGAATCTATTAACGGTTAGCAAATATGACAAACACCAGCCAAATTGAATACCCATTTTATCAGCAAGTCGCCAAAGACTTAGTATTGTTTACCATTATGGATGAGCAAGGTATTCCAACCCCGCAAGGTGAAGATGGCCAAGCGGCTATGCCTTTTTGGTCGAGCGAAGAAAAAGCGCTCGCTTTTATTCAAGCTAATAGTGGTTACCAAAACTTCAAACCATACAAAATTGACTACGAAGTTTTTAAAGATAAATGGTTTGAAGGTTTAGTTCAGGACGATTTATTAGTTGGTTTAGATTGGTTAGATGCAACTGAAAATGCCTGTGTTACTGAAGTTGAAATTTTGGTACGCGAAGTGCAAAACGTTATTAAAAGCCAGCCTTTGAAGAAGTAGCCTAGCTTTCTAATTGTTGTTGCCATTGTTTAGCCCAGCTGGCAATGCCTTCTATTTCTATTGGTCTGCTGTATACGAATCCTTGGGCGTATTGGCAGCCCATTGATTTTAGAACTTTTTCTTGTTCTATATCTTCTATTCCTTCAGCAAACACTTTTCTGTGTAGGTTTCTGCTTAAATCGACCATAGTGTTCACTAGCGTTTGATGCTTTTTGCCTTTATTCATCAATTTAATAAATTGCCGGTCTATTTTGATTCCATGTAAGGGCAATGCTCTGAGGTGGGACAGCGAGCTAAAACCTGTGCCAAAGTCATCTATCACTACTTTAATACCAATTGCGGCTAAACGTTCAATTATACTATGTGATATAACAGGTTCTTGCATCAATGCTTGCTCTCTTATTTCAACAATGAGCGCGCTAGCTTGCAAATGGTGTGTATCTAGTTCTTGAGCCAAAAAGTCGACAAATTCATGCTGGAGTAAATCTTTGCTTGAAAGATTTATGCTGACGTCGATTTCCAACCCTTGCTGGTGCCATTGGCTACAAGCTTGGATGGAGGTTTTAGCAACCCATTGAGTTATCGAGTAAATAACGCCCGTGCGCTGTGCTAACTCAATAAATCGCTCAGGCTCAATTAAACCAAACTCGGGGTGTCGCCAACGTATCAAGCTTTCTGCGGCTATTAATTGTTTGTTCTCAAGGTTGATAATCGGCTGAGAGAACAAGCTAAGTTGTTGTAGTTTGATTGCTTGGCTTAGATCTGACAATAACTTTTGTTGAGTTTTATTAAAGATATCCATATCTTGAGTGTAAGCTGCATAGCCCTCTAACCCTGGGCTGAGGTAATCAATTGCCGTTTGTGCTTGCTGAATGCATTCTGCAATTTGTTTGGCATCGGATATTTGACCACTGACGCCCATCTCGAACGATAAACTGAGCATCATGGATTCATAAGGTATTGGATCGGGCAGTGCTTTTTTAATTTGCTGATAGACAGTTTCTACTATATGTGAGCTATTGCCTTGGTCGATAATCAGTGCAAAGCGCACACCGCCTAATGAGACTAGCTTTTTATCGTTTTCTAGCGGTTTTACCGCGTCAATTGCGAATAAGCTTTTGTTAATTCGCTGCGCGATTTGTATTAATACCAAGTCTGTTGTCTGGTAACCCAGTGTTTGATTTAACTGAGACACATCGGTTAGTTTTATAACGCATAACACATGCTGACCTTCAGTATGGTGGTGCCGCCATTGTTGTAACCTTTGTTGGTTGGGCAACCCAGTGGTGCTATCGTGCAATGCTAAATGTTGTAACGTTGCAGATTCATTGAGGTTGCGCACGCGCGATTCATTTGTACTATTAACACAAGTGATAAAAGTGCGGGCGAGCAAAGCTAATTGAGCACATCCCCAAATTAATGTGGCAGCACAAATAGGCAACAGCAGCAGCGCGCTCACCATACCTGTTAATCCAGCTAACACGAGTAATAAACTGAATGCAGTGATGGCTGTACAGGCATAATGCCAAAAGGTTCGGAATGTAAAAGCTACAAATGTTTGTGCCGCACACAATAAAATGAATAGCGGCAAACTAAGCGTGAAAATTGATGTTATGTCCATATCAAACCACGAGTGCGAGCACTCGGTACCTCATGATAATGTGTTGTAGCGGCGTTATATTCCACCTAACCTTTGGGCCAATTCTTTGTATTTTTCGACACTTTCTTTTTCGAACAAAGGTGCGCCATCTTCATTTTTGTCGGCAGCAATTAGTAAATGTTCTCTTTCCAAACGCAATACTCTAACGTCCTGCACTCCCAAAAATTCGGCAACTTCCGCAACAGTCATTAAACTCATAAAATACCTTCTTATTAGATTAGTTGTGATATTAATTCCTAATTAAAGACTATATGTGCCAGAAGCGCTAGCCCTTAAGCCCTTTTTATAACCCTTTTTGTATGAGAAATAAATAGGGGCGTTGGTCAATTTGTTGTGCAACTAATTTATGCTCCATAAAACGGCAGAAGCTAGGTATGTCACGGGTTGTTGAAGGATCGTCCGCTTTTACTAATAGGGTTTCGTGTTTAGCCATTGTTCGCACGGCTTGTCTAACCATCATAACGGGTTCTGGGCAGCGCAGGCCAACTGCGTTTAAGTTATGATCTGGGTTTTCAAAAGGGTTCATTGGCAGTGAATTCTTCAGTTTGAGTATTTCAGCACTATATTATGGTTAAATCTGTGCCTTGGCTCAACTTTTCTTGGCTATTATGGTTTACAATAAAATGAGTTGAGCATTTACAAAGGAATCAAACATATGAAACATGTTCGGCAAGTGAGCCTGTCTATACTGTTGCCGCTATTTTTTCTATTTGGTTGTGCTGTTAGTAATGAAGATGCTGTACTAGTTAACGCACCTTTAAATCAAATTGAGAATTTACTAGAAGAAGACAAAGAGCAGGTGAGTTTGGCTCAGAGCAAGTTACCTAAAACACTTGCAATACTTCCTTTTGAAAATCGCACCGAGTCAGCTGGTGCATTTGAAATCGTTCGTCGAGTAATCTTTAACCACGTTTCGTCAAAAAATTACCATATGCTGCATTGGCAAGCGGTTGATGACAAACTGCGAATTGCAAGCATTCCGCTGGATACAGCATATCAAATGGATGCTGCAAGTTTAGCGGACATACTAGAAGTGGATGCGGTTTTGTATGGCTCGATTACCGACTTTGAGCGATTGTTTGCTGGTGTTATTACTCAAATAAAGGTTGGTGTTGAGTTAACCCTGATTAATCGAAATGGCGAAGTGCTGTGGCAAGAGTCTGATTCTGCAACCAGCCGAGCGGGTGGTGCATCGGTAACACCTGTGGGTTTATTGTTAAACGCTGCACTTGCGACTATGCACTTAAAAGAAGAGAATTTGTTGCGAGCCGCCGATGATGTTGGTCGTGAGCTTGCTCGGGTAATGCCTCATCCGCCAAGGTTAACCACTAAAGCGGGGCCTGAAATTAAAGCCGTTGTGCACAATGGCATGAATAAAATTTTAAAATACGGTGATATTTTAGAGGTTGGGATCCAAGGACAGGCAGGGATGCGTGCGCAAGCCGTTATTGACGGTGTTGGCAGTTTTGATTTACAGGAAGTAGAGCCTGGTGAATATATCGGCAAAATTCCAGTATCGAAAAAAGCTAATGCAGACGCTGTTGTAGTTGAAGGGGTATTAATGGACGAAAACAGTAATATCAGCCGTTGGATTAGCCCTTTTGGTTTATTAACCATTGATAACCTGCCACCAAAAACACCACAAAACCTGCAAGCTTCTAGCCATGACCAGTTACTCAAATTGATGTGGCAGAATACAGATTCAGATGTCGCTGAATATCAAGTTTATTTACTAGACGCTATCAATAATCAAAAACAACTGGTACGTAAAACAACCCGTAAGCAAATTGAAATTGCTGGTTTATCCAATTTCGTTGAATATGAGTTAGAGGTGGTGGCGATAGACGCCGTGGGTAATTTAAGTGAGCCTGCATTGATAAATGCTAAACCTTTGCCTGATTTAAGATTTAATACGTTGCCTGCTTTAGAGAGTAATTTACCCAGTAAAATTGAGCAGCCAATGACAATGACACTCGCCAACAGCCCCTATTATTTGCGCCAGCCTATGCTGGTGTCTGAAAGCTCGGCACTGTTGATTGAACCTGGAGTCGAGATTATTGTCAGTAAAAATGCTCACTTGCAGATTTTTGGCCAATTTTACGTGTATGGAGATGTTTCTAGACCTGTGGTGGTGAAAGGTGCGCAAACCTCTGGTTTTGTGCAATTTGCCAGTTTACAGTCTAATAAAACGGTTGAATTAAAGCATTTGCATGTAAAAGGCGCTGACGTGGCTCTAACCATTCAAGCCGGTAAACCGCATATTAGTCAGTGTGAGTTTGTCGGCAATCGATTTAGTGCACTGGATATTTCGGGCACAGCAAATGTTTGGGTTGAACAGAGCAAAATTCAAGGTAGTAACACTGCTGGGGTTATTGTTTCTGGCCATGCTCAGGTGACGTTTAAACAAACGTCGTTTGCCGACAATCAGCCATTTCATATTCAGAGCTCATCGATTTATCCGGTTGATGCAAAAGGTAATTTTTGGTCACCTGCTGCAAGTCAAGCAACAGTATTAGGTGAAGTGAACTACTAATGGACATTCAAATGAAAGCGATTAAAACAATTTCTTTGGTTGCAGCATTATTCAGTGGATGTGTCGCAGCTAATCAAACGGGTGAATACACTGAGTTTGTTGGTGCTGCGGGTGCTGTAAATTGGTCGAAAGGCAAGATTGAAGCCGAAGGTATGGGGGCTGCACCACCAAACAAGCCACCTCATGTCATTCCGTTGTTAGCTTGTCGCGCTGCAATTGCCGATGCGCAACGAAATTTGTTAGAGGCGACTAAAGGTGTGCGCGTGCAAGCGACAACTGTAGTTGAAAAATATATGCTGGCGAGTGATCAGGTTTCGACCTCGGTTGAGGGGGTGGTACGTAATGCATTAATTACCGAAAAAACACCTTTAGCGGATGGTACTTGCCGAGTAACTGTTACCGCACCATTGGCAGGTAACTTGTCGCAAACTATCTATCAACATGCATTTGACCTAGAGAGCCAAAAAACGGCGTTGTATTATTTATTGGATGGCGTTGGTAAAAGTCTAAGCTGGTTAATGCCAGCAAAGGCACATGCTGCTACTTCAAACCAACAAATATTGCGTCGTTTAGAACAATTAGAGGCGCGCTTGCTACAATTAGAACAGGGCGTGAACCAGAAAAATGCACCTAGTGCTCAATCTGATGTTTTGCCTACTGGTTTAATTATTGATGTGCGTGGCGGTCACTTTGTCCCGTCAATGTCACCGAAAATCTATTCGAAATCAGGCAAAAAGCTTTATCCGAAAAAACAAGCTAGGGATGCGATTCTAGAAAATGGTCGTTTGGTTTCTTTATTCACCCGTGATTTAAGTTTTGCACAACGCCATCCGAAAGTCGGTGAGCGACCGTGGATTATTAAGGCTGCGCAATCTAACAATAGCCGAACAGATATAGTGGTGAATGAAAAAATAGCTGCCAAATTGCAGCAGTTAATTGCAAGTCAATTTTTTAATGATGCAGGAGTCATTATTGTCCTCGATTAAAAAATTATTGGTCATCGGGTATGTATGGCCAGAGCCGAATTCATCGGCAGCTGGCCAATATATGTTAACCTTACTTAAGTCTTTTCTCTCGCAAAACTACCAAATTACCTTTGCTTGTGCGGCTAGCGAAAGTGTTCACCGATATCCATTCGAGCAATTAGGAATTCAAAAAGCACAGATTAAACTCAATTGTCCAAGCTTCGATGATTTTGTTGTTGATCTTGCGCCAGATGTTGTTTTGTTTGATCGTTTTATGATTGAAGAACAGTTTGGCTGGCGGGTGGCTAAACATTGCCCGAATGCAATGCGCATTCTTGATTTAGAAGATTTGTGGAGTTTGCGGCATATACGTATGCTGGCCTACAAGCAGCAAAGACCACTACAGGCCCAAGATTATTTGCAGGATATCGTGCTGCGTGAGTTGGCCGCAATATGGCGTTGTGATTTGTCACTAGTGATTTCACACTATGAAATGGATTTATTGATTAATCAATTTAACCTGCCCCCTCATATTCTGGCTTATTTGCCTTTTGTATTAGATAGCGCACAGTTGACTCAGTTTAAGCAACAATCTAAGCATTTTGCCCAAAGAGCAAACTTTGTTTTTATCGGCAATTTTAAACATGAACCGAACTGGGATGCCGTGCTGTATTTAAAGCAGCATATTTGGCCGCTGATTAGTAAACAAATTAAAGATGCTGAGTTGCATATTTATGGGGCATACCCAGCGAAAAAAGTAACAGATTTACATAACCCAAAACAAAGGTTTTTGGTTAAAGGCTGGGCTGATGACGCACATCAAGTTGTTGGTAATGCTCGTGTGTGTATGGCTCCGTTACGATTTGGTGCAGGGTTAAAAGGTAAGTTATTCGAAGCGATGCAACTAGGTACGCCGAGTGTAACTACTAATGTAGGGATTGAAGGGTACTTTGAATCTGAGATAGTCAATGCCGGTAAGCCCAATATTTATTGGCCTGGCGCGATAGCCGACGGGGCTGAGGAAATTGCGAATAAGGCAGTTGAGTTGTATAACAATCAAGTTTTGTGGCAGGCTGCGCAAGATAAAGCTTGGGTTTTGTTAGAGCATTTTCGAGCGAGTAAATTTTTACCTGAATTTTGTATTCGGGTTGAAGCGATTCAGCAAGATTTAGTTGCGCATCGGGCACAAAATATTATCGGTGCTATGTTGCAACATCATACAATGAAAAGCACCCAATATATGGCGCAGTGGATTGCAGCTAAAAATGCTTAGCCTTCAGATGTAAATCTCTCTATTTGAATCGCTAGGAAATGGTGCCAAAGAATACAAAAGGTGAATGAGATATTGTTCACAAAATCGCTGCGGGCCCATCCATGGGGTGCTCTTACAAGATATCCCTCTCTTGTGAAGTTTTGTTCACAACATGCTCATTCGCCTTTTTCAACAAAAAAGTTGCTGGTATTTTCTGGCAGCAAAGTCGAAGCTTAGTAAGGATAGAGATTGTGAATAGGTAAACCGTTTAGGTAGCAATACAGATGTAAGGAGAGATGGTTAGAATGCTTTTCGCAAAACTTCCAATCGGTAGGGATACCGTTTGAGAGCGGCCCAGGGATGGGCTTGAAGCGTTTTTGCGAAAAGCATTCTAACTGGCTCGACGACTCCCTGCCCGGGTGTTCCAGCCGTTTTGCACCAGAGTTGAAGCAGCTAATTTAAATCAACCTGCCAATTATCAATCAAGCGAGTTTGCCCAAGAAGCGCCGCAACTAAAATAACCAGTTTTTTATCACCGGCAACGGCGTCTTGCATGCGGCTACGCTCTGCAATTTCAATATAATCAATGGTTAAGCCTTGTTGACTGATTTGCTCCGCTATAAAAGCTTTCACTTCTTCAAGAGGTTTTTGTTGTTGTAGTTTGTCTGCCGCTTGCAATAAACTTTGGTATATTATTCCGGCTTGTTGTTTTTGTGCGCTAGATAAATACCCGTTGCGACTGCTTTTTGCTAAACCATTTGTTTCACGAGCCGTTGGCACGCCAATAATTTCAATTGGCATAGCTAGATCTTCAACCATAGTGCGAATAACTTGCAGCTGTTGGAAATCTTTTTCGCCAAAGCATGCTACATCCGGCTGAACCAAGTTAAACAACTTGTTTACTATGGTTGCCACTCCACGGAAGTGACCAGGGCGAGAAGCACCACAGTAATTATCCGAAACGCCTGGTACTTCAATGTAAGTTTGGGCATTTAACCCCTTGGGGTAGATGGTTTGGGCGGTAGGAGTAAACAATAAATCTGTATCAACTGCGATTAGTTTTTCGCTGTCAGCTGGTAAAGTTCGAGGGTATTTGTCTAAATCCTCACCTTCACCAAACTGCATAGGGTTTACAAAAATACTGACAACCACTCTGTTTGCGTGCTTTTTTGCTTCTTCAACTAGCGAGATATGTCCTTGATGCAAGTTACCCATGGTTGGCACAAAAGCCACTGTATCACCCTGTTGTTTCCATGTTTTAATTTGTTGTCTGAGTTGAGTTAAATCGCTAATTGTTTGCATAAGCTTCTCGAGTTGGCTGTTTATACAAGTAAATACAAGTTAGTTGATAATGCTGAGATCGCCAGCTGGTACTGTGTTTAAAAGCTGCGTCAATGGCGTACCGCAAGGTAAAATAAGCTCTGGTGAGAGTTCGGCTAGCGGATATAAAACAAATGAGCGTTGGTGCATACCATAATGAGGGACTACTAGCCGTTCGCTTTCAATTGTTTGTTCGCCGTACAATATGATATCTAAATCCAATGTTCTTGGCCCCCAGCGCTCTGCTTTGCGTACACGCCCATGCAGTTGTTCAATGCGCTGTAACTCGTCGAGCAGGACTAAAGCCTCGCCTACCCAGCTAAAGCTAGCCACTGCGTTTACATAATCAGGCTGATCTTGTGGACCCATGGGTTTGCTCGCATACAGAGATGAAACCTGCAGGCTTGATACGTTAGGTAAATCAGCTAGAGCGTTCAACGCATCGGTAATTTGTTGTTGTGGGTTGGCTAAATTGCTGCCAAGCCCGATATACACTTTAGTCATTGTTACTTTGTTCAGAGTTATTGCTACGGCGTCGTTTATTGTATGGGCGTTTGCCATTGTTACGGCGCTTGCGTGGGCGTCGTTTATCTGCTTGGCTATTTAGCTGATTGACTAAACTTGCTTGTTTGCCCGCATCCGACTTTTGCAATTCTGTCCACCAAGTACATATTGCAGTGAGTTCAGTTGCTTGCTCGCCTTGGGCAATCTCAGTTCGCAGTAACAAAAAGTCGTAAGCTGCTCTAAATTTTGGATGTTCTAGTAATTTTAAGCAGCGTTTACCTGCACGTTTCTCTAAGCGTGGCTGTAACGCCCATATATCTCGAATGGTCGTTGAAAAGCGCTTTGGTATCGTAACATTGTATTGGCCGCCATCTAATACCGCACTGGCGGCGGTATGCAGTGCATCTTGTGCAGGCATGCCTTGAGCTTGGTAGTGCTCGCGCGCTTGTTCCATTTCATGCCATAAAAACGCGGCAAACAAAAATGCTGGGGTCACACGCATTTCGTTGTTGATACGTGTGTCTGTATTCCTAAGTGCTATGCTCATCAATTGATACGCTGCATTTTCGCTGGCGACCGATTCCGCAAGGTTTGGGAAAATTTGTTGAAAAAGTCCAAACTCAATTAGACTTTTAAAAGTGTCTAGTCCTTTGCCCGCTAAAAACAGTTTTAAACATTCTTCAAATAGGCGTGCTTTTGGAATGTTTTGCAACAGCGGTGCCAATTGATAAATAGGTTTAGCTGAGCGTGGGGTGATTTGCATATCTAACTTTTGCGCGAAGCGGACAGCACGCAGCATACGGACTGGGTCTTCACGGTAACGTGTATCGGGATCACCAATTAACTCGATTTCTCGGTTGGCAATGGCCGCTACACCTCCCCAATAGTCGCGAATAGAAAAGTCTTTTATGTCGTAATATAAAGAATTTGCTGAAAAGTCACGACGTTCTGCGTCTTGGTCTATATCGCCATAGACATTATCGCGCAGTAACTGGCCATCATCAGATTTGTGCTTGCTGTTGTCAGTCTCGTGGTGACCTCTAAATGTCGCAACTTCAATAATTTCTCGGCCAAATACAATATGAGCTAAACGAAAACGTCGACCGATTAAGCGACAGTTACTAAAACATTTTTTTATTTGTTCAGGAGTGGCATTGGTGACAATATCAAAGTCTTTTGGTTTTAAACCCAAAAGTAAATCACGTACGCCACCACCGACAAGGTATGCGTCGTAGCCTGCATCTTTTAGCCGATATAAGACTTTCAGCGCATTTTTACTGATATCTTTACGTGATATGTTGTGCTGTGCACGCGGAATAATTTGCAATTCGGCTGTTGCTTTGACTGAGCTTTTTTGGCCGCTCAAGACTTTTTTACACAAATTCAAGACACGAGTAATAATGGGTTTTACCTTTTAGCTGAAAAAATTGGCGCAATAATATAACAAGCGCGCGCAAATGAGAATTTTTTAAACACTATTGGGCGGTTTTACCGCAACATTTTGCACTTTTTGTCGTTGCCAATGCTCGATAGCCCATAAAATTATCTGTTCGACCGACTCTTTGTGCAACAATTTGGGTGGTTGCAAGCCTAAATGTTCAAGCGCATGTACAAGCAACTGTGGTGCTTGTTTGATATCTATCGCGCTTGCACCATTTTGTTTGCTGAGTTTGCGACCATCTTCGGCAAATGCAAGTGGTACATGCGCGTAGTTAGGTGGTGTTCCACCTAACTGCTTTATCAATGTGTGTTGCCAAATGGTTGTATCAATTAAATCGTATCCGCGCACAACATGATTAATACCTTGTGTTACATCGTCCAAGCATACAGCAAGTTGATAAGCGATTAACCCATCTTTACGTTTGATAATAAAATCTTGTTGGCAGTGCTGTGCTGCAAAAGCGCATTTACCATAAATAAGGTCGGTAAATTCTGTTTGCTGGCTGGTATTTACAAAACGAATTGCACTGTTTTCAGTTGGCAGGTTTTTATCTGAACAGTAGCCATCGTAAATATGCTGAATTGTTTTGAGTCGTTTGCGCGTGCAGCGGCATGCATATGCTTGATGCAATGATAACCAAGTATCAATCTGCTGTTGATACAAGTCTAATCGTTGGCTTTGATAAAGGACTTGTCCATCCCAATGCAAACCGAAGCCTTCTAGCTGCTGCAGAATAATCTGTTTAGCTTTAGGCATTTCTCGCGGGGGATCAATATCTTCCATCCTGACGAGCCATTGTCCTTGGTGAGCTTTCGCGTCACAGAAACTTGCGAGCGCAGCAACCAATGAACCAAAATGTAATGGCCCTGACGGGGAGGGTGCAAAGCGGCCTATATAAGTCATAAAGCTTTAAAAGCTAGGGCGTGTACACGAAAGATCAACACGCCCTAGCATGCTTGATATTTCAAGCATGCGTAAGTGACAGTTATAAACCAGCGTTTTGCTTTTCTTTAATCTCGGCTAGAGTTTTACAGTCGATACATAAATCAGCAGTAGGGCGAGCTTCTAGGCGGCGAATGCCTATTTCTACACCACACTCTTCGCAGTAACCAAAATCTTCGTTTTCGATTAACTGTAAAGTCTTCTCGATTTTTTTGATCAACTTACGCTCACGGTCTCGAGTGCGCAGTTCTAAACTGAACTCCTCTTCTTGTGATGCGCGATCTACTGGATCTGGGAAGTTAGCTGCTTCATCTTGCATGTGGTGCATGGTTTTATCCACTTCCGCACGCAGTTGGCTTCTCCAAGTTGCCAGTATCTTTTTGAAATGTTCAAGCTGAGCTTCATTCATATAATCCTCATCAGGGCTGAGCTGATAAGGTTGTAAACCTGCTTGAGCTATTATGCCAGTTGCTTTTGTTTTTGTGCCAGCGGGCATCTCACTTCTCCTAATTCTACGCCAGCTTATCGCTAGGCGGCTATCTATATCAAAAAGAGTCTGAGTAGGCAATCATAAATTTGGGTTTAAACTTTATTTATAGCCCGAGATCAGATTTTGTGCCAAGTTTATATGGGCATTATCTTCCATTATCAATGGGGAGTTGAAAAAGAATTGGCTTTAAGTGGAAAAGAAAAAGAAAACGCCTCGAAAAAGTTGAGGCGTTTTTAACGGTTAGCTGCATTACTCCAAAGGCTTCCTGCGCTTTTCCATGGATATGGACTGCATGTCCATAATAAACATCCTGTTGTGTCCTATCCCTTGTGGTTTAGTCATTAAACCAAACAACTACCTTGTTGTTTCCTGTTGCGTCCGTACGAGTTAAATATTAGTGATTTTTGCGTGGGTGTGGAGCTGCAAAAAAGAAAAAAATTATTAAGGCTCAGCTGGTTTTTAGTGGGATATTAGATAAATCCCATTAAAATCAGATAATTAGAACGGGGTTGTGATACTTAATTGCGAAAAGTTTCTGGCTTGACTCACTTTTTATATCAGAGATCTCTTACACACCAAATTAACGCAATCTTAATACGTTACACCAAGCGCCACAGACCCGCGTGGTGGTGTTTAAAGGATAGGGCATCAAATCGTTTATTTGATGCCCTCGCTTTATTTGCGGATACCTTCAACATGTAATTCTAAAATCACATGTGTTGAAGCTGGGCCTAAGTTTTTCTCGATAGCAAAGTCTTTTAGTGCAATTTCTGTGGTGCCTGAAAAACCAGCTCGATAACCACCCCATGGATCTTTACCTTCGCCTATTTTGTGTGCATCAATTGCAATTTGTTTGGTTACACCATGTAAAGTTAAATCGCCGATAATTTGAAACTTGTTGTCGTTGATCACTTTTATATCAGTGCTGACAAATTTTGCTTTTGGAAATTTATCGACATCTAAGAAATCATCGCTGCGTAAATGTTTGTCTCGGCGAGCATGATTACTGTCGATACTACTGGTGTCTATTGTGACCTCGACCGAGCTTTGAGCCAATTTGTCTGCTTCATAGTCGAATGTTCCTGAAAAGCGATTAAAGCGTCCAGTTAACCAGCTGTAGCCCAAGTGTTTAATTTTAAAATTAATAAATGCATGTGCGCCTTTGTTGTCGTCATCGATGACGTAGGTTGCACTATATGCGTTGGCAGATAGTAGTAGCGCTGCTAATGAAATAAGTAGTTTCTTCATGTCAGTTTCCTTGTGTTAGTTTTTAAATCATACGTTTGAAAATGGAATTTTTGTCTATCACTTGATGTTTAACGGCTCCAGCGATATGAACGATCACTAATGCTATCAATGTATAGGCAGCATATTGATGAAAATCACCAGCTAAATCGGCTTGTGTATCTGCATAGGCAATTGTGGCTGGAATGGGGAGCCAATCAAACCACATGATGGGTTTGCCACTTGCGGTAGAGATTAAGTAGCCGCTTAACATAATGCTCAGCAGTAAGATGTACATTAGCTTGTGCGTAATGCTCGCTGCTACTTGTTCCCACTTTTGACCTATGGGGGCTGGGCTTGGATAAATAATGCGTGCGGCGATACGAATCAGTACGATAATAAAAAGTACGATGCCAAAGTTTTTGTGTTGGGTGGGCGCTGTTTGGTACCAGTCATCGTAGTAACTTAATTCGACCATCCAAATACCGACAAAAAACAAAGCTAATATCATTACGGCACTAACCCAGTGGCAGAGCCGAGTAAGTAAGGAATACTGTGTTGGCATGTAACAAATCCTACTGTGCTGTAAACTTAAGTTTTATTAAGCACACATGCTAAGGTTTGTGCAAGTAGATTTACCATCTCTTTACTTTTTTACGCTTGGTTAAATTTTCGGAACAATATTTGCTGGTGATTAATTTGTAGATGTGCTGGCGAAGTTTTGCACTATTTTAGCGCGTTATTCGAGAACATGTGCTTAAATTTGCTAAATTTGCCAGTAAACATCTTGAGATCCGAGTTATGTCATAGCATTATCATATGAGCCGCGTATATACGCACACAGAAACATAATGATGAACAACAAAAGGAAACCAAGTATGGTTCAAAAATGTTTATTCCCAGCTGCTGGTTACGGTACTCGTTTTTTACCAGCTACCAAAGCACAAGCAAAAGAAATGCTGCCTATCGTTAATAAACCTTTAATCCAGTATGGTGTTGAAGAAGCATTAGAAGCTGGAATGAAGTATGTTGGTTTTGTGACAGGCCGAACTAAGCGTGCTATCGCAGATCATTTCGATATTTCTTACGAGTTAGAAAGAGAAATCTCTGGTACCAGTAAAGAAAAATATTTGGAGTCGGTACGTTATGTAATGAATAACGGTATTTTTTCTTTTACTCGTCAACCTGAGATGAAAGGTTTGGGTCATGCAATTTTGTGTGGTGAAACTTTAATGGGGAACGAAGCATTCGGCGTTATTTTGGCTGACGATTTATGTTTGCCAGAAGAAGTGGGCGGCGAAGGTGTCATGGCTCAGATGGCGAAAATCCATGAAGAGACTGGCTGTTCTGTTGTTGCATTGATGGAAGTGCCAAAAGAGACCATTTCTAAGTATGGTGTAATCGCAGGTGATAAAATTGCCGATGATAAGTTCCGTGTAACTGATATGGTTGAAAAACCAGCTGTAGAAGATGCTCCGTCTAATTTAGCAATTATTGGCCGTTATATTTTAACGCCAGATATTTTTGAAATTATTCGTAATACCCCACCGGGTAAAAACGGTGAAATTCAATTAACGGATGCATTATTAGCACAAGCTAAGCAAGGCAAAGTGATTGGTTATAAGTTTAAAGGCAAGCGTTTTGACTGTGGTAGCGTAAAAGGCTTTGTTGAAGCAACCAATTACGTATTTGAAAATGTGTATAGCGATGAATAAGTTAATCTAACGCATATTCTACTATTATGGTGCGGCCTTGATCTCTGTAGTCGAGTGTTTTGGCTAACTCACATATGAGTTTTAGTCCGCGCCCATGATGGTCTGAATCTTTCAACTGCGCTTTTACCTGCTCGGCATCAAAACCATCGCCGCTGTCTGTTATCGATAGCCGCACGCTATTGTTTTGTGGATTGTGCGCGACATTTAGTAGTAATTTGCCTTCCGTTAAATTTTCTAATGCTGCTTGTCTTTGCAGGTAGAATTCGAAAAAGCCTTCGTCTTCATTTTTAACGTTTGAATCCAGCTTGAGTAGCCCATGGTCTACTGAGTTGTTGTACATTTCAGCTAACAATAAAAATAGGGTAGAGCGATGTTTTTCCATGCCTTGAAAAGCTGACACCATATCAAGCACTTGAGCAACAGGATCTGTTTGTTTTATGTCGTCAGGGGTTAGCTCCACGTTGACTTGCCACGGCAAGGGGGGGATATCTTTTTGGTTGTTGAGCTCTGGGCTCGGGGAGCTTAAACAGTTTACTTGTACAATTGAAATATCATCCAATTGATGCTCTTTACCACGGTAATTGTCCAATACTTGGATAACGTCAATAATATCTGCTTTGGGGTTCTTATTGTACAAAGCTTCAAAGCGCTCTTGGCCAAACATTTGATCGTTTGAATTCATGGTTTCGGTAATGCCATCAGTGTATACAACCAAGCGGTCACTTGGGCTGAGCTCGCAATTAATCAGTGTATGCTCAAATTCGTCGTCATCTAACACGCCAAGAGCCATATGCTGCGACTGGATTTTATTTCTGATACCAACTTGTTTATCGACTATGAGTAAATCTGGCATGCCGCCAATCCAAATAGATGCCGCTTTGCCACTACAAGATAATTCTATAATACAGGCGGCACAAAACATATCGTTTGGTAACAGCTGTAACAAGCGGATGTTGATGGCTCGGGCGATGTCTCCAGCGGATAAACCCCTTTGTGTCAGTTCAAAAAAGGTTTGAGCTGTGGGTAATGCTCCAACTGCAGCTGCAAGTCCATGCCCTGTAAAGTCACCTAAAAAGACATAATTGCCACCCAAAGGACTGCGGCTGGTAAGCAAGAGATCGCCGTTGAAAGTTGATGCAGGTGCGAGGTAATGCTCAACAATTTCGGGACGAGCGTTGTTTTTACTCAGCGCGTTGGCAAATATATGCTCAACAATTTGATGCTCACGATCGGTTTGTAATTGATGAAACTTAAGCTGGTTGCGTTGTTCCAATATTCTGGCTGAGAGCTCCCGGCTGCGGCCATGAGCTTTGATTTTGGCCGAAAGGATCAGCTTATCAAACGGTTTGGCTAAAAAGTCATCGCCACCAACGTCTAAGCAGCGCAACATAGAATCTTGATCATCTAATGAGGTGATAAAGATGATAGGTAAATGTAGGTCGCCAGCGAGTTTCTTTAAAATGGGGGCTGTTTCGAAGCCATCCATTTCAGGCATAATGACATCAAGCAGGACGATGTCAGGATTAATATTTTCGAATCGTTCAATGGCATCTTTTCCATGAACAGCCATTGAGACCTGATGTCCCTCTTGTTCAAGCATATACTCCAGCATTGCTCGGTTTAAATCTTGGTCGTCAACCACAAGTATATGCATGAAATGGCTCCGGTCGAGTTGCGCTTAATCTATTTCAAACTTTTTATCAAAGCGCGAGATTTGCAAAATTTTCCGGATTTGCGGACGACAGTTTGCGATTTTTATGCCACTTACTTTGGAACCCAAATTCTTTTGCATATTTAATAACATGCCAAGTGCAGATGAATCCATATACTCAGTATCTCTCAAGTCAATTACAACTTGCGGTGTAGTGTCACCCACATTTGAATACGCAGCTCTAAATTCTTGGACTAAGTTAAAATCGAATTTTCCTGCGATCTGAATAGTGAAGGTTTTGCCATCAGATGAAAGGCTTTTACTTAAACTCATGCGTGTCCACCTATTAATAATCCATGAAGCGATTGTCCAGCAAACCAGATACTCCAGCTTGTCGGTAAATTGAAAAAAGTCTGTATGATGATGAGTTTAGCAGTAGATCTCTGTATGTGAAATTGTAAAAACAATAAAATTCGCAATTATTTTTTCGTGCGAATCAGATTAATTTACTCAGGCTAAGTTAATTGAACTTGAATTTAGCCAGAGAGTATTATCTAATCGATGTTTAATTTATTGTTAACGTTTGCAGTACGTTTGGCAATGTTGTAGCTGATGTAGGAAAGTTGTTTTATGCACCAATTAAACCCGTCTGATTTATCCATTCTATTAGTTGAGCCTTCAGTGACACAAAGAAAGGTCATAGCGCGACATTTAGAAAAGGAAGACATAGTGCATATTCGTGAAGCAACTGATATTGAGTCGGCTAAAATTGCATTAGAAAAAAGCCACCCTGACTTAGTTATTTGTGCGTTACATTTTCCTGACGGCACCGGACTAGAGCTATTGCATTTTATCAAACATACCGAAAGCCTCGCTGATATCCCATTTATGTTAGTGTCTAGTGAGTGGCGAAAGTGCCAATTGGAAGAATTTAAACAGGCCGGTGTTGTCGCTATTTTGCCTAAGCCTTTTACCTCAGAGCATTTGGGTACTGCGATTAATTCAACTTTAGACTTGTTAGTGCCAGATGAGCTTGAATTAGACTTGTTTGATGTGCACGACGTCCGTGTATTGGTGGTCGATGATAGTCGTTTGGCAAGAAATCACATTAAACGTGTATTAGCTAATTTGGGGGTGCAGCGCATTACCGAAGCTGTAGACGGCTCGGAAGCTCAGACTATACTTGGACACGAAATGTTTGATTTGGTTGTGACCGATTACAATATGCCAGAAGTCGATGGACGCGAATTAACCGAGTTTATTCGTTCGTCTGGTCAGCATTCCCATGTTCCTGTGCTCATGGTGTCGTCTGAAGCTAATGACTCACATTTGGCCAATATTGCTCAATCAGGCGTGAATGCTATTTGTGATAAACCATTTGAACCTTCTATGGTTAAACAAATCTTGTTTAATATTCTTAACCACGACCATTAACCCCAATGCGGTAAATTCGCTCAAAAATAATACTTCCTTCAATTATCTGTCAGTGCTAAACTACGCCGCCCTAATTCTACCAATCGGGTGGTTAGGGTTTTATGTGGTTATTTGGTCGCAAAGTAACCACGCTATTTATTATTTTGGAGAGATGTTATGTCTACTACTATCGAATTAAATGCAAGTGTGCGTACAGAAGTGGGGAAAGGTGCGAGCCGCCGCCTACGTCACGCAGACAAAGTTCCAGCTGTATTATATGGTGCTGGTAAAGATGCTGTTGCGTTAACTTTAGAGCACAACAAAGTTTTACAAGCTCAAGAGCATGAGCATTTTTATTCTCAAGTTTTACACTTGAACATTGACGGTGAAAAAGTTGAAGCTATCGTAAAAGATATGCAACGTCACCCGTTCAAGCCAAAAGTTACTCACTTAGATTTCCAACGTGTATCTGCAGACCAAGCACTTCACACTACAGTTCCAGTTCACTTCTTAAACGAAGAAGCTGCAACTAAAGCTGGTGGTGTAGTTTCTCACCATATTGCTGAAATCGAAGTTAGCTGTTTACCAAAAGATTTACCTGAGTTTATCGAAGTTGATGTAGCTGGTTTATCTGTTGGTGAAACTTTGCACTTGACTGACGTTAAATTCCCAGCTGGTGTTTCTTCTGTTGAGTTAGCTAAAGGTGCTGATCATGATGTTGCTGTTGTAACTATTGATAAGCCAAAAGGCGCAGCTGAAGATGATGCTGAAGAAGAAGCTGCTGAAGAATAATCATCAGTATGTCTGATTCAGTTCAGCTTATTGTGGGCCTGGCAAATCCAGGCTCGCAATATCAAAATACACGCCACAACGCTGGTGAATGGTACATCCAAGAACTGGCCCGCCGCTACAACGCAACTCTTAAACTCGACAATAAATTTTATGGTTTCACTGGCCAGGTGACGATTAATGGCCAAGATGTGAAATTGCTGGTACCAACAACTTTTATGAATAAAAGTGGTCAAGCAATTGGAGCCATGGCGCAGTTTTATAAAATACCTGCTGAAAATATCCTAGTTGCTCACGATGAGTTAGATTTGCCGCCTGGTATTGCGAAATTTAAGCGCGGTGGAGGCCACGGTGGCCATAATGGTTTACGTGATACAATTAGCCGGTTAGCCAATAATAAAGACTTTTTGCGATTACGAATTGGCATTGGTCATCCTGGTCACAAAGACAAAGTGACGGGTTATGTTTTGGGTAAAGCGCCAGCGATTGAACAGAGTGCAATTGATGCTGCGGTAGATGAAGCGGCGCGTTGTACTGAGGTATGGTTTAAAGACGGGTTCAATAAAGCAATGAATCGTCTTCACAGTTTTAAAGCATAGGATTTGACTTATGGGTTTTAAATGCGGAATTGTCGGTTTACCAAATGTTGGTAAATCAACTTTATTTAATGCGTTAACTAAAGCTGGTATTGAAGCAGCTAACTTTCCATTTTGTACGATTGAACCAAACACAGGTGTTGTACCTGTGCCTGATCCGCGTTTAGACGCTTTAGCTAAAATTGTAAACCCACAGAAAATTCTACCAACCACCATGGAATTTGTTGATATTGCTGGTTTGGTTGCTGGTGCTTCTAAAGGTGAGGGCCTGGGCAATCAATTTCTTGCAAATATTCGCGAAACCGATGCGATTGGCCATGTTGTTCGTTGTTTTGACAACGAAAACGTTGTGCATGTTGCTGGGCAAGTCAATCCAGCAGATGACATTGAAGTGATTAACACAGAATTGTCGTTAGCAGACTTAGACACTGCCGAGAAAGCTATGCTGCGTGCAGCGAAACGGGCTAAAGGTGGTGATAAAGACGCCAAAGCTGAAATCGAAGTACTCGAAAAAATTAAACCTGCGTTAGATGATGGTTTAATGCTGCGCTCGGTTGATTTGACCGACGATGAGTTGGCGGTTGTTAAACACTTAAACTTTTTAACCATCAAGCCAACTATGTACATTGCTAATGTTAGTGAAGACGGTTTTGAAGATAATCCTTTATTGGACTTAGTGCGAGAAATTGCTGCAAAAGAAAATGCTGTTGTTGTACCAGTGTGCGCTGAGATTGAAGCTGAGTTGTCTGAGTTAGAAGACGAAGATAGAGATGAGTTTATGGCTGATTTAGGTTTAGATGAACCTGGATTAAATCGAGTTATTCGCGCTGGGTATGATTTGCTTAATTTACACACCTATTTCACCGCTGGTGTTAAAGAAGTCCGTGCGTGGACGATTAAAATAAACTCTACAGCACCGCAAGCGGCGGGTAAAATTCATACCGACTTTGAAAAAGGCTTTATCCGAGCTGAAGTAGTTGGTTACGACGATTACATTGCTAACAATGGTGAGTCTGGTGCCAAAGAAGCTGGCAAATGGCGTTTAGAGGGTAAAGATTATATTGTTAAAGATGGTGATGTAATTCACTTCCGCTTTAACGTTTAATCGCCCGATTATATTTGAGATTTTTTAAAGCCAGCATAGTTAATATGCTGGCTTTTTTGTTGGGTTTTTGTGGCCATGTATCGGTGTCCCTGGTGGCTCAAAGTATCAATCAGGCTAAGCGGAATATTACCAACAAGTATTTTGATATTGCGTTATGGTTGAAACCAGTTTGGTGGCAGGGAAGGTCAATCTATCCAGAATATTTAACCTAAATTGTCAGCAAAGTTTCTCACTCCTCTAAATTTGAAATTTAATGTGCATGACCAGAAGGGCTAGTTATGCAGTCGAAATTTAAACTTTGGTTATACATCGAGATATTTACCCTGCTATTTATGTCAGAGGATGTCTATCAACCGATAATAATTTTTAGATTAAAAGGCCAATTGAAATTCCCTAGGCACTAACTTGCGGGTGATTTTTTGCTGTTTTGTTCGTTTTATATACGTCTTTTGGCGCTTTTTTAATTAAATAGACAAAAACTACAAAAACTCTGCGAAAAGTTGAAAAAAAGGGGTTGACGCGACCCAGTCATATCAGCATAATACGCGCCACTCGCTGAGGCGAGGTAAGTGGCTACATAGCTCAGCTGGTTAGAGCACAGCACTCATAATGCTGGGGTCGCAGGTTCGATTCCCGCTGTAGCCACCATTTTTTTAGCGGAAGTGGCGAAATTGGTAGACGCGCTGGATTTAGGTTCCAGTACTTCGGTGTGAGAGTTCGAGTCTCTCCTTCCGCACCATTGCTGGGGTATCGCCAAGCGGTAAGGCAGCGGGTTTTGATCCCGCCATTCCCAAGTTCGAATCTTGGTACCCCAGCCATCTCTCCCTTTGCTGGGGTATCGCCAAGCGGTAAGGCAGCGGGTTTTGATCCCGCCATTCCCAAGTTCGAATCTTGGTACCCCAGCCATCTCTCCCTTTGCTGGGGTATCGCCAAGCGGTAAGGCAGCGGGTTTTGATCCCGCCATTCCCAAGTTCGAATCTTGGTACCCCAGCCATTTAATCTCTAATTTATTCCTCGTTAAACAATATTTATATCTCTGTTCTATCTCAATCTAACTTTTAAGCTTTTTGTCATATCATGCTTTAATAGGTTTAGTGCGCAGGCGTTTATGTGCAATTGCTAACAACAAAACACAACTCGATGCAGCAACTAAGTAGCGCAATTCTATGTCTAATGATTGGTTGAATATGGTGCTGAGCAGCTCTAGTGTGATAACTAGATAGATAAGTTTTCTTAGTGTGTGTTCTTTTAACAAAGTTAGCATAAAAGCGCCTAGAGGCGCGCCTACAGCGGCAACAAGGCAAGCAGTCCACCAACTATTGACCACAAAGGTGGATAATTCGATTGACTCGATGAACACCAACCAAACCGATGCACAAATTGCATTAAATGCCATCAGCACAACTGTGCTGGGGATGGCTTCTTTGATTGGGTACTTTAGTACGTAAACCAAAACAAAAAATAGCACAACATCTGAACCTGAACCCAAGCTTGCGGACAAAAAACTACCCAGCACTGCTGTGGCGAATAGTATAACAGGTTTGTACTTAAGCTCGTGTCTGCGCGCGTATAAGCTATGATTACACAGCCATAATACCCAGGCTGTGACTAAAATGAATTCACTAAAAGCAAATCTCAACCATTGTGCGCTTAAACTGGTTTGGGTGAGTGCAAAAGGCAAAACGATTAACGCTGCCGGAAAGCAATAGCCAAGTAGTTCCCAATGAATTTTTACTTTGCGGCTAATGAAAAATAACGTCGCAAAGCCCATACCTATTGTTTGAATGGTTAAGCTAAAGTATTTAGCATCTATTGCATCCACTGCAAACAACTTGGTCAACACGGGAAACGCGACAGCACCACCACCGAGTGGCGTAATACCTGCTACAAAGGAACCAAATACCATGGTAAGGGCAGATGTCCAATATTGGGCAAATAACTCAGTGGCAGCTAGCGGTTTATCGCTGAATAACCAGAATAAAACTAAACTAAGCAAAGCCGTCGGATAAAGCCAAGTCGAACTTGGTTTAAATTTGCTACTCACTTTCTTCTTTTAGCTGTTCTATTCGTTGTAAGGTTTTAGTGATTTTGCACGCTCTAAACTTACTCGCAGCCTCGGACGACGACAGGTTTTGAAAAAACACGCTGCGACACTGCGACTCAATAAACTTGTCGTAATGAGCATTTGCACGCTTAAACTCGCTTAACATGCTTTCATTACCACTCTTATTTACTTGGGCTCTTAATTTGTCTTCAGCGTCTAATATCCAGGCATTGAGCTCGCGATTAATTTGTTTTTCGGTTTCATCTAAACAAATAGCGTAAGCGGTATGGTTGGCTGTGCTATTTTCGCATTCAGCTATGAGTCTTTTGGCTTTATTTTTTGCACTTTCTGCCAAAGCGCTTGATGGTACTAAATAACAAAACATCAGTAATACTGTTGCATAGTTAAATGAACTAATCGACTTCATTAGTTTTGATACTCCCCAATTGCAGCTTTGAGTATAAGTGATTTTAGGTTTGTCATCTGATTTAAGCTGCTCACCATTGTACGTCGGATACCCTTTAGTATAGGTGATTGGCTTGAGTAACCAAAGTATATTAAATCCATTAAATAACTCATGCTATTGATATCAATTTTGCGCTTTAATTGGAAAGGTTGCCAAAATTCATTGGTTAAACCTGACAAATCGCCTTGTAGACTACTCAAGTGGTTTACCAATAATTGTGCATCGCGAATCCCTAAGTTTACGCCTTGGCCTGCAAGCGGGTGGATGGTATGAGCTGCGTCACCAATTAATATTAAAGATTCATCGGCAATGTTCGCCGTGGTCATTTTTTGTAATGGAAAACTAGCACTGCTGATAAATTCAAATTTATTATCAGGTAAATACTTAGCAAATGCTTCGGATAAGTATTTGTGCTGCTGTGCCTGATTTAGCTGTGAGAGCTGGCGTAGCTGTGCGGGCCGATCATAAATAATCAGTGTTGCATATTGGCCATACAAGGGTAGGTAGGCGATTGCCTGAGCTTTATGATTGTCAAAAACTTGCCAAGTGTGTTGCCCTGAACTGTTTTGTTGTAATTTTACATTGGCACAATAACAGGCTTGATTATATTGCCAGCCTGATATTGGCAAATTTAATGAGCGGCGTATTTGTGATTGGGCTCCATCGGCTGCAATTAAAAGTTGGCAGTTAATCTGCTTATCACTTGTGTGTACAGTCCAACCAGATTCATTTTTTGTTACTTGTGTAATGTTTGTAACATACACTGGCTGTGCAAATTGTTGTAATGCAGCATGTTGTAAATGTTGATTTTCAACAAAACATCCTAGTTTATCTCGGTTGATATCAGATGCGCTAAACTGGCAACCACTATGTTGCTTTTCTTGCATAGATAATTGGTTGAAATTTTTCAGCCTAGTTGGCTCTAAAGCTTGCCATATGCCGAGGTCATTTAACCATTGTATCGACGATAAGCTGATGGATGATACCCGCAGATCTGGTGTTGTTGATTGAACATCAAACTGGCAAGGTTGTTTATCTATAACGAGGCAGTTAAAGCCAGCTTGGATTAATCCACAAGCTAATGAAGCGCCTACCATGCCAGCGCCAACAATTACAATGTCGTAGTCGTTTTTTTCCACTGAACGAAACCAAACGTATCTAATAGTAGGTGCATCATAGCACATTCAAAAAGTCAGATATTGCTGTGTATCAATTTTAACTTATAGGTTTCTTAGTTGAATTAATAACCTGTCCATTGCCCGGTAACTCAGTGCTTGGGCTAGGTGCGTTTTTTGAATATCAGTGTCGTTGTGCAAATCCGCGAGTGTCCGTGCAACCTTTAACAATCGGTGATATGCGCGTATGGATAAGTTAAGCTTTTCAATGGCGGTTTCTAAGAAATCGGCGTCGGTCGCTGAAATAGCCGCGTGCTGTTCGAGTTCTCTGTTGGTGAGATCACAGTTAAGTTTATTTTGTCGTTGATATTGTGTTTGTTGGGCTTGCAACACGCGTTGCCTAATCTGTTCGGAACACTCACCGCGTTCAAGGTTGTCGCGTAAACTGCCCTTGGGTAATCGAGCAACTTCTATTTGAATATCGATTCTATCCAAAAATGGTCCAGACAACTTGCTTAAATAACGCAGCATTTGTTCTGGGGTCGAGCGCATTTGCTCGTCGTTATAATGTCCACAAGGTGATGGGTTGAGTGCAGCAATTAGCTGAAATTGTGCGGGGAAGTCTACTTGCCTAGCTGCTCGACTTATGGTGACTTTACCCGATTCAAGTGGTTCACGCAGTACATCGAGTACTTTTCGATCAAACTCTGGTAGCTCGTCTAAAAATAATACGCCGTTGTGAGCCAAGGATATTTCGCCTGGTTTAGGTTGACTTGAACCACCAACTAAAGCAACGGCTGAGCATGTGTGGTGCGGTGAACGAAAAGGGCGGGTGTACCAATTGTTATTATCAACTTGTTTACCTGTAATTGAGTAGATAGCTGCTGTGGTAATTGCTTGTTGTTCAGTTAGTGGTGGCAAAATTGTAGCCAAGCGCTCAGCGAGCATGGTTTTTCCTGTGCCAGGTGGGCCCAGCATTAACATGTGATGGCCTCCTGCTGCAGCCACTTCCAGCGCTTTTTTTGCATGCGGTTGACCAATAATATCCTGCATGTCTAATAAGTGTTCAGTGGTGGTTTGTTCTGTGGAACATTGTGCTGGGGGCAAAATATTGTCGCCACTGAGGTGCTGTTTGACTGCAAGCAAGTTTGCTGCACCATATATTTGTGCTTGTTGGATGCGCGCTGCGGTTTGTGCGTTATTAATTGGCAGTATTGCTTTTCGGCCAGCTTGGTGGCAGGCCATGGTATATGGGATCTCTCCTAGAATATTTCTAAGTTCCCCCGACAAAGCCAATTCGCCGGCAAATTCATATTCGGCCAAAGCATCTATAGGCACCTGCTGACTTGCGGCCAAAATTCCTACCGCTATAGGTAAATCAAAGCGCCCACCTTCTTTGGGTAAATCTGCTGGCGCTAAATTGACCGTAATGCGTTTGTCGGGAAATTCAAATTCACTATTAATAATGGCACTACGAACACGATCTCGAGCTTCTTTGACGGTGGTTTCAGGTAAACCAACTATGCTAAATGCGGGTAAACCGTTAGATATGTGTACTTCTACTTGAACTAAAGGCGCATCAATAGCAACACGTGCGCGACTAAAAACTATGGCAAGTGACATTGTTCCCTCAACTTATAATTGGTGATCTAACCAACAAAAAATTCCGTAAATCGTCCATATCATTGAAACAAAAGCATGTTAAAACGTCAAATATTGCGTGAAGCTTGTTGAATAGTCAGCCTGCTTGTGGCTAATATACTCAAGTACAAATCAAAGGGATAAAAAGTCTCATATATAGATAAACAGATAAAGAGTGCTTCATAGTGCAGATAAACACAAAAATACCAACAAATTTAATCACTGGGTTTTTAGGCGTGGGCAAAACCACCGCAATCCAGCATTTGTTGAAACATAAACCACAAGACCAAACATGGGCCGTTTTAGTCAATGAGTTTGGGGAAATTGGCGTGGACGGAGCATTATTAAAAGATTCGGGTGCATTGCTCAAGCAAGTCCCTGGTGGTTGCATGTGCTGTGTACAAGGTGTAGGAATGCGCGTTGGTTTAAATGAGTTAATTAAACAAAAACCTGATCGTATTTTGATTGAGCCAACAGGCTTAGGTCACCCCAAGCAAATTATGCAGACGCTTCAAGACGAGATTTTTACTAAGTACTTGGATGTGAGGGCAACGATTACTATGGTTGACCCCGCCACTGTGGTTGACGAAAAATATTTAGAAAATGAAAACTTCATCGCTCAAGCGCAAATCGCAGATGTGATCGTGGCAAATAAGGTTGAAAAAGCAACTTCATCTCAACTTGAAGCGTTTGTAAGCTGGAGTAGTCAGTATCCTAACGCCGAGCAAATCGGCCAAATTAGTTATGGTCAATTAGCACTAGCTTGGTTAGATAGGCCAACGGCGCTTAAACCTTCAGCTATTGCAAGTAGCAAACATCATATTCCGGTCGATAAACCAGTCACGCAAGCGTTAGAAATTCCAGCTGGTGAACATTGGGTTATGCGCTCGCATTTTTCTGATGGTTACTGGAGTTATGGGTGGCTATTGGACGATGAAGTTGAATTTGAGTTGACGGATTTATTGGATTGGATCAGCGAGCTAAAAGCGCAGCGGGTCAAGGCCGTTGTTAAAACCAGCAAAGGCATTCTAAAGATTAACGCTGTTTTGGATGATGTGCGTTTTGAACCGGCCAAATTAATGGAAAATGCCGTGTTGGAAATCGTGACAGATAAACAAATTAATCAACCGAGTTTTTCACACCTGTTGAGCTAGAGGCTGTTGACTCTAGCCATTGACATTGGAATAGCATCACTGTTATTCCAATGGCTCTTTTAAAACCTTTTCTCATCTCCTTAGACAAAAAATATCTAAACAATATATTTTATTGCTCTATTTATACGCTAAAATGACGGAGTGTATAAAAATGACGTTTAGTCAAAAGTGAAACGGGTCGTCAATAATGGGATGTTGGTTAAAGCGCTTGAGGGACAAATATCAGAGAGATTGCCAAGCGGTCGATAAATTGTGTCCACGTAGCAAAGCTGAGAAAATTCAACAACGTGAGCAAGAGTTACTCCAGTTAGCCCATCAATTAGTGCATGAGGTTGGGTTAAATAATGTCACTATGGAAAAACTCGTATCTGCTTCCCCTTATTCAAAAGGTACTATTTACAACCATTTCTGCAGTAAAGAAGATTTATTCGTCGCTTTAGGCGTTCACTCAATGGGCTTGTGTGCTGAGTTGATGCACAAAGCTCACCAGTTTTCTGGCAGCTCAAGAGAACGAGCACTGGCTGTACATTTTGCTTATCACCTTTATGGTTTGTTAGAGCCTGCGCTATTTATGTGTGTATTGAATTGCAAAACGGCCAATGTGCAGCAAAAAGCTTCTAAAGCTCGGTTAGCCCAGTTGGATAAAGCGGATGAAGATATTGCGCAATTATGTGATTCTTTTTTTACTCAGGGAATTGAAGATGGCAGTTTAACGCTTGAAAAATCACAAATCGCCGCTGTATCTTTTGCCAATTGGGCTTGTTCATTTGGGACTAATTTATTACTACAAAATGCAGCAAGTATCTATGCAATATCGCGTCTTGGTGCAGCTAATAAAGTGTTGTTCAATGTCAACTTGGTATTTGATGGTATGGGCTGGCAACCACTGAGCAAAGATTATGATTATAAAATGAGTTGGCAAAAAATTGAGCAACATTTTGCTGACTATGTCGAAATGCTGAACTAATTTTATTTAATGGCCCAAGAGGATGGGAATAACATGAAAACTGACTGGTTAGAACTAATGGTAAAACGGCCTGTTTGGATTATTGTGCTCGGGTGTATTCTTACCGCAGCATTGGCCACAGGTGCGCAAAACCTCTATTTTAGAGGCGACTATAAAGTATTTTTTGGTCCTGATAATCCACAGTTACAAGAGTTTGAGGGGATGCAACGCACCTTTAGTAAAAATGATAATGTGGCTATTGTTGTTGTGCCAAAATCAGGCAATGTTTTTCAAAAAGATATTTTTACTCTAGTCATGCAAATGACAGAAGATGCGTGGCAAACCCCTTTTTCAACCCGTGTTGATTCCATCACTAACTATCAGCACACCGAAGCTGAACAAGATGATTTAATCGTAGATTATTTAGTTGGTGAGTTTTCCGATACCGAAATTACCCAAGATATGATAGAAAAAGCCAAAGAGGTTACACTAAATGAACCTTTGTTGGTTAATCGAATTGTCTCTCCTTCAGGTCATGTCACTATGATTAATGTGACGGTTCAGCTCCCTGACAAGCTAGATCAAACAGCGGACGTTATGGAAGTTACAGCATCGGTACGAGCTTTAGTCGATAAATACGCCAAGTTATATCCAGACGTGGATTTTCACTTAGCTGGCATTATTATGATGAATAATAGTTTTGCCGAAGAGTCGGTCAACGATTTATCTACGCTAGTTCCTGGTATGTTTTTAGCCGTCCTTGTGATGTTAGCTATTCTGTTAAGGTCAGTGTTGGCAACTTTGGCCACGCTTGTGGTAATTGCATTTTCAATACTTGCCGCCATGGGGTTTTTTGGCTGGACAGGCCTTTACATGTCAACCGCAACAATCGGTGCCCCTACTATAATAATGACGCTAGCTGTCGCAGATTGTGTCCATATTATTGCAACGGTTAACTACAATTTACGTCAAGGAATGGCCAAAGCAACGGCAATCATTGATTCGCTAAAGCTGAACTTTACCCCGATTTTAATTACCAGTGTGACTACCGCTATTGGCTTTTTAACCTTTAATTTTTCAGATGTTCCACCGCTTAGGCATTTAGGCAACTTGGTTGCTTTTGGGGTACTGATGGCATTTTTATTTGCCATCACAATTTTGCCAGCATTGTTGTACCTATTGCCGATTCGCATCGTTGCACAGACAGATGGCAGTTCCAATACAATGGAAAAGTTTGCAGACTGGGTTGTACGTAAACATAAAGTACTTTTGCCGACAACGGCTTTAATTGTCATCGTAATTGCAGGTATGGTGCCGCTTAATAAAATTAATGATGTTCCAGTGGAATATTTTGGTGAAGAGCTTGCTTTTAGACAAGCTTCTGACTTTATGGACGATAATTTACAGGGGGTCACTAATATCGATTTTGCGTTTCATACCAATAAAGAGAGTGGCATAAATGATCCCGAGTTTTTAGCGGATGTTGAAGCGTTTAGTAGTTGGTTGCGCCAGCAAGAAATTGTTGACCATGTTTTGACTTTAACGGATACGTTTAAGCGGTTAAACATGAATATGAATGCTGATGATCCGGCAATGTATAAATTACCTGAACAGCAAGATTTAGCCGCTCAATATTTGTTAATGTATGAAATGTCTTTACCCTATGGTCTTGATTTAAACAATCAATTAAATGTCGATAAATCAAGCATGCGTTTGACTGTTGCAATGGACAATGTTGGGTCAAAAGAAGTGATAGCGATGGAAAATGCTGTGCGAGAATGGTTTGCAGCTAATGCGCCCGACGTAACTGTTACTGCTGCCAGTCCTGCACTGATGTTTGCACATATTGGCGAAACCAACATGAAGAGCATGTTATCTGGGAGTGCATTGGCACTGGTGTTAATCAGTATCTTGTTGGTATTCGCATTAAAATCTGTCAAATTTGGTTTAATTAGTTTGTTGCCCAACTTAGCGCCCGCAGCCATGGGGTTTGGGATATGGGCGATATTTGCAGGCAATGTGAATCTGGGGTTATCCATAGTGACGAGTATGTGCTTAGGCATAGTGGTTGATGACACTGTGCACTTTTTAAGTAAATACAAAAAAGCACGTGAAAAAGGGCAAGCAGCAGAGCAAGCTGTGCGTTATGCATTTGCGAGTGTCGGTCGTGCGCTTTGGATAACCACGCTGGTGTTATTTGTTGGCTTTATGGTGTTAGCTCAATCTTCTTTTGCCTTAAATGGTGATATGGGGTTATTGACAGCGGTAATTATGGTGTTGGCACTTGTGGTTGATTTCTTATTATTGCCGGCATTTTTATTGGTTTTTGACAAAAAAGTTTATTCTACTGGAGCGGAAAATGTTGAACAGAAACAATCTGAAAGTTTGGCTTAAGTCAGTCAGCTTAGTTGGTGCATTATGGGTCGCCAATAGTGCATTGGCAGAAAGCCCTGAAGAAAAAGGTTTGCGTATCGCTACAGAGCGCAAAGCTGCAGATAAAGGTTGGGGAGATAGCATCGCGACAACCAAAATGATTTTGCGAAATGCTCACGGTGAAGAAAGTGTACGCGAAATGCGCTTAAAAGCTTTAGAAGTTAATGGTGACGGCGACAAAGGCCTTACCATATTTGACCGACCAAGAGACGTTGCAGGCACTGCGTTTTTAAATCATTCGCATATAAATGAACCGGACGATCAGTGGTTATATTTACCGGCTCTTAAACGGGTAAAACGTATCGCTTCGCGTAATAAGTCGGGCCCATTTATGGGAAGTGAATTTTCTTACGAAGACTTAGCATCGTTTGAAGTGGCTAAATACACCTATAAATATTTGCGAGATGAAGTGGTAAATGGAGAAAAATGCTGGGTGTTAGAATCAATCCCAACAGATAGGTATTCAGGCTACACTAAACAAATAGTCTGGATCGACCAATCTCATTATCGTCCGCAAAAAGTTGAATTTTACGACAGGAAACGCTCACTGTTAAAAACTTTGACTATGTCTGATTACAAATTGTATTTGGACAAATACTGGCGTGCCCACACGCTAAGTATGGTCAATCATCAAACAGGCAAAAGCACAGACTTGCTCACAACGGAAACTCAGTTTAGGGTTGGGTTAGAAGAACGAGATTTTGAACAAAACGCATTGAGACGCGCGCGATAACTGTTCAATACTAAGCTTAAACAACAAAAATTAGGAAAAACCTATGCTCAGGTTAAATAAAATTTGCGCCGCTGTTGTGATGGCTGCAAGTAGTTGCGCAGTAAATGGCGTAATTGCACAAGAGTCGGTTGATTTTGAATTACGAGGTTATTTTGGTGCTGAAGGTCGTTATTATGCTGAGCATGCGCATGACCCAATGCAGTCTGATAGCCAATTCTCTGTTACGGCTGAGCCCGACCTATATTGGCAGTGGCCTGATGGCAACAATAGTTTCACCTTTAAACCTTATTTACGGCTAGATAGCCAAGACAGTGAACGAACGCATTTTGATATTCGCGAAGCAATGTGGTTACACATTGAACGCGATTGGGAAATGCGTTTAGGTATTGGCAAAGTTTTTTGGGGCGTCACAGAAACTGTTCATTTAGTCGATATCGTCAACCAAACGGATACAGTCGAAGCATTTGACGGTGAAGAAAAGCTCGGTCAGCCAATGCTGCAACTAACCTTTCTAAAAGATTGGGGTATCGTAGACGCATTTGTTTTGCCAGGATTTCGTGAACGCACTTTTCCTGGAAAAGAAGGTCGTTTGCGTGGAAACTTTGTTATTGACACCAACAATGCGCAATATGAGTCGTCTGATAAAACAGGTCATATCGATTTTGCCCTCAATTGGCGTAATACTTATGACGACTTAGATATCAGTTTGAATTGGTTTAACGGTACTTCACGTGAACCAGTGCTGCGTCCAGAAATGAATCCGCAGGGAGGGTTAACGGGTGAATTGGTGCCTTTTTATCCACAAATTAATCAGTTTGGTGCTGTTGCCCAGTACATTTATTTAGATTGGATTTGGAAGCTAGAAGCCATAAATCGTGCGGGTGACAAAATTGACGACTACAACGCGATGGTTGGTGGTTTTGAATATACTTTCGTCGGTGTGTTTGGCAGTTTTTCTGATCTGGGTATCGTTGCTGAATATAGCTGGGATGAACGTGGCACAGATGCAAGCGTTCCGGCACAAAACGATGTTTCATTGGCTGCCCGTGTCGTCTTAAATGATATTAGCTCAACTGAGATTCTGGCTGGTTGGACGCAAGATCTCGATTACTCTGATAGCCGCTCATTGTTTGTCGAAGCAAGCACTCGAGTGGGTGATTCAACCAAGGTTACATTAGATATGTGGTTGTTCAACTCGGAAGATAGCAGAGATCTTGGTTATGGTTTTAGCCACGAAGATTTTATTCAGTTAGCTGTTGAGTGGTACTACTAGCGTCTATTTGTTATTCGGCCAAGCTAACGCTAAGTCTGTTGGTTTGGCTAAATCCGCTTGTGAATAGTCACAAACACCTGTTGGAAATATTTGCTCTAATGTCGCTTGATATTTGTGCATGTCGTGTGGGCCGTACCAACCCTGCTCAATGGCTTTAGATACAGGAATTTTTTCACAGTCAAAGCTATCCCCTCGCCATGAAGCTCCGGCTTGGATACGGCTGGTTGAATACACTTTAAATGCTTGACTGCATGCACCTAATGCATTTTCTGTACCATTCCATGGGCCATCAAATACGTTTGCACCAGCAGCAATTACTTTTCCACTTTCGTCAAAACATTGATCGACTAGCTGTGATGGTTTTGCAGCGAGGACGCTTTGACCATTGCGTATATTAATTAGCCATTCGTCCATTGCTTGAAATGCGTTATCAACAGGGTTGTATTTTTCGTCAGCTAACCACACAACTTGATTATCATAGTGTCCTTGGGTGTGTAACATGCGCATGCGCGCTGCGAATGTGGCTGAAACATGGTGCATGTCAAACTTATCCTCTAAATAGTGGCGCACGTCTAGAATGGGTATATCGGCTAATCCAGCAAATATTTGCCCATATCTATAACCGCGCTCAACCGCAATATGATCGGTTTTACTGCGTGAGGCCACCTGATTGTCATCTAGCGGTTGGACATTGTGTTTGCCCCACAAAGACAACCAGATTTTTAGCTTGATGCCGGGAATATCTGCAATGCGTTCGGCTTTCATTTGCTCTGCAGGTTTCCAACTACCAATTTTTCTATTTAAATCAATAAACTGCTCAATTGTTAGTTCACCTTGCTGCAGCGCTGATAAGCCATATTGCACGCCTTCATTACCCCAAATGTGGCGGGCGAATCCTTGTTTATTTTTGCCATAGACGTGGACTAAATCTTGCCAATGGCTCCAGTGTACATGTTGTTTCAGCTCTTCGGATACTGCATTGTTTAGCCAACCTTGGCGCGGGTTGTGGATGTACGCGTACAAGCCAAACCACCCATTAATACATTCACTATTTCCTTTCGGATAACTTGGCATTACACCACTTAAAACTTGATTGATCGGTTGGAAAAATGCTCCTTTGTGTGGCTCACCATTGTTGGCATTTAATCCTTCTACCAATTGACGTTTTTGCCAGTTTTGCCAAGTTTTTGGTTCGTTGGTTTTAAAGGTGTAGTAGTTGTTTAATAAGTCACAATCAAGCGCATACAGCGCTTGCGATACCATATCTGGGTATGAATATAGCGGCAGAGCACCGTCAATCAGGCCAGGTGAATTTTGTGCCATTAAATATTGGGCCAGTCCACCACCTGAACCGCCAACGCCAACCGTATAAACAGGTTCACCGTACAAGCTGATGAATTGGCGTTTCACTCGCCAAGCTGTATCTTCGGCCATCAACATATTATAACTATGGCTGGTTCTATTCGCGCCAGAACTGATTACCGCATAACCCTGTTTGAGCTGGTTGAGGCGACGTTTGATTAATTTGCTTGGCCGCATCGAACCTTGTTTAAACCCGATACCCGCGCCGCCTGCAAATTGGTATATTAGTTTGTTATTCCATTGCGATTTTTTATTACGGTCGCCTATTTCATCCAGCGATATTGGCATAGCTATCAAGTAGATATATCTATGAATAACCCCATACTCAACGCGCACCAGCGTTTGGTTGGCTTTTAATGCTTGCTGGTTATAGTTGTGAACCTTTTCACCATCAATAACATAATAATTGAGCCCAGTTGGAATTTGGCAATCTTTGCTATAGCCGATGATATTGTCTTTATTATTTCTATCACTATTTTCTTTATAGACTGGGGTCCCCCAGCCATGTTGGTTATCAACCAAGGGCTGACCTAAACGAGAGCTTTCAGTCATGCAGACAAAAGGATATTGTAAGTTACCGGAATAGAGTGGTTTGAGTGGCCCAACTTTGCCGAGTCTAATTGGGTAATCAAAATTGTCTTTCGGACGCGGGGTATGGCGTATATGTTTGTTTGGTATTAACAGCGGTGCTGTTTCTACTGGTGGTAATGCGGTGATCATTTGTGGGTTAGTTTGTTCGTTTGAAATAAATGCCGCAGTTAAGCCCACAATTGTTGTTATGGCTAATAACATCCCTGTTAGTCGTTTTACACTTTTCATTGCAAAGACCTCACAGCTTTAGATTTGAACAGAGCTTATACAACAAAGATCAACACGCTCTAAATAAAGTGTAGAAGTGAGAATAAATTTTGTACAGGTAGCAGGCGAGGATTGGTCAAACGGGCGAGCCATTCATATCAAGGGGGTTGTATATGAATGGCTAACAGTATCAGTTAGTTTTTGCAGCAACAGGTTAACTAACTTTATTAATTTTAGTCACTTTATTGTCAGCGTCGGCATCTGTGGTTGGCTCAGCAAAATCCAGTTTGGTTAATTCAGCTGTTTTGCCTTTAAAAGCCTTACTGAATAAATCTTTGTTGCGTGCTATTAATCGGCCTATGTCGTCTAATTTTTCGCTTTCAATGCCTGGCACATTTTCTTCAATTGCTTGGGCAATTGATTCAGCCAGTTCTAACATTTGATCATGTGCATCTGCATCTTTTTTATTGGTAAACATTTTTCCGTCCCGATCACATTGCCATAGAGCTTTAACCGCCATACACTTTCTCCAACTGTTTAAATATACAGTTAATTTAATTCAAAACTGTGTGTTTGTACAGTTTTTGCTGAAAAAATGACTGATTTTTTATCCTTATAATAAAAATAATTGCCCAGATACAAGACAACTTATCTAAACTTAATTAAAGTTGGCAGATTAATGACAGTGATACAGTTAAAAACTCAGGTGAAAGAACAAAATAACAAGGTTGCTAAAGCGGACATTGAGTCGCTTCATCGCATTTTTACCGTCCCCGAAGCGCCAGATTCTACTTTGGGAAAAATCGATAGTGAGATTTCGCAGAACTTAGCAGGGTTTCTTAATGAACATGTTGTGGCCAAGGCTATTTCGTTAGGCGATATCGAGCGCGACTTTTCCGATCCCTGTATTCCTGATCAACCCACATTTGTATCTGAACATACAAAGTTTTTGTTGGAAAAGTTAGTTGCGCAATCTGTCCATACATCTGCCCCAAGTTTTGTTGGTCATATGACATCGGCATTGCCCTATTTTATGTTGCCGCTGTCTAAAATCTTGATTGCGTTAAACCAAAACTTGGTCAAAATTGAAACGTCTAAAGCTTTTACCCCTTTAGAGCGGCAAGTATTAGGGATGATGCATAAACTGATTTACCACAACAAACCTGCTTTTTATGCTAATTATATGCATTCTGAATCAGACTCGTTGGGCGCTTTTTGCTCGGGCGGAACAGTTGCTAACATCAGTGCTCTGTGGGTTGCGCGTAATCAATTGTTAAAAGCGGATGGCGAATTTTCTGGCGTTGCCAAAGCGGGTATTTTTAAAGCGATGCAGCATTATGGTTACCAAGGCATGGCTGTATTAGTCTCTCGACGAGGCCATTATTCGTTGGCAAAAGCGGCGGATGTTTTAGGCTTGGGACGAGATGATTTAATTGCAATCGATGTCGACGATACTCACAAAGTTGACGTTGCACAAATGCGGCAAACCGCTTTTCAGCTAAAACAGCAGAAAATCGCCGTTTTGGCCATTGTTGGTGTAGCCGGTACCACAGAAACTGGCACTGTGGACCCATTAAATGATTTGGCCGACTTAGCTGAAGAAATCGGTTGTCATTTTCACGTCGATGCCGCTTGGGGTGGTGCGACGTTGTTTTCTGAGCAGCACAAAAATTTGTTGGCTGGTATTGAACGAGCAGACAGTGTAACTATAGATGCACACAAGCAAATGTATGTGCCAATGGGGGCAGGAATGGTGTTGTTCAAGTCACCGAAATTAGCGAGTGAAATTGAACATCACGCTGAGTATGTATTGCGCAAGGGCTCAAAAGATTTAGGCTCTCATACTTTAGAAGGCTCTCGCCCTGGCATGGCTATGCTGGTTTATTCTGCGTTGAATATTCTTGGCCGCCAAGGATATCAATTGTTGATTGACCAAAGCTTACAAAAAGCGCAATATTTCGCCCAAAGTATCAAGCTGCATGATGATTTTGAGTTAGTCACAGAGCCAGAGTTATGTATACTGACATACAGGTATGTACCAGCTAAGGTGCAAAAATTGCTGGCCAGTGCAGACGAAGCACTGAGCCAAAGCATTAATGAATATTTAGACGACCTGACACGCTTTGTGCAAAAACGTCAGCGTGAAGCAGGTAAGTCTTTTGTCAGTCGTACGCGTATTAATGTGGCAAAGTATCATGGTCAAGTTGTAACTGTGTTTCGTGTAGTTTTAGCTAACCCATTAACGACACAGCAGATTTTGCAAGAAATCATGATAGAACAACAAGCACTAGCGCAAGAAAGTGAAATCGCCTTGCCTAAATTAAACCAATTAATCCAGAGGTTAGTAGCCAACTAGAATGAATTCACCGTTAACCACGCAACAACTCAATTATCATCCTCTACTGGCTGAAAAAGTCAGTCAATTCGTAAGTGAACAAACGCAGCCAATTTCATATTTAGAGCTGTGCAATCAGTTCAATATTGCTGACAAAGACGCTCAGCATGAGCTGACTGCCTGCTTGAAAGCACTTGAAGCTGAAGGCAGAGTGATAATTGATAAACAGCAAAACTATGCTACCCCTGAGGTTCTTGGGCTTGTTGTTGGTAAAGTGGTGGGCCATAAGGATGGTTTTGGTTTTGTTACGCTACCTAGAGGGCAAAAAGATTTATACCTATCGCAAAGCCAAATGGCGACCGTTTTACATGGTGACTTGGTTTTAGCTAAAGCATTAGGCAGCGACAACCGCGGCCGTAAAGAAGGTCGAGTAGTTCGAGTGTTGCAGCCTCGAAATGAGTCTATCGTCGGGCGCATATTTATCGAACATGGTATCGCGTATGTGATGCCAGATGATGGCCGCATTAGCCAAGAAATTATTGTCGCGAATGAACATAAAAATGGCGCACGCAGTGGTCAGATGGTGGTGGTAACCCTGCTCACCCGTCCAAATAAAAAAATGAATGCAACGGGTAAAATCAGCGAAATTTTAGGTGAGCATATGGCGCCTGGGATGGAAATTGAAATTGCCTTGCGCAAATATGAAATCCCGCATGAGTGGCCTAAAGCCGTTACTAAAGCTGCGCAGCGTGTACCTGAATTTGTTAGTGATAAAGACAAACAAGATAGAGTCGATTTGCGCGATTTACCTTTAGTGACCATAGATGGTGAAGATGCACGAGATTTTGATGATGCGGTATACTGTGAACGCAAAAAGTCAGGTGGCTGGCGTTTGTGGGTTGCAATCGCTGATGTTAGTTTTTATGTCCGTAGCAACACAGCATTAGATGCAGAAGCTCAATTGCGCGGTACTTCAGTGTATTTTCCAGACCAAGTTGTTCCTATGTTGCCTGAGCAACTATCTAATGGTTTATGTTCACTTAACCCACAAGTAGACCGATTATGTATGGTTTGCGAAATGACTGTGAGTGAACAAGGGCGCTTGTCAGGTTATAAGTTTTATCAAGCTGTGATGAACTCGCACGCTAGACTGACTTACAACAAAGTGAGTCAAATATTGCAGGGCGACGAGAGGTTAATTGAGCGCTACCAAACGCTAGTGCCGCACCTGCAAGAATTGCATTTAATGTACAAAGCTTTAAAAGGCGCAAGGCATCAACGCGGCGCCATTGAATTTGAGACTGCTGAAGCTAAATTTATCTTTAACGCGCAACGTAAAATTGATTCGATAGAATTGGTTGTACGTAATGATGCTCACAAGATTATTGAAGAGTGTATGATCCAGGCAAATGTTGCCGCTGCGCGTTTTATTGCAAAACACAATGGCAACGCACTGTATCGAGTTCATGATGCGCCTGACGGCGAAAAGCTCACGCAATTCGTCCAGTTCTTGGCTGAGTTGGGGATTGAAAGCCAATTTTTCGCTGGTGAAATTAAACCGATTCATTTCAAACAATTGGTTGAGCGTATTCAAGGTCGGCCCGATCAAGAGTTAATTCAAACTATGTTGCTGCGCTCAATGAAACAAGCTGTATATAGCCCAGACAATAATGGCCATTTCGGTTTAGCTTTACCAGCATATGCACACTTTACTTCACCTATTCGTCGATACCCTGATTTAGTGGTACATAGAACCATTAAAGCAATATTACTAGAGCAAAAGCTCATGCAAGGTCATAGTGGAGAACATGTCTATTCAGAAGCTGAAGCCGAAAATTTGGGTATAAACACTTCTATGGCCGAACGCCGTGCAGATGAAGCAACTAGAGATGTGGCGGGTTGGTTAAAGTGCGAGTTTATGCAAGATCATGTCGGTGATGTATTTAACGGTGTTATTTCGGCGGTGACCAGTTTTGGCTTTTTTGTTCGATTGGATGATATTCATGTTGAAGGACTTGTTCACGTCGCTAACCTTGAAAACGACTTTTATATCTATGACAACGCCAAACAGCGTTTAATCGGTGAGCAAAAACGTAAAGTTTACAAATTGGGCGACGAGGTGACGATTCAAGTGTTATCCGCCAACTTAGACGAACGCAAAATTGACTTTGTGTTGTACCAAAATGACACCGACAAACATCAGAAGAGCCAAACAAATCGCAAAAAATCATCTGGAAGCAAAACGCAACAACTGATGCAAAACGATGATAAGTATCAAAAACAGCCAAGTGACAAAAAAAGTAAAGGCGCTGGCAAACGCAGTGCAAAAGCCGGAAAAAAAAGCGGTGGTAAAAAATCCTCTGCTACCAGCAAAAAACACGCAAAGAAAACCAGCCGTAAATCGGCGAAAAAGCGGAGATAAGCTTTGAGCAAATCTGAAATAATTTTTGGCATACATGCTGTAGAGTCATTAATGAATACCCACCCTGAACGATTCATCGAACTATTTTGTTTAAAAGGTCGTCAGGATGATAGAGTCAATACCATTATCAACTTGGCGCGCAAGCAAGGTGTGTCAGTGCAGTTTGCCCAACGCAAAGCGCTGGATGATAAATGCCATAGCCCTCAGCACCAAGGTATAGTCGCACGCGTTAGACCCGCACCTGTTTTAAATGAGAATGATCTAGAAACGCTGTTAGAGAATTTGAATAAACCAGCATTTTTATTGGTGTTAGATGGTATTACCGACCCACACAACTTAGGGGCTTGTTTGCGCACTGCTGATGCCGCTGGTGTCGATGCAGTAATTGCACCTAAGGATAAATCTGTTGGGTTAAACGCCACCGCGAAAAAAGTCGCCTGTGGCGCAGCAGAAACCGTGCCTTTTATTCAAGTGACTAATTTAGCGCGCACGCTAAAAGCAATTCAGCAAATGGGCGTGTGGGTTGTCGGTACAGCAGGTGAAGCTACTCAAGATGTGTACCAAGCAAATTTAACCGGACCTATCGCTTTAGTTATGGGGGCCGAAGGAGACGGAATGCGTCGTCTTACTCGAGAAACCTGTGATGAGCTAATCTCAATTCCTATGGCGGGCAGTGTGTCTAGCTTGAATGTTAGTGTAGCGACGGGTGTAACATTATTTGAAATTGTACGCCAACGTTTAGCTTAAATTTGCCCTGAAACTTTGCTTTATTCAATAACTTTAGCAAGCAAAAGCTATTATCGAAATGGTCAGCAGTATCGGCAGGCGGATGTCACCTTTGCCGATATACGCCGCCAATTTGGTTTTAGAGCAATACATATTGGTCGTTGGGTTACGCAACAAGAGCAGACTAAAGCTGCTAACTTAATTTATGATGCGCTGATGGATTTAGCCACAATTTTGCAAGTCCCTCCGCAAGTGTTATCACTGCGCAATACTTTGTCGTTAGCATTTGGTACAGGAGGACAACTTGGTGTCCAGGCTCATTATGAACTCAACCGCAATATGTTGGCTTTGGCAAAAAATGCAGGTGCAGGCGCATTGGCACACGAATGGTTCCATGCATTTGATCACTACATCACCGACAAAGTATTTACCAGTGCAAAACAAAAATTTGCCTCACATGCATGGCTGTTAGATCGTGATTTTATCAATCACCCGTTGAACTTATTGTTGGTTGATGTTTATAAACAGATCTTTTTATCCACCGATGGTACAAAGGTCAGTCAACTATTTAGTCATTGTGCTCAAGTAGATAATCAGCTTGGCCAAGTTTATTACGCCCTACCTGAAGAGCTTGCCGCGCGCTGCTTTGAAGCTTTCATACAAGATCACAAGGTGAAGAATCAATACTTGGTCAGTGGCACCAAACAAACTCAAGAAGCGAAACTGGGTTTATTTCCAACAGACCAGCATAGGTCTCAAATCAATCAAGCATTTAGCCGCTATTTTTCTCAACTGGGTTATGTTCTATCTGCAGCACAATAATAGTTATCCAGAGTTCAGGTTAGTTTGATTATTTTTTTGATTAAAAAGTAATCAGGTTGGCGTGAGAACTTGTTAAATTGCAAATGTAGTGTTATAAAAACGTAAATTATACCCCACCACTTAATATTAGATTTTCGCACATGGAATACACTGATGCATTTTTCAAAAAAATAGTGCAAAGCGCCCGTTATGGAATATGGGTAATAGATGAGTGCTGTATAACTCAATATGTCAATCCGAGTATGGCAAACATGCTGGGCTATCAAGTTGATGAAATACTTAACCAACACCTGTTTAACTTTCTAGATGCGCAAAGTGTTGAAGTGGCCAAAGTTAACTTAGCTAGGCGCCGCCAAGGTTATGAAGAGCAGCGTGAAGCAAAATTTCAACACAAAGAAGGATTTGCCGTTTATACCATGCTGGTTACATGGCCAGTTTTTGATGAAAAAGGCCAGTACAAGGGCGCGATAGCTGGGGTTGTCGATGACGCTCAACGGCAAACTATGCTGCACGAGCTAACCGAAATAAAAGAGAAGTTACAGTTGTTTGATAAGGTCACCTTAGATGGCATTATCATTCATCAAGGTGGACGCATTATTGAGTTAAATGATGCAAGTTGCCGAATGCTTGAGGGGTGTCGAACTGAGCTGATGCAGCGAGATTTCACGGCTATGTGTGTGCCAGAATCCAAGCAGTTGGTTATTCAGGCAATGCAGAGCGAAAGTATCAACAAATTCGAAGTTAAAATACAAACCACTACAGGCAAAGTGCTGAATATTGAATGGACCTGCAGGCGGATGAATTACCGTGGTGATTCGGTTCGTGTTAGTGTACTACGCAATGTGACTCAATATCGTCAAGCACAAACTGCACTAGAACAAATTGAGTTAACCAATCAAGCGCTTATAGAAAATGCTCCCGAAGCCATTGTGCTTTTCGACCCAGCTAGCGGCAAAATTTTACAAGCGAATACTAAGTCGCAAGCTATTTTTGGTTTAACAGGTCAAAGCATTTTCGACTACTCGATTCAAGATTTGCTGGCAGAGCAAGACGGCAAATTAGTTGGTTATGGGCATGAATTTGAAAGTTTACTCGAGTTAGCTAACTCATGTTTAGCGCCAATGGCTGAAGTGAAAATAAAACATGCTTCGGGCGCACTGATTGACTGTGAATTAAGGCTAGTGGCCATTCAGTGGCAAGGGCGTAGTTTGCTGCGGGCATCTTTGCTCGATATCCGAGCCCGAAAACAAGCGCAAAGCAAAATGCGCCAGTTATCTAGTGCATTGGAACAAAGCGCGGATATGGTACTGATTACCAATCGGCAGGGCACCATAGAGTATGTTAATCAGGCTACAACTTTAATTACCGGCTACAATCAGGCTGAATTAATTGGTCAACAGCCAGATATTTTTAATTCTGGTCAGCATGATAAAACATTCATTAAAAATTTATGGAGCACCATTCTAAAAGGCAAAGCGTATCGAGATGTGTTGGTTAACCGTAAAAAAAATGGCGACATTTATTACGAAGAGAAAACCATCACCCCTTTAAAAAATGACCAAGGTGAAATAACCCATTTTGTTTCGACTGGTAAAGATATTACCGAACGCATGGAAATTCAGGCAAATTTGCGTCATTTGGCGTTCCACGATGTGTTAACTGATTTACCGAACCGTGCTCTGTTTAATGATAGGCTCAAAACAGGTTTGTTGAATACTAAGCGCCGCAGACAACAAATGGCGTTATTGTTTTTTGATATTGACCATTTTAAACGGATAAACGACACCCTAGGTCACGACATTGGTGATGTATTGTTGCAACAAGTGGCCAAAAAGCTGAAAAAAGGCTTGCGAGGTAGTGATACAGTTGCACGTTTAGGTGGAGATGAATTTGCCGTTATCCTGAATGACTGTCAAGACGAAAATGCAATTCGACATACCGCAGAAAAAATTATTGAGCTGATAAATAAGCCTGTTAAGTTGGCCGATAGAGAGTTGTTTGTCACCACAAGCATAGGTATTGCGGTGTACCCACAAGATGGCACAGATAGCCAAGCCTTGCTGAAAAATGCGGATGTTGCTATGTACCGTGCCAAGTCATCAGGGCGAAATACTTATATGTTTTATCGCCAAGAAATGAATGCACATGCTTTTGAAAGGTTGACGCTTGAATCTGAACTGCATAGAGCGATACAGCAACAAGAGTTTGTTTTATATTATCAACCTAAAGTTTGCCTGCAAACAGGCCTGATACTCGGTGTTGAAGCTTTGCTGCGCTGGCGCCACCCTGAGTTGGGTATTTTATTGCCTGAGAAGTTTATTCCGTTATTAGAAGACACAGGATTGATTGTGCCAGTTGGTCAGTGGGTTATAGAACAAGCTTTAGCTGATTGTAATCAGTGGTACGAACAAGGGCTTGAGCATATTAAAATGGCGGTCAACTTATCACCGAATCAATTGAAAGACGTTAAGTTTATTGAAGGTTTGCAAAATGCACTGGCACAACACCAGTTATCGACCAGTTGTTTAGAGTTAGAAATTACTGAAAATACTATGATGGCTGATGGTGAAAAAGCTTTTGTGCTGATGCAACAGCTACAACAAATAGGCATTAAGTTTTCGGTAGATGATTTTGGCACTGGTTATTCATCTTTAGCTTATTTAAAGCGTTTACCGGTCGAAACCATTAAAATTGATCGCTCTTTTATTCAAGACATAGGCATTGAACAGGAAGATGAGATTATCGTCAAAACTGTGATTGCGATGGCTAAAAGTCTTGGTTATCGAGTGGTTGCAGAAGGTGTTGAAAACCTAGAGCAAGTGAATTTTTTAAAGTCGCTCAATTGTGATATTGCGCAAGGCTTCTTGTTTAGCCGTCCTATTCCATCCGCTGAATTAGTTTCGCATTTACAGGATTTACAGCACCAAGCGTCTAACCTGTGCCATTAATTTAGCTATTTGTTGTTTGGGGAGTTGGTATTGCTCCAATAGCCAGTCTAGCGGCAGATGTTTGCTGGTGTTTTGTTCTGTGTTTTGCGTTTTTTCCGCTGTATTTAACTGTTCCAGTATCAGTTGTTGCTCTAGTTGTTCAAACAATAATTCTGTTTGTAGTAGCTGTTGTTTTATTTGTTGGTAGTTTTGATGTTGCTCTGAATTTCGCCAGTTGTAGCGGCATTGACGAAGAAGCCGCGTATGCTGCTGGCTGAAACTTTCAAGTTGCTGGCTTGTTTGTTCGAGAGTCGCTTGTGAATAACTGTGCTTTTGCTGCTGTAAAATAGCAGCTAACAACAGCCAATTGACGTTGACTCCGTAGCTATCTTGCCAGCTTAAACATAGCTGTTGTATTGGTTTATTTGCGTATAGCTCACAAATTATTGGCCAGTAAGGATTTGTGGTGGAGTTGGTCATGTATATTCCAGTTTTGTTTGATGAATCCTACTCAGCGTCAAATTGCGCCTGTAATTCTGCCAATTCTTCTTCCAGCTCCAACCATGTTTCTTCGGCCTGTTGCAGCTTAGGTTTGATATCAGCTTGTTCAGCCAATAATTTAGTTAATTTGTCTTTATTTTCAGCCAAATATAAATCATTGTCTGCAAGCTGCTGTTCTATTGCTGACAACCCACTCTGTAACTTATCGACTTGTTGCTCTGTCTGCTCTAGTTTTTTGCGCAACGGGCGCGTTTGTTGTCTAAACTCGGCTTCTCGGCGCTTTTTATCTTGGCGGCTTTGCGCGGAGTTCGACTTATTTTCTAGTTTATCCTGTGATCTTACGGCTGATTTTTCTTGGCGACTTTGCTCAACTAACCAAGTTTCGTAATCATCTAAGTCACCATCAAAAGGGGTAACTTGCCCATCGGCTACAAGATAAAAATCATCACAGGTACTGCGTAAAATATGTCTGTCATGCGATACAATAATCATCGCGCCTTCGTAACCTTGTAATGCAACAGTTAGTGCATGGCGCATGTCTAAATCTAAATGGTTAGTTGGCTCATCGAGTAATAGCAAATTTGGCTTTTGCCAGACTAATAATGCTAAAACTAGTCGCGCTTTCTCTCCACCAGAAAATGGTGCAACTGCACTGGTGGCTTGATCGCCATTAAAGCCAAATCCACCGAGGTAATCACGCAGCTGCTGTTCTGTATGCTTAGGTGCTAAGCGTTGTAAATGTAATAATGGTGATGCTTCGTCATCTAATTGTTCGAGTTGATGCTGAGCAAAATAACCAATATTTAAGCCTGTACTGCGGCGCACATCACCAGATAGAGGCGCTAAATCATTCGCCAGTAATTTAATTAGGGTTGATTTACCGGCACCATTGCGACCCAATAACCCGATACGACTGCCAGGAACTAGGTTGAAAGCGATTTTATCTAAAATGATATTTTGCTCATAGCCTGCAACCACTTTGTCCAAATTGATAAGAGGATTTGGATTTTTCTCTGGTAAGTAAAATTCAAAATGGAACTGACTATCTACATGCGCTGGGGCTATTTCTTCCATTTTTGCTAGCGCTTTTATTCTAGATTGGGCTTGTTTTGCTTTACTTGCTTTGGCTTTAAAACGATCGATGAAAGACTGCATATGTGCTCGTTCTCGCTGCTGGCGCTCAAACATGGCTTGTTGCTGCTCAAGTTGAATGGCGCGCTGGCGTTCAAACGAACTGTAGTTACCCGTGTAGCTATTGGTTTTTTTATTTTCAATATGAATAATGTGGCTGCAAACTTGATCTAAAAAATCTCGGTCATGAGAAATAACAATCAATGTACCTGAATATTGGGTTAAAAACTTCGCTAGCCAAATAACCGCATCTAAATCTAAGTGGTTGGTTGGTTCATCGAGCAAGAGTAAGTTAGAACGACAAATCAAAGCTTGGGCTAAATTTAAACGCATGCGCCACCCACCAGAAAAATCACTAACTGGTAAGTCGTGTTGTTTGTCATTAAAACCTAGTCCATTGAGCAATTGGCCCGCACGAGCATGGATTGTATAGCCGTCTATATGCTCCATTTCGGTGTATAACTGCGCAACTTTTTCACCTTGCTGGGCATTTTGTGCGTGGTCAATTTGTTCACACAAATTGCGGTATTCGCTATCTCCGTCAATCACATAATCAAGTGCGCTTTTGCTAAGCGCGGGGGTTTCTTGTTTTACATGGGCGATTTGCCAGTTAGCTGGTAGTGAAAAGTCACCTTGGTCAATTTGTAGTTCTTGGTTAAATAACGCAAATAAACTGGACTTTCCGCAACCATTTTTTCCAACCAAGCCTACTTTTTGACCGGCATGAATGGTTGCACTAGCTTGTTCTAATAAAAAAGCTTGGCCACGCTGCAATGAAATTTGATTTAAGGTGATCATACATACAATCTACTGGTAAACTATGCGGGTATCATACTAGGTGAGTGAATTTTTAAAAGTGGATAAGAAATTTAAAAAGCGGTTTATCGCTGGTGCGGTTTGTCCAAAATGTAAAGCACAAGACAGTTTGCTATTGTTTTTTGACAACGGTGTTGAGCGCATTGAATGTGTTGATTGTGGTCATACCCAAAGCCAAACCGAAGCACAAGTCGCCAAAGCGGGTGTTAAACAAAACGATGTAATTGGCGTATTTAAACCAGAATAACCTTATTTAACCTAAATTCCAGCTATTAAGTACGCCAATTCGCTTTGTTGTAAGACTAACACGCTCTAGCATGGTTATAATTGGTTTTGCTTCTAAGCTAGGTTGGTTTAACTGCTTTAATAGTGCGGTGGTGGTGTTTCTTCTGACATTGACGCGACCGCATCAGGCTGCATACCTTTGAGTTTTTTCGCCAATAAGCCCAAGTTATGTTCCAACGCGCTGATTTGCAACTGCTGGTTAATCAATGCTTGATTGAGCGATTGAATGGTATCTTCCTGAAAAGCCAGCTGAGTTTCTAAATCGTCAATGCGTTTGTGTAAATGAGTTGTCATGGTATTTTCCAGTATTCGGTGAAGCCTATTGAGCTTTGGCTGACTATATAAGGGTATTCATGGTCAATTGCAAGGCTTTGTATCATACCACCGTCTACAGCGCGTGACGACTTTGCTTGTGCTGACCAAGTTTTAATGCGTTTGCCCGTTTTTATATCCCAAAGATTTATTTGCTGCTGCGAATGACCAGTAATCAAATAGTTTTGCTCTGCATACCAATAGGCTGCGCTGGTATAGGTTTTGTCTAACCCAGCTAAACTAAATTTAACCACGCCTGAGTGTAAGTCGATAATTTGGTGCTCTGTCGTCGTTGTAATATAACCCAAGTTTGCTGTGAGTAACTTAGCAAAGTGAATGCGACTTGGCATAGTGTATTTATGTTTAACTTTGCCCGTTGCTGCATGCCAATATAATGCTGAATAATCATCAGCGACCGACAACACCCATTCACCTTGATCATCTATATCTAAGTGATTGACTGCGTGGCTGTGGCCATAAAACTCTAAGCGTGATTGCTGATTTGGATTAAAGACGATTATTTTTCCATCAGATTGAGCAATAAATATCGCAGAGCCAGCGTTATTGACCTTGATATCACGTATTTTTGCATCTTTTACTTGCCAGTAGCCTAAATTTTTGCCACTGTGAGCGTCCCAAAGTGCAAACGCACTAGACGCGGCAGTAACGACGTATTGGTTATTGCTGGCGATATGGGCCAAATAAATTGGATCGTTTAGCTGTGAACTTTGTTGCCATATATAGGTCAAACTCTGTTTTTTCAGGTTCCAAAAATACACAGTGTTGTCGTGGTTGATGTTGACACTATATTGCCCGTCCTCGGAAATATAAGCGTTTACGCTTCCATGTGGGGCATGATTGAAGCTTAACTCGGCTTTTGTTTGTGGCTTAGAACATGCCAACAAGAGCTGAACTAAACACAAAAGCATGAAATGATAAATACTTGTTAATTTCATGGATTATTTATTGTTAATCGCGCAGATATCATTAGTATAAGTGGTTTTCTCGCTGAAATCTTAATGCAATTTTACTTTCCTAAAGTGAAATCGGATTAAGGCTATAGTCAATTTGGAGTGTTAGATATGCAAAAATTAGGAGTTGTGAGCGCATTGGCAGCGGCTTTGGTTTTGGCTGGTTGTGGTAAAGACACAGAAGCAGATAAGGCAGCAAATACGCAAGCTAAAACTACTGAACAAACTCAAACAGAAGAGGCAGTAACTTTGCAAACTTTAAAAGAAAAACAAGCTTATGGCTTGGGTGTTAACTTTGGTACTCAATTAAAATCAACAGTTGAGCAAATCAATGGTGTTGGTTTAACTTTAGATATCGAAAAAGTTAAACAGGGTGTTGCGGACGCATTAGCTGGTACCCCTGCATTAGATCAAGCAGCTATTCAAACTGCTTTACAAGAATTACAAAAAGAACATCAAGAGTTAGATGCGGCTAAGCGTGCTGAAGACGGTAAAGAGTTTTTAGAGCAAGGCGAAGCTTTCTTAGCTGAAAATGCGAAAAAAGAAGGCGTACAAACGACTGAGTCTGGTTTACAGTACGAAGTGTTAACTGAAGGTGAAGGTGACAAACCAGCTGCAACAGACACTGTAACTGTGCACTATACTGGTACTTTAATCGACGGTACTAAATTTGATAGCTCTGTTGACCGTGGCGAGCCAGCTTCTTTCCCACTTAACCGTGTTATCCCAGGTTGGACTGAAGGTGTTCAGTTGATGAATGTTGGTTCTAAATACCGTTTCTACATTCCTTACAACCTAGCTTACGGTGAAAATGGTACAGGTAGCATTCCTCCATTCTCAACTTTAATCTTTGATGTTGAGTTAATCTCAATCGAAGGTTAACAGTTTTAATGGGGATACTAACAAGGTTGGAGCGATAAGTATGCTCAAACCTTGTTAACTGAACCAAAAATAAAAAAAGCGGACTAGTTAACTAGTCCGCTTTTTTTATATCCCTTGTGCGTTTTGAGCTTTTATTCGCTTAGTGTCTTGGTTCTACGCTACTTCTGAATGTTTGGTAAATAACGTATGAATCAATTGGTCTTCGAAGTCGAATCTATCTTCTAGCGCTTGACCTAAATCAGATAAATCTTTGTCGAAGTCACCCCAATCGGCATTTTCATCAAGCTCTGCATATGTCGCATCGAACTTAAGAGCAATATCTGTCGTTTCGTTTATCTTAGGCCACAAGGTTTTGGCTAACTCTAAACTTTCACCACCATTGACTTTGCACTGTGAAACAATATTATCAAATACTTCGAAGTGGCCTGCTGACAGGTAGTCCACAAGAACTTGGCAGAATTGAATCACTTCTTCATGGCTCGGCAGTTGACTTTTATCCGCTTCAAATGGCGGTAATCCAGCAAGTTTGCAATAACGTACAAGTAAGTCACGACGTTCTTCTAACCAGCTGTCAATAAGTTTGTTTGCGCCACCATATTTTTGCTGTGCTTTTTGCAATTCTGTCAACATAAATTTATATCACCTTTTGGCTTACTTCCTGAGTTGATATCTAACGACATTGGAGCATAAATTGCAATATGGTTAGCGCAATTTAGTTAAAAAAGTGCTAAAAAATTAACAATGTATAAAAAAATGAAATATAGCAATGAGAAATAGTAAAGGAGCCTTATGCTGATCGATGCGATAAGCCAAAATGATTTGACCTCAAATGCCTATTGGCTAGTCGTGCGTCAAGATGAGTTGTGGTTACTTGAAGCTGCCCCTTGGCTTCCATTCGGTAAGGCTGACGATTTATTTGTGGACTACAAAATCAATAAAGTTATGGTGGTGGGAGAACACAATGGTCATCCTGTGTATATGGTCAATGAAGGAGCAGTGGTATTGGCTGCTGAATATCCTGCTGAATTTTGTGAGTTTAGAGAGCTCATCACCCAAACTCAGTTAGAGCAGCACTTGTTTTCAATTGCAGCTAAGGCAATTCAGTTTCAACATTTTTTAGCAACGCATAAATATTGTGGCCGATGTGGAAAACGTATGACCCCTGTGTCTTGGGAGCTGGCTATGCACTGTAAACATTGCCGCCACAGATGTTATCCTCGTTTGTCTCCTTGTGTCATCATGGCGGTTTTGAAGGACAAGCAGCTGTTGCTCGCTCGCGGTAAAAAAAGCCGTTCGGGAAAATTTTCTATCCTTGCTGGGTTTGTTGAACCTGGCGAGACTTTAGAGCACGCTGTTGCACGCGAGGTTAAAGAGGAAGTCGGTGTTGAGATCAAAAATATTCGTTATGTTGGTAGTCAACCTTGGCCTTTTCCGCACCAAATCATGGTTGGATTTGTTGCAGATCATCTATCGGGCGAAATAAATATAGATGAGCAAGAAATTGCGGAAGCAGCTTGGTATACTCTGGATAATTTGCCTGAAACGCCAGGCGAGTATTCTATTGCTGGTAGAATGATCGGTCAGTTAGTTGAAAACTATTTGTCTGATGGTCAATAAATCGGTTTTAGAAACAAAAAAGCCTTACATAAGTAAGGCTGAATGTTAGTGCTTGAGGTCCCGATTATTCGAGCTTCTGCTTGTTATCTTCACTAGCGCGACATATTTATAACAAATGAGTGATTTTGGTGCAACAAAATTGTTTAATTTTTTTATCAAAAATATTAATGAACGCCTCGGCGTGTGTTAACTGAACGTGAGTTAGGAAAAACAATGGCTGAACTTAAGAACAGACGATACTTAGATGCTTTATTAAAACGCAAAGTCGATCGCACGCCTATTTGGATGATGCGCCAAGCTGGGCGTTATTTACCTGAATATAGAGCGACACGTGCGCAAGCGGGCGATTTTATGTCATTGTGCAAGAATGCAGAGCTTGCCTGCGAAGTAACTTTACAGCCATTGCGTCGTTATCCTCTAGATGCGGCCATTTTATTTTCAGACATCTTGACTATCCCTGATGCTATGGGGATGGGGTTGTATTTTGAAACCGGTGAGGGTCCTAAGTTTACAAAAGAGCTTAAAGACCTAACGGATATTGCAGCATTGCCTGTGCCTGATCCTAATAAGTCGCTCAAGTATGTGATGGATGCTGTTTCTACTATCAAAACTGCGCTAAATGGTGATGTACCTCTTATTGGTTTTTCTGGAAGCCCGTGGACATTAGCAACTTATATGGTTGAAGGTGGTAGCAGTAAAACCTTTTCTAAAGTAAAACGCATGGGTTATGAAGCACCGGAAGCATTACATTTGTTGTTGTCTAAACTTGCCGAATCCGTCACAGAATATTTAAATGCGCAAATTGACGCTGGCGCACAGTCGCTAATGATTTTTGATACTTGGGGCGGAGTATTGTCGCCGCGCAACTACCGAGAATTTTCGCTTGATTACATGGCTAAAATTGTTGATGGGTTAAACTTAGGTTCTGGTGAACAGCGAATTCCGGTTACCTTGTTTACTAAAGGTGGTGGCCAATGGTTAGAATGGATTGCGGACACTGGCTGTGATGGTATTGGGTTAGATTGGACCACTGATATCGGTGAAGCACGTCGCCGAGTTGGTGATAAAGTTGCGCTACAAGGCAATATGGACCCTTCAGTATTGCATGCATCACCACAGGTTATACGCCAAGAAGTACAAATGATTTTAGACAGTTATGGTCAAGGTACGGGTCATGTGTTTAATTTAGGACATGGTATAACACCCGATGTTAAACCTGAAAATGCAGAAGCTTTTATTAAAGCTGTAACAGAGCTAAGCCCAGTCTATCATTCAGAATAAAGATAGCACTGAGCTTTAACCATCAGTGTCGGGCGGTTTTAGCGACTGCCCCGACCATTTTGTTTTTACTTTTAAATCTTGGCGACAAATATTAAGCTAAAGTTCACCCTGTTTATGGAAGTTGCCGCTTAAAGTCATGAAAACGGAATCGACACCCAAGATTAAATTACTGCTTCTAGCGCCCACCTTAGCCTTAATCTCTGTATTAGTTGCCATAAGCTTTAACTTAAGCTTCAGCATTTGTGCAACAATTGGCATCACCACATTGACCGCAGTTTGGTGGATCACCGAAGCCATACCGATACCTGCAACTTCTTTAGTTCCAATCGCTTTGCTGCCGTTGCTGGGGGTGATTGATCATAAAGCTGCTGCATCTTCGCTTGGCTCTCACGTCATTTTACTGTTAATGGGCGCGTTTATGTTGTCTAAGGGCATGGAGAAGTCAGGTGTCCATAAACGTTTGGCGGTGAATTTAATTCAGCTGTTTGGTGCTGACAATCCGCGCAAAATTCTTTTTGGTATTATGCTTACCGCTGCTGTTTTAAGTATGTGGGTTAGCAATACCGCGACCACTTTAATGCTGTTGCCTTTAGTTGTCGCTTTAGCCAACGGCTGCGATTCAAAACGATTTGGTAAGGTGTTGTTATTAGGGGTTGCTTATGCGGCAAGTGTGGGTGGGGTAGGTACTTTGATTGGAACTCCGCCAAACGTTATTTTCGCCGCTGTTTATCAGCAACAATTTAATACAGAGTTTAGTTTTTTACACTGGATGAAAATTGGTGTGCCTGTGGTGCTAATCGCTATTCCTTTGATGGCGCTGTGGTTATCTAGAGGCTTAACTAAAAAGATCCAGTTAACCCTGCCAACCGTCGGTATGTGGAGCCAAGCTGAAATACGTGTCTTGATGGTTTTCAGTGTTGTCGCAATGATGTGGATATTTCGCAGCGAACCTTTTGGTGGATGGACTGGTTTGATTGGCACAAACACGATTGGGGATAGCACTATTGCACTGTTAGGCGTCGCAGCGATGTTTTGCATTAAAGGCGAAAACCACCAAGGTGAAAAAAGCTATTTATTAGATTGGCATACTGCCAATCAAATACCTTGGGGTATGCTATTGTTGTTTGCTGGTGGGATTTGCATCGCCAAAGCCTTTGCTGCTAGTGGTTTAAGTGAGCTATTAGGGCAAGGGCTGACTGGTCTTGCGCAATTGCCTAGTTATTTAATGATATTAATGGTTTGTTTGGCAGTGACTTTTACCACGGAAGTGACCAGCAACACAGCCACGACAACTTTATTGATGCCTGTGTTGGCTGCTGCGGGTGTAGCGGCAGGGATAGATCCCAAATTATTGATGATCCCTGCTGCGATGAGTGCTAGCTGCGCTTTTATGTTGCCTGTTGCAACCGCGCCAAATGCCATAGTTTATGGCGCTGACAAGTTTGATATTAAAACCATGATGCAAGAAGGAGTCGTACTCAACTTCATTTTGGCAGCAGTAGTGAGCACAAATTGCTTTGTGTTATTGGGTTGAATGGCCCTAGCAATCACTGGTTGATGGCTAGCTGTAGCCCTTTTTCAAAGCATAATTTGGCTTTATCTTCTATCTTAGCTTGTTGGTAAATTTCGCCCATTAGTTGATAACTATAAGGCGACTTAAGGTGTTTAATTGCACTTTCCATTGCTTGTTGTGCCAGCTGCACATCCGAGTTTTTTAGCGCACAAATTGCTAAGGCAATTTTCAGTACATTCGCCTCTGGTTGTTTTTTTAGCTGTTTTTCTAGCCAAGCAATCAGTTTGAGAGGCTGAGTAAATGCTAGGTTACTCAATAGCTTTAGGTTGTTTTCATTTTGCTGATTAAGTTCGGTTTTGTTTTCACTTTGTTCAAACAGCTTAATAAAAAACTTTTCTGCTTGTTGGTTGGCATCTAGTTTCACCAAACTTGCTAGATAAACCTGCAAGATGGTTTGGTTTGGTTCAACTAACTTATTAATATGTTTAAAGCTTTGTTCAAGCAAAGCCAAGTTTTTCTGCTCGACTGCTTCAGTGAATTGTGGCTGATAAGCAGCAAAACACATGCCTTTTAATTCAGTAGGGCTGATATCTGTGTATTTTTTTACTTTAGGCAGTAGGTTTTGTAGCAATTCAAACTGCTTATTGTATTGGTAAGCTTGCGCAAGCAATAACAGAGCAGCGGAATCTTTGTTGTTGCGTTCGAGCACTTGCTCAATAGTGTTGATTGCTTGCGGATATTTTTCTTCATTGATTAAACTTTTCGCTGTCGCTAATTGTTTATCGCTCTCGCTACCATCTTGTTGCGCTCTTAATTGATATAAACTGCTTTCGTCTAATTCTCCAAGCTGTTTGCTTGCTTCTGCTGCAATTAAATAGTGACTAGCAGGAATCGGGCTATTGTGTACCTGTTTTAAGCTCAAAGCCTGTGCCTTACGCCATTGTTGATTAAACAATGCTTCAATTGCAGCCGATAAGTTATTTAAGCTAGTGGCTTGTTTGTTTTTAGCTCGCCAGGCACTGAAGTTTTTACGTGCTCTAAATAAACCAATTAAAAAGGTTTCGACAACTTTGAAAGCTAAGTAAGCAAGCAATAATACAAACAAAAAACCAAAAAAACTCGCTTCCCATACGTAACCAGCCAAATTGATTAAAACATAACCTTTTTCTTCAACTAACACGGCGCCTAAGGCTAGAAATGCACAGGCTAATAAAAATAGAATGAGCATCTTAATCATGGTGGGGTCCCAGTAAATCTAGTGACGATAATTCAACTGTTGCAAAATTACCCGTGATATCTAACTCTGACAGTTCAATTAATTTGTCGATGCTGTCCATCACTCGTATATCATTGGTTTGATAATAAATGCTCAGCCAGTTTGCCGCTTGTTTAAGTGCAGCAGATAATACTTCAGGGTTTTTATTCAAAGCCGCCCATTGCGCTTGATGCAATACACTAACTAAATTAAGTTCAATGTTTTGGCTTTGCTCAGGTGTTAATAAAGCTTCTACGCTTGCATTGCGCTTTTTCGGGGTAAACAGTTGTAAAAAGTCTCGCCATACAATTACTAAATTTTGCCAACTGGTTTCTGTACTGGGTTTATTTTCAGCTGTATTTGGCTGTTTTTTAGTTAGCTCGGTTTGTTGCATAGGCAATAAGCGTACTTGGCCAATTATTTGTGCTAAGGCTAAATATACATCTTGATTTTGTTGGCTGGCTAGCTCGGTTAGTAATCCGATATCTTGGTTAATTGCAGATGATAGTTCGATGTATTGAGGTAAGTCGGCTTGCTTCAGTGTGTCGGCGGCCAGTTGCATGGCCAATAAAGCCGCAGTCGGATTTTTTTCTAAAACGAGTTTATATTGAGCCTGCTTGATTAAATAATTGACATCGTTGAGTAACAATTTATTTTTGTTGTTTTGACTGTTTTGTTTAACTTGATTTAATAAGTTGGATAATTCAGCTTGTTGATTTGCATAAGTTTGTTGTTGAGCTTGGGCTAAGTCGTTGGCATATTGTTGGAGATCTTGCTGTAAGTTTTGCTCAAATTGCTGTTGCTGATTTTGCGCCTGTTGGCGAATTTGCTCGGCTAGTTGATTTAGCCCTTGTTGCTGGCTACTCATTTGCTCTAGATTTTGCTCGACTTGATTGAGTTGGCTAAGCCAATTTTGCGGCTTGTATTGTGCTTGCCAATATAGGTAGCCGCTTGCACCAACAGCTGCCAGGGCAATCAATAAGCTAAGCAAAGCAATGCCTTTTCCTGACGATTTAGTTGCTTGCTCCGTCACCGCTGCCACTTCGGATTTATCCTTTTCAGCTGCAGGTTTGCTGGGTTTTTGCTCACTTTCGACTGAACTCGCCTCTGGATGTTGGTCGGGTCTATTAGCCGACTGTTCAGTCGGTAGATTATTGTGTTCTGCGGCAGTTGTTGGTTCGCTTTGATTTGTCGCAGATTCCGTTTTATCTGTCATATTGTTTATGCGCCTGTAAAGCTTGAATTATGGTTAGGTTATTTGCGCCTTGCATATTGATAACATGAGTCGCACCAAGCTGTATTAACTTAGATGCAACGCGCTGTGAAGGAACAAAAGTGCAGACATCCAGCCATTGCTTTAAAACACTTTTATTCATTTTTTTCACTGCTTGGTACAACTGTAACGCAATTTCGCCACTGGTAAAGACAAAGTAGTCGCAACTCAATGCTGCGTGCAATTGGCATGGCGTTACATTTTGCCAGTGTCGTTTATAAATATTGTAGGTAGTTAATTTTCGATTAGCCAGTTTAAATGCATGTTCTATTGCATTCCGCCCTTGTTCTCCTTTAAATAACATTGCTTGCTGGCTTTGCTGAACTTGCGGCAGTGCAAGTATGCCATCTGAGTCGTTTACTTGAGGTAAGTGTACTTTGTTAAATCCAGCTCGTTTAAGCTGTTGTGCGGTTTTATCTCCCACCGCGACAATATGTGTTTGTTGGAGCTTGGCTAAATCATTATCGGATAGGTGCTGCAACAGCTTAGCAACGGCATACTGACTGGTGACTATGGCTAAATCCAGCTTTAACAGCTGTTGGCGAAAGTTAGAGGAAGACAGCGACACACAATCACTGCCGTCGAGTATTTCAAAAATAGCCAAGTGTACTGGCTCAAACCCAGCACTAACCAAGTTTTGATTAAGTTCTGCAGCACTGTTGCCGTGCCGACAGTGTAAAACCTTATTGGTTGTTCCCATATACTTCGTCTAGGACACTTTTAGCGCCAGCTTGCAGTAATTCTTCTGCTGCGGCAATACCTATTTGTTCTGCTTCTTCTGGCAAACCTGATTTTTCAGTGTAGAACACTTGTTTGCCATCAACCGATGCTACTAAACCGCGGAAAAAAATTTCTGAGCCTTTTTGCTGCGCATAACCTGCAATCGGCACCTGGCAACCACCATTTAAGCGAGTGTTAAATCCACGTTCAGTCGTGACTATAGTTGCAGTATCTGGGTGGTTTAATACGGCCAGTAAATCAAGTGTTTGTTGGTCGTTGGTGCGGCATTCAATGCCAACTGCACCTTGGCCAACTGCGGGTAACATAATATCGCTATCGATAAATTGCTGGATGCGCTGCTCAAGTTCCAATCGAATAAGGCCTGCGCTGGCTAGGATAATGGCGTCAAACTCTCCGTCGTCCAATTTACGCAAGCGTGTTTGAACATTACCTCGCAATGATTTTACTTGGAGATCTGGACGGCGACTTAATAATTGGCATTGACGACGCAGGCTTGAAGTACCAACTACTGCACCTTGAGGTAAGTCGTCAATTGATTTGTAGGTGTTAGAAACAAATGCATCACGAGGGTCTTCACGCTCGCAAATAACCGCTAGTCCTAACCCTGCAGGAAATTCCATAGGGACATCCTTCATTGAATGTACTGCGATGTCTGCATCGCCATTCAACATTGCAACTTCCAATTCTTTTACAAATAAGCCTTTTCCACCAATTTTCGCCAAAGGCGTATCTAAAATTTTGTCACCTTTGGTTTTAATTTTAACCAGTGAGACTGTTAAATCTGCGTGCGCAGCTTCTAAACGAGATTTGACATATTCAGCTTGCCATAAGGCTAATAAACTATCGCGGGTGGCTATTTTTAAATGTTTCGACATAAGTGAGGCTATCTGTTTGAATTTAGCTAAAAACTGGCTTTATCTTAGCTTATCTGCCAGCCTGACCCAAGGTATACTGCAAAATATCTTTGCTTGTTTGATTTGGTTGATAAAGAATGAAGTACATATTTTTCAGTTTATTGAACTAAGCGAATACTACTGGAGTCCGAACTAGTAATACTTTAGGTATTGCCACAGCTCGGGCGAACCCAGTTTTAAGCCATTGTCAGTTCACAAGGACAGTTATGTTTAAGAAAATCGTGTTATTCATTTTGGTGTTTAGCCTTGCAGGTTGCAGTTTGTCGTTTATGTATAACCGTGCACATTGGTGGGCTGATTGGTATTTAGATGATTTTGTTGATTTAACCTCAGCGCAGCAGGATGTTTTTGACCAACAGTTTGAACAGTGGCACTTATGGCATAGAAATGAGCAGTTGCCTTTGTATGAAGCCCAATTTGCATTGGTTAAGCAGCAATTTGAAAATGGTTTAGGTGAAAGTGGATTAACGGAAGCGGCACTACTAGAGCATGTCAATGCGTTTGAGACGTTTTGGCGTCGCTTACTCAAACATGTCGCGCCTGAATTAGCACAGCTTGCAATTACTTTGTCGACAGAGCAAAAACAGCAGCTCATTGGTAATATCCGTAAGAACAACCAGGAAAAACAGCAAAAGTGGGATGAGCAATCTGACGAGGAAAAACATCAAAATTTCATTGATAAGCAAGTTGAGCAATATCAAGACTGGTTTGGTCGCTTAAATAGGCAACAAAAGCAGTTAATTTCCGAGCAAAGTAGTTTGTATGTCGGGACTCGTGGGCAATGGTTGCAATATCAAAGTGATTGGTTGGCTGCATTTGAGCAAGCTTTGTTGGCTTCGGATGTTGACCGAGTCTCCAGCTTAATTGCTCGGCCTTATGATTTACGCAGTGAAACTTTGCAGCAAAACGTCATGCGTAATCGCGGTTTGTATGTCAAAAATACTTATCAACTTATGTTGGGTTTGTCTGAGAAGCAGCAGCGCCATTTGTTGTCTGAGCTGGATGATTACGAGTCGACCTTTCGAAAGTTACATCAGGATTATTGAATTAAAAACTGCTCCCAGCTCGTTTACACAAAAATTCAAGGTGCTGGAATTTATGTAACCAAGCCCGTTTATACAATCGTTTAAGCTGTTGCTAATACGTGCAACCGAGCTCGTTTGAAGCATAATTTTCTAAAATCGCTTTTCGCCAGTCCCTGGCCGCTCACAAAAGATATCCCTATCTTTTGAAGTTTTAGAAAATCAGCATTTAAACAGCCATAAAAATGTAAAGGCAGGTGGATGGATGTGTTGCGAGCAAAACTTCACAAAACATGGAAGTTTTGTGCGAGCGATTCAGGGACGAACTTGCAGCGCTTTTGTGAGGAATACTCCATTTGCCTGTCGGCGTCTCTGCCACGAATCCAACAGCAATAAATCAGCCCAACTTGGGAATGTGGGAACAAACGAACTAACCTTGACTTGCGCGGAGGCAATTCGAGAGAGTTCGTATTAACTAAAAGTAAAATGCCATCCCACTTTCTGATGATATTCTTGCTCTTGTTGCAACTCACTATCCATCAGTGGGTGAGCCGTTAACCAATTGGCTTCAAAGGTTAAATTTAAGTCATTTAAACCTGTGCTGCACAGCTTTACTTTTGGTAAAACTTCATCTTTCCGACGCATGGTTAACAACACAGCCAAACGCAGTAAGCGTGTTAACTGGCCTGCAAGTATTGGGCTCGTCATGGTTTGGCTATTAACCTCTTCCATATCAATGTCTTCGCGGTAATTTTTAACAATGGCAATAAGTAGTTTGCGTTGGGCCAAGCTAAAGCCAGGTATGGCAGTGTTACTTAAAATATAGGCGGCGTGTCGCGCGGCAAATTTAAAATCAACAGTTAAACCGACCTCGTGCAAGACACTTGCAGCTTCTAATATCGCGCGGCTATCGTGTTGCTCTAATGCCCAATGCACATGCAGTTGGTCGAATAAACTAAGGGCAATGTCGCGCACGCGAAAAGCTTGTTCTTTATCTAAGCGGTAACGTTGAATAAAGCTAGTTAAAGTGCGCTGGCGGATATCTTGTTGTTGTAAGCAGGGGATCATACCATAGATAATTCCTTCACGCAAAGCACCACCTGCAACGACCATATAACTGATATTTAACGCTTGGAAAATTGCAATTAAAATAGCTAAACCACTCACAAATACTGGACGGCGCTCGTGAGCTAAACCAACAATCTCAAGTTTATCAATATGGCCACAGTCGATACAGGTATCGCGTAGTTTTAGCAGTTTATCTAAGGTGATCATTTCATTATCACCTTGCGCTATTAACACTTCTTGAATAGCTTGTGGGGTGCCAGATGCGCCTAAACAAGCTTGCCAGCCAAATGCCATATAAGGCTGAAGCTTGCCTGACATTTGTGCTTGCGCGGCGCTAATGGCCATTTCAAAATTGCGCAGGGTGATTTGGTCGTTTTCAAAAAAACGTTTTTTGTAGGTTACACAGCCCATGTTTAAGCTGTTGACAACAACAGGGGTAAAACGCTCACCACAGACCATTTCAGTGCTGGCGCCGCCAATATCGATAACTAGCTTAGTGACTGAGGTGCCAGAGGTATGGGCAACACCTACATAAATTAGCCGAGCTTCTTCTTCGCCACTAATCACATCGATTCTGTGGTTGAGAATTTGTTCGGCTTTATCTAAAAATACATCGGCGTTTTGAGCCAAACGTAATGCCGCTGTGCCGACAATACGTACATTTTTTGCTGGAATGTCTTGCAAGCGTTCTGCAAATAATGACAAACAATCCCATCCGCGTGCCATTGCCGCTTGGTCTAATTCGCCATTATCCTGCAAACCTGCAGCTAATCGCACTTTTCGTTTAATCTTGCCTATCGTTTGTACGCTCCCTTCTACTGAGCGCACAATTAACATATGAAAGCTGTTTGAACCTAAATCAATAGCAGCATAAATTGGATAATGCTGATCAGCCATATAGGCGACACTCCTTAATTAACGACGACCTCTTGTTCTGTTTTTGCTGTCGGTACGTCCACCTTGCATTCGTCTCTTATAATGCGGTTTAGGTGGGGTGACATCATCAAGCAGTGCTGTCGGATCATACTTACTTACAGGTATAGCATGATCTATGTATTCCTCAATAGCTGGCAAGTTATAAACATATTTTTCGCAAGCTAAACTAATTGCATGACCAGTGGCTCCAGCTCGGCCAGTTCGACCTATGCGGTGGACATAATCTTCACAGTCATCTGGTAAGTCGTAGTTAAATACATGGGTGACTTGCGGAATATGTAAACCACGCGCAGCAACATCGGTAGCGACTAATATATCTAATTTGCCCTCGGTAAATTGCTTTAAAATAGTCAAACGTTTTTTCTGTGGCACATCACCTGTTAACAGGCCTACTCTGTGTTTGTCGGCTTTTAACCACTGATATACGTCTTCACAGCCATGTTTGGTATTGCTGAAGACAATTGCTTTATCTGGCCATTCATCTTCTATTAGACTTAATAGAAGGAGCATTTTATCTTCGTTAGCCGGATAAAATAGTTCTTCACTTATGCGTGTGTTGGTCATTTCTTCAGGTGCAATGTGCACATGGGTTGGACTATCCATATGTTCATAAGCTAATTCTTGTACACGCATAGACAAGGTAGCGGAAAATAACATGCTCAGTCTTTGTTTGGCTGCAGGCATGCGACGGAATAAAAATCTAATGTCTTTAATAAAGCCTAAATCGAACATGCGATCAGCTTCATCTAACACTACGGATTCAATTTTGCTTAGATCAATAAGACCTTGCTTATAATAATCTATAATACGTCCAGTCGTACCAATTACGATATCGGCACCGGCTTCAAGCTGCTCATTTTGTGCTTGATAACCTTCACCTCCATAAATTAAAGCTAGCTTCAAACCTGTATGTTTGGCAAGCAAAGCTGCGTCGTTATGAATTTGTACAACCAGTTCTCGCGTAGGCGCAAGGATAATCGCTCTAATTTGTTTTGAGCTCCTATCCTGCGGGGCTTGGCTAGACATAAGGTGGTTAAATACGGCCACCAAAAAAGCCATTGTTTTGCCCGTGCCTGTCTGTGCTTGACCCGCAACATCGCCACCAGCTAACGCAACTGGCAAGCTCTGAGCCTGAATAGGTGTACAGTGTTTATAGTTAGCTTCAGCTAACGCTTGTTGAACCTGTGCATGCAAGTTTAATGATGCAAATTCAACCTGTGATAAGTGAGTTTGTATTGTCATAGTTGTTCAAGCATATCAGTTTCAGCTTGCAAAAAGAATCCGAATAGATTAAAAAAACAGTCTGTTTTATTCTCATCGGTTTAAGCCGTAAAATTTGGAGAAATGAATGAGCTCTGATGCCATTGTAACTTTATCAGACGCTAGCTTTGAGTCTGATGTATTAAACTCTGAAAAGCCAGTATTAGTAGATTTTTGGGCAGAATGGTGTGGTCCTTGTAAAATGATTGCGCCAATCTTGGACGAAGTTGCCAATGATTATGCAGACAAAGTAACTGTAGGTAAGTTAAATATTGACCAAAACAACGCTTCACCAGCTAAATATGGTGTGCGTGGTATTCCTACATTATTATTGTTTAAGTCTGGTAGTGTTGCCGCTACTAAAGTTGGTGCTTTGTCAAAAACACAACTTAAGCAGTGGTTAGACGAGAACCTATAAATTAGGTTTTTAAACTGCTAGAGAAAAGAAGCTCGAAAAAAGAGCTTCTTTTTTCTGGATCTAATTAAATTTAAGTGCTACCTTATTTTTTAGTTGTTACTTTTTCAAAGTTCAACGCCCAATTATTTTCCCTGTTAATCCTAATCAAGCAAATACTGTTTCAGCCAGTCTCTGAGATAAGAACCCACCAATATGAACTTAACGGAACTTAAAAACAAACCTATTAACGAATTGGTCAAACTAGCCGAGTCAATGGGACTCGACAACATGGCGCGTTTACGTAAACAAGACATTATTTTTGCAATCTTGAAAAAGCATGCCAAAAGTGGCGAAGACATCTTTGGAGATGGTGTGCTTGAAATTTTGCAGGATGGATTTGGCTTTTTGCGTTCAGCAGACTCGTCATTTTTAGCCGGACCAGACGACATTTATGTATCACCTTCGCAAATCCGCCGATTTAACTTACGCACGGGTGATTCTATCGCGGGTAAAATTCGCCCACCAAAAGAAGGTGAGCGTTATTTTGCATTATTAAAAATTAACCAGGTTAACTTTGATAAACCTGAAAACTCGCGCAATAAAATTTTATTTGAAAACTTGACCCCGTTACATGCCAACGAACGTATGGTGATGGAGCGTGGTAATGGTAGTAAAGAAGATATTACTGCACGTGTTTTAGATTTAGCTTCACCCATTGGTAAAGGCCAGCGTGCATTGGTTGTTGCTCCGCCAAAAGCGGGTAAAACCATGTTATTGCAAAACATTGCCCAGTCTATTTCAGCTAACCACCCAGAATGTCAGTTAATGGTCTTACTCATTGACGAACGTCCGGAAGAGGTGACCGAAATGCAACGTTTGGTCAATGGTGAAGTTGTTGCTTCAACCTTTGACGAACCTGCTAGCCGTCACGTGCAAGTTGCTGAAATGGTTATAGAAAAAGCTAAACGCTTAGTTGAACATAAAAAAGACGTTGTCATTTTACTTGATTCAATTACCCGTTTAGCACGTGCTTACAATACGGTGATACCGTCGTCGGGTAAGGTACTGACTGGTGGTGTAGATGCAAATGCTTTGCACAAGCCTAAGCGTTTCTTTGGTGCTGCACGTAACGTAGAAGAAGGTGGTAGTTTAACTATTATTGCCACAGCATTAATTGATACTGGCTCTAAAATGGATGAAGTTATCTACGAAGAGTTTAAAGGTACAGGTAATATGGAAATTCACTTAAACCGCAAAATTGCGGAAAAACGTGTATTCCCTGCTATCGACTTTAATCGTTCTGGTACACGTCGCGAAGAGCTATTAACATCGCAAGAAGAGCTACAAAAAATGTGGATCTTACGTAAAATTGTTCATGAAATGAGTGAAACAGATGCGATGGAATTCTTAATTGATAAATTGTCGATGACAAAAACCAATGATGAATTCTTTGAAGCGATGAAACGTCAGAAAGGTAGTTAAGTCACAAAATAGCTTAGGCTAAATAGTTTTAAAATGGCTGATGCAATGCTAAATTTTTAGTAGCTGCACCGGCCATTTTTTGTTTTACCCGATAAATAGCGTAATTCTAATTTACCCATCTATTAGGGAATGTGTTTATATGCCTTTACCGCTCAAGGTTAATGTTTTACAGCCTATCGATAAGCTGAAGTTTTTTGTTGAACGGCAACTGATTAAAGGTGCTGGATATCAGTTGTTTGTAATAGTTGGTGTAATCGCTTTGGTTTCAATGGTAGGAGGCTTTTTATTAGCGCCGATTAGCGATCATCAAAGTAATTTGGCCGAAGATATCTGGTGGGCTTTTCTACGATTAACTGACCCTGGTTATTTAGGTGATGATCAAGGCGCATGGAAACGCATTGTTTCGACTTTGCTGACCATGTGTGGCTACGTGCTGTTTATGGGTACGCTGGTGGCTATTATGACCCGCTGGTTAATTGCGTTTATGGAGCGCCTCGAACAAGGGTTAACCCCAGTTTCTATCCAACAGCATATCGTTATACTTGGTATGAGTAGTCGGGTAACACCTATAATTCGTGAATTACTCGGTATCGAAGCAAACCGGACCTTCTACAAAAAACATCACAAAGATAAAAACGTAACTGTGGTGTTGCTCGCTGAGCAAGCCAATGCTGCGATTCACCAGCAACTGTTGGCGGAAGTCGCATTACCCGCTAAGTGGTCACGCCAGCTTATTCTGCGTTCGGGCAATGCATTACAGAGCGAAGCGATTCACAGAGCCGCCTGTTTGCAGGCATCTGCGGTTATCTTATCCAATAAATATCAAAGATCAGATTCGTTAGTCACGACAGATGTGGAAACGATTAAAAGCTTGCTTACCATCAACGTATTGGCTAAATCAGCAAATACCTTTCCTCGGTTGGTGGTTGAATTAGACGACGTGCGCCACACTGCACTGGCGAAAAAATCTTATCAAGGACAAGCAAATATCTTGGTGACAGATCAAACGATTAGTCGTTTAATGGCACAGTGTGCAGTTGCACCTAATTTACTTAAGGTATACACCCATTTGCTCAATAGCCAGAATCAAGGGCGGTTTTTTATCAAAGACGGTACTAGCCATGTTGGAAAGACATTAGCAGAAGCGCGTTTGTATCATAAAACTGCAATTTTAGTTGGCTTCATTGACACAAGCAGTCAAATTTTTAAGCTAGCCGTTGGCGCACAAGCCAAACACCGCATAGTCGCAAGTGATAGCTTGGTTTATGTTGCCAATGATGTAAATCTACTAGAGCCTAGCATCGAGCCTGCACGACCAAGTGTGCTGCCCAACAAAAATAGGACTAAAGAAACAGTCGATTCGGTTAGATCACGTAAAAAGTTATTGCTGTTAGGCTGGAACCGCAGAGTCCCCAACATTATTCATGAGCTAGATAGTTACACCAATGAAAGTTTTGATGTAACTTTAGTCTCTACTATGTCAGCACAAATTCGTCAGCAAGAAATTAATAAATTAGGTCAATTTAGCACACGAATTAACCTCACTTTGTATGAGGCTGACTACATGATAGAAAATGAAGTTCGGCAGTTTAATCCGCAAGAGCAAGATATTATATTGCTGGTGTATAGTGATAGGCTCGATTCAGCAGAGGAAGCGGACGCGCGCGTATTAGTTGGCTCGATGGCGCTAGATCAAATTTTAGAACAGTATCCTAACCGCCCACATGTATTAATTGAATTAAGCGATCCATCGAATGAAAATTTCTTGGAGCATTCAAAAACCGATACGTTTATCACGCCTTTATTGATGAGTCACTTATTGTCGCAGGTAGCCTTGGTACCTCAACATCAAATTTTATTTGATACCTTAATGGAAGCTGAAGGGGTACAAATTTATCTTAAACCACTTAGCCACTACACTGACAAACAAATGCTTAAATCAGCAGAGCTGCAGCCACTGGTTGAAAGCCAAGGCGAGCTTTTGTTAGGTGTGTTTCAAGCAGACGCAGGCGACAAAGCAATTCAGCTTAGTTTGAACGCAGAGCGGAGAATATCTTCCTTGTCGAACGATTTATTAATTGTTATTGGTGAATAAACGGATAAAAAATATCCAGTTGAACGCTAAGTTGAAAAAATTACTGGCAGTTTTTATTTAGATAGCTAGAATCACAAGTCTGCATTGCGCGTCTGTAGCTCAGCTGGATAGAGTAGGTGGCTTCGAACCACTTGGTCGGGAGTTCGAATCTCTCCAGGCGCGCCATTTATCTTCTACTTAGTTTTTCTTATCAATATCGCGTTACCTTTATATGAGGTATCAATTTTATTACTACCATCTAGCCAAGCTAGATATGGTATTCTTGCATATAAATGCGTAGTTGAGTGTCTATCTTGATCGAAATATTACTGGTTAATTTATTTTTGTTTGTCGGTGCATTTGTGCAAGGCATTATCGGTTATGGGCTGGGTATCTTGAGCGTACCGCTGGTTTTTATGGTAATGCCAAGCATGATTCCTGCACCTATGATATTTAATTCGATATTTTTGTGTTTGATTATTGCAACGGACAATAAAAATTATATCGACTCAAATATACTCAAATGGCCCATTGTTGGTGCGCTTGTGGGTACTGCAACAGCGGCTAGCGTTTTAGCTGGGGTGGAAGAGCGAACTTTTGCTTTGGTATTCTCATCAATGTTACTGGTATTAATTAGTTTGTCTGTGCTCAAAGTGAAATTGCCCATTAACGTTTCATCTAGCACGACAGCTGGTTTTTTCTCTGCGCTTTCTGGGACCATCACTGCAATCGGTGGGCCACCAATTGCGCTGTTGTGGCAAAATTTGCCGCCGCAGGTCATCCGCGCCAATATGTCGGTATTCTTTATTGCCTCTAGCATTATTGCACTTGTGGCGTTATTCCTAATTGGTAAATTCGGCTGGGCTGAAATCAAGCTTTCAGCCGCGACATTACCGGGTGTGATAGTTGGATTTTACTCATCTAAATTAATCGTTAATCGAATACCCGCACAGCAAGTTCGCTTGGGGATTTTGCTGATGAGTACACTATCAAGTTTATTTTTGTTTTTTAAATACTTTTAAGCTAACAGGCGGGCGCTACCAATTAAACAATATAGCCCGCTGTTTTGAGTGAAAATATGCCAATTGATATACTGACGGTACTTAACAAGGTGGTAATTGCTATGACCTCAGCCGCTAATTGAGCTTGATTGGTCATTTGTTTTGCCATTACATAACTTGCAGCGGCAGTAGGTGTACTCATATAGATAAATAACAAGGTAATTTGCTCTGCGGTAAAAGCGAATGCCATTGCGCCAAGTACCGCGGCTGCAGGCATTGCGACAAGCTTGACTACACAAGCCCACATCACCCACTGTTTATTTTCTTTTAAACTGGCTAGTTTCAAACTGCCACCAATACAAATCAGGGCGAGCGGCAGGCTGAGGCTAGCAAAGTAATTACCGGTTTGTTTTACAACTGAAAATAACGGGATATTTAGTACAGACCATACAGTGGCAAAAAAGATAGATAGAATAAGCGGATTCATCATCAGGCTTTTGAGTCTTGCCCAGCTGAATGCTTTGCTGTCGGTTTGTAGGATAAATACCGCAACAATATTGTAAACCAAGGTCATAAAGCCCAGATAGACAGCAGCAACCGCAAGTGCATCCGAATTATCTGCATATATGTTAAATATCAAGGCTAAACCCACTATGCCCATGTTGCCGCGATAACTTGACTGGACAAATACCGCTATTTTTTGCACGTTTAGCGAAAAGTATCGACAAACCCACTGTAAGCTGATCACAGTTCCAATAGTCACAGCCAGTGCATAAGTTAAATAGGTTAAATCAAAGTTTTTGGTAATTGGCGCATCGGCAATTTTTACAAAGAGTAAACAAGGGAGCGCTAAATTAAAGACCAGTTTGTTACCTATGTCGGTAAAGTGTTGGTCAATAAAGCCCCTTCGTTTAAGCCAAATACCTAAACAAAGCACAACAAGTACAGGTAAGGTGACATTTAAGGTAAAAAGGATATTTGCTAGCAAATCAGCCATGGGAGAACTTAGGTTAATTATTTTATTTGATCTTCGTTTGTTCATTAATAAAAAGCAACTTTAGTTCATTTATTTGCTGTATCACTTTTGACTATTAGTCGCGCTAACTTGTAGAATTACCTTTCATCAGACAAAAGATACGAGAGAGCTGCTTTGCACCACTTAGCGTTGGCAAAAATTCGTCGAGCTAGCAATTTAACGACAGAGCTTGCGGATTTATTACGCCAACAGATCAAACAAGGCCAATATGCTGTTGGTAGTAAACTGCCATCGTCAAAATTTATTGAGCAACAAGCTGGTGTTAGCAGAAGTGTTGTACGAGAAGCTATTGCTCAATTAAAAGCTGAAGGCATCTTATATAGTCAGCAAGGTGTTGGTGTTTTTGTTGCTGACAAGCCGACGAGTTTAAGCTTTTCGATTGATGCTCAAGAGTTTAAATCGATTCATGAAGCAATTCTAATCTTAGAATTGCGCAAGGCGGTTGAAGTCGAAATGTGTGGCTTAGCTGCAGTTAGGCGCTCTGATGAGCAGTTGGAAAAGATAAGGTTTTGTTTTAAACAAATCAATCTAGCGATTGAGCAGGGGCGAGATGGTGTTGCCGAAGATTTTAATTTTCATCAGGCCATAGCCGAAGCATCCAGTAACCATTATTTTGTTCGTTTTATCGATTATATTGGCGCTGGAGTAATACCTGCAAGAGAAATTATTACTCAACGCAGTGCTCAAGCATCGGTTGATTATGTTGCCCTTATCCAAAAAGAGCATGAGCAGATTTTACGTGCGATAACACATAAAGATAAAGGTGGTGCTCGCGCGGCAAGCAAGGCGCATATAGAAAATAGTATTTTGCGTCACCAACAATTGATCTCTGGTAGAGAATCAGCATAAGGTTTGAGTCGTTTAATGATTAACTGATTGTTCTTTATACTTGTCAGATAAGCATATAACCTTGCTGGTTTTGTTAGATGAAAGTTGAACGACTATGTTTAATGTGGAAATAATTTAGGAGCTAAATATGAAAATTGCATTAATGAATGAGTTTAGCCAAGCGGCTAAAAACCCGATTGTCTTACAAGAGTTAAACACTGTAGCCACTGAGCTTAATCACCAAGTTTATAATGTTGGTATGGATGGTGATAACGACCATAGACTTACCTACATTCATTTGGGGATTATGGCTGGTTTATTATTAAATTCTAAAGCTGTTGATTTTGTTATTGCAGGTTGTGGCACAGGGCAGGGCGCACTGATGTCATTAAATGCTCACCCTGGTGTAACTTGTGGTTATTGTATTGATCCATCTGATGCGTATCTTTTTGCTCAAATTAATAATGGTAATGCGTTGTCTTTACCATTTGCAAAAGGTTTTGGTTGGGGCGCTGAATTAAATGTGCGCTATATCTTTGAAAAGGCTTTTACTGGTGTTAAAGGTCAAGGTTACCCACCAGAGCGTAAAGCTTCACAAGTAGAAAATGCGGGTATATTAAACGATGTTAAGCTGGCGATGTCGAAAGACTTTTTAACAGGATTGAAAGCGTTAGATCCAGAGCTGGTGAAGCAAGCTGTTGGTGGACCACGCTTCCAAGAGTGCTTTTTTGCAAATTGCCAAGACGAACAAATGGCAGAGTTCGTAAAATCTTTTATCTAGCCACTCGAGCATCTGCATGTTAGGGCGACAGCAACCAATCATGGCGCTGTGGCCCTTTTATTTAATCTACTTTGCCGATTTGTTCTCTTATTGAGACCATCACGCCATTGTTGTAACTTTCTAATTGATAGGGCGTCACTGACACTTCAACTCTGCGTTCAGGTCCTATTGTGAAGGTTTTAGTTTGTGGTTTGCCTCGAGAATTTACCTCAGATATAACTTGGTTTAAGTTCGGGAAGCTATATTTAAACGTCAAGTCAAATATTTTTCTATCTAGGTCAAACTCAATTACGTTTAGATAGTCGCGTACCGCATCCGTGTAGCGACGAATTTTCAGGTCTTTATCTAAAAATAACACCGCTAGTTTTGTCGCTTTGAGTAAGTTTTCCAAATCGTTGTTAATATTGGTTAATTCAACAATTTTTTGTTGGTATTCACTATTGACGGTATAAAGCTCTTCATTAACCGATTGTAGTTCCTCATTGGTAGACTGTAATTCTTCATTTGCAGCCATCAGCTCTTCATTACTAGATTGCAATTCTTCTCGAGTTGTATCTAAGTCTTCGAGTGTTTCGCGGTAGAGCTTTTGGCATTCGATAAGTGAATTATCTAATTCGGCAATACGATTTTTTACTTGTTGATCTAAATTGTATTCGCTGGCGGCAGCTCGCGCGGTAAACACGTTATCGGCCAAAAACGATAAAGCTAGATATTGATTGTCTTCTTGTTCATTGTCGCTAAAAGTAAAGCACTTGATTGACCAAGCGCGCTCTTGATTTCCTTCTACATCTTTAAATACATTCTCAAACAGCACACTAGCGCCATCTCGCAAGACTTGGTGTGAAGCCGAGATACATTGACTGACAATGTCTGGGCGCAATATATCCGAAATATCATTGGTGACATGGCCCGGTTGAATTTTTTTGGTAAAAGGAGAAGTATCTCCATAACTGTACACCAGAGTTAGCTTTTTATTAAAAATCAAAGTGGGTGGTGCAAACTGTTGCAACATTGCATCAAAACCAATTTTGAATGTTTTCGGCGGCTCTGAGCTTTTTACCGAACGCGTAATATATTGTGGCAGCGATTTCGGCTGATATGTTTTGCTTTTTAGCCCGGTATTATTGAGTGCTCTTATCGGAATTCGAATATCTTTGTTCTTTTTGTACACCCTATGCCTAGCCTCAAACGCGTCAAAGTAGTTGCTAAAGCTGCCTGTTGTCTCGGCCGTGCCGAGCAGTAAATATCCACCGTGTTTGATCGCAAAGTGGAAAAACGCCATAGCTTTTTGTTGAGCTGGATTTTGCAAGTAGATAAGTGCATTTCGGCAGCTAACCAAGTCCATATTGGAAAACGGTGGATCTTGAATTAGATTGTGGGTGGCAAAAACCACTAACCCACGTAACTCTTTTGATACCTGATAACCACCGTCAGCTGTTTGGATAAAATTATTTGAGAACAAGTGACTGGGTATTTCAGAGGCAATTGACGGTGGATAAATGCCATTGGCTGCATAGGCAACTGCAGATTGGTCAATGTCTGATGCGAATACTTTTATTGAGCGTTCTACATTAAGCTCTTTGGTGGCAGCCCGAAATAACATCGCGATAGTGTAAGGTTCTTCACCAGTGGAACAGCCAGCACACCAAACGCGAATTGGGTCGTCACTGCTGCGATTCAATACCATAGGAGTGATGACTTTTTTGTACAAGTAATCCCAAACTTCTTGGTCCCTGAAAAATTGCGTCACCCCGATTAATAGGTCTTGTTTGATTAGTTCAATTTCTTTTTTATGCGTGATTAGGTAGTCGTAGTATTCAGGTAAAGATTTTATATTGTTTATACTCATTCGGTGTTCAATCCGACGAGCAACGGTTGACTCTTTATAGGCTTTAAAGTCTAGATCAGTTTTTTCATGTACTAGGTTTAGAATACTATTTAGAATCTCTTCATTTTCGGAGAGGTGATATTTAAACGCTTTGTCACGGTTGACCACGAGTGGGTGATTAATAAAATTCCGAATCTGCTCGGGCATATCCTGTGTATTGAGAATAAAGTCTACCGCACCTGTGTTAATCGCATTCAGCGGCATACCATCGAATTTGGCTTCATCAGGGTTTTGTGCAACCACTAATGCGCCAACTTCTTTCAGTGCTTGTGCACCTCGGCTGCCGTCAGAGCCTGTACCAGAGAGAAGGATACCAATAGCGTGATTTTGTTGGTCTTCAGCTAACGAACGAAAAAACTCATTGATTGGTAAACTTACCCTATTGTCTGGAGGTAAGTCTGATAGATAAATTTTGCCTTCTACAACACGCATCAGCTTTCCTGGTGGCATCAAGTAAACTGAATTGGCTTTTACTTCTTCACCTTCTTCTGCTTGATGAGTTGGCATACCGGTGTGCTTCGACAGCAATTCGGCCATCATACTTTTAAAGTCAGACGATAGATGCTGTACAACCACATAAGCGACCCCTAGGTTGTTGGGCATTTTGGCAAAAAGTGCTTGCAATGCTTCTAAGCCGCCAGCTGAAGCGCCAATGCCAACGATATGGCTTGGTTTATTCGTTTTTTTATGCGCTTTCATTTGTTTGTCCTATGTATTCTATTATTTGATTTAACTGCATGGGCTTAGCAAAGAAATATCCTTGGAAGAGTTCTATATCACTGTCTTGGCAAAGCTGTGCATCTTCCTCTGTTTCTATACCCTCAACAACTAGTTGTAGATTAAGCGCTTTGCCTAACTGAGCTGAGGCTTGCAAGGCTGATTTCTTTTGCTGTCGCGTAAGATTTTCTGATAAAAATATTTTGTCGATTTTTAATTGATTAAAGCCGAGTTTGAGTAATCGCTCTACTGAACTATAACCTGTTCCAAAATCATCTAGGGCTATCTTAACGCCGTGCTCCCGCAATAGGTTGAGATTGTCAAAAACAACGTCCTCTATATGTGAGTAGGTGTCTTGTTCGGTAATTTCAATTGTTACTTGAGTCGCCTTGACGCCATGTTTGGCTAGTACGGTCAGGAAGGTGTGACTAAAATTACCACTGTGTAAAAGCTGCAATTCAATATTTAAATTTAGCCCAATATGGGCAGCTTGTGTGGCTTGAACAATTTGTGCGTAGCTTGCAACATTATTCTCAACAATGCTCTGTAAAATTTCTCGAGAGCGTTTGTGCTCTTTGATATGCCCGAAAGCCTCTGATAAATTCATTAACGCTGGTGAGCTAAAGCGGCAAAGCGCTTCTAGCGAATAAAGCTCAGCCTCTTTGGTCAAGATAGGTTGAAAATAGCTTTCAAATAGTGGCGTTTGCAGGAGTTTCTCGATTGCTGATTGAATGTTAAGAATATGGCTGAGTTCACTTGATAGTTCTTGGTTATACAGCACGATTTGATGGCCCTTTTGGGCTTTTGCTTTGTACATTGCCGAATCCGACGCATTTAACCAATGTTCTACCATTGCATGGGCATCTTCGGTAACAAAGCTGTCGATGATATCCTGGCCCATGGTTAAGCCTATACTGAGATGCACATTTATTTGTTGTTGGTCAATTTTTACAGGCTTGTTTAAGTTGTTCGCGATTGCTTGCGTTCGTTCATAAGCGATCTCAATACTTTCAACCTGTTTGAGTAAAACGATAAACTCGTCGCCGCCTATTCTGGCGACTAAATCATCTGTGCGTGTAACATTCAATAGACGTTTGGCTACCACAACTAATAGCTCGTCGCCAATATGGTGGCCAAGTGTATCGTTAATATATTTAAATTTATCTAAATCGATAAACAGTAGGGCACACGAAGATTGAATGAGGGGTTCAGCGCAGACGACTTCTAATTCACTAATTAACGATGAGCGATTGAGCAATTGAGTTAAAGAATCGTGCGTTGCCAAATGTTTTAAATAGTTGCTCTCTGCGTATTCTTTGCTGATATCTTGCAGCATGATATGGTAACCGAGGATATTACCAACCAAATCTATTTGTTCGTGTATAGCGATCGACAGGATGCGCTTTTTCCCCAACGGAGTGATGACTTCTGCAATCACCCTTAAGCCAGTGGGGTTGTTGTATGTGTCAGAAAAAAATGAAAAGATTTTATCTCTGCTTTCTGTATCTAGCGCATTTATCCACTTTCTACCGTAAAGCTCTTGGTTGCTTAAACCAAACAACTCGTAGCAATGAGTGTTGCAAAACTTTAGATGAAGCAAGTGGTCGGCTTTCATAACGCCAATCGGAAAAGCGTTGTAAAGTTCGCTGAGGACGTGTGTTTCAGGGATGCCCAATAATATTAGAAACATTTCGTCTTGATGGTAGACTTCGTTCAGCGTAACTTGGTAGCCGCTAATAACTACTGACTTGTGCTGGCTAAGCTCATCGCCAAATATTTTATGAACTGCATTAAAGTTTAAAATTTCTCTAATGCTGGGCGTTAACTCTGTTGGAAGTTTACTGCTACTCAGGACTGCAGAACCCTGAGAATCAAACAAAACATAAAAGCCGCCTTGCCCTTCAATATAATTTATCAAAAAGCTTGTAAGCTCTTCGCGGACACCAAAGTTTGTTGAACTAAACTCAGGCGGCAATATTTTTTTGTTCATACGTCCTTCATATGGCTTGAGATGATAACCCTATCTAAGCTTAGTATAATATAGTCTTATTCACAGCTTCTCAAACATTTCAGGGTGTGGAAAGCAGTACTGGGTACTGCTTTCCTTTCTTAAAAAAGTCGGTTTAAGCCATTTAACGCTGCCACTCGGTAAGCTTCTGCCATGGTTGGGTAGTTAAAAGTTGTATTGACGAAATAGTCTACGGTATTTGCGCCACCTTCTTGCTGCATGATGGCTTGACCTATATGGATGATTTCAGAAGCTGAGATGCCAAAACAATGTATACCAAGAATTTCTCTAGTATCTGGGTGGAAGAGAATTTTTAACCCACCCGTTGTGGAGTTGGCAATTTGTGCTCGAGCGAGGTGTTTAAACTGGGCTTTACCAACTTCATATGGAATTTTTGCTGCGGTCAGTTCTTGCTCAGTTTTGCCTACAGAGCTTATTTCTGGAATGGTGTAAATACCAGTTGGTATATCTGCAATGAGTTTAGATTGAATTCCCGACTTTGTTATAAAGTTGGCGGCAATTCGCCCTTGGTCGTATGCTGCACTAGCTAAGCTAGGATAACCTATCACATCACCAACAGCGTATATGTTGTCCACCTCGGTTTGATAATTTTCGTTTACTTTCACTTGACCGCGACCATCAGATGTTAGCCCGACAGCAGACAAATTAAGTGTGTCAGTATTACCCGTTCTACCGTTGGCAAATAATAAGCAGTCTGCTTTAAACCGTTTGCCAGATTGAGTTTTTAAAATAACACCATCGTTAGAAGCAGAGATAGCCTCGTATTCTTCACCGTTACGAATGACTGTGCCATTATTGCGAAGGTGGTAACTAATTGCATCTGAAACTTCGTTGTCTAAAAATGCCAGTAAGCGATCACGTGTGTTGATTAAATCTACTTTTACTCCAAGCCCTCTAAATATGCTTGCATACTCTGAGCCAATGACCCCAGCACCATAAATAACGATGCTGCGTGGATCATGTTTGAGTGACAATATGGTATCGCTGTCATAAACGCGCGGATGGTTAAAATCAACATCAGCGGGGCGATAAGGTCTTGAACCAGTCGCAATCACAATTGTTTTTGCTTTAATTTCTTGGGTAGAACCGTCCTGATGGGTAATACAAATGGTATTTTTATCAATAAATGAAGCTTCGCCCTTAATTAGGCTTACACGATTTCGATCGTAAAAACTGGCACGTAAGCGAGTTTGCTGACGGATAACGCCTTCAGCATGTTTGAGTATTTGCGGGAAGGTAAAATGTTTATCTCTGCCACTTTCGCTAAACAAAGGGTTACTATTAAATTGCATCAATTGAGAGACAGATTGGCGTAGCGCCTTAGATGGAATCGTTCCCCAGTGCGTGCAACCGCCACCAACAGCAGAGTGACGTTCTACAACTGCAACTGTTTGCCCAGCTTTTGCAAGCCCCATAGCTGCACCTTCACCACCAGGCCCTGTTCCTATCACAATTGCATCAAAGTCGTATGAAATTTGAGAGTCGTTTTGTTTTTGCTGTTTTGCCATGGTGTGTTGGTTCCTAAAAATTTGCTTTTATAATTTGGTTAACTTTAATTAAAACTTATGACATTTCTGCTTATAAGTACAGATTAAACAAAGTCTTTTTATTATGGTGGATATAGAAGGCGCTTTATAACAAAGCTTAAATATAGAAAAGAGGTATAAAGAAACCTGAGTTCTGCCAGCAGAACTCAGGTTTGCAAATTAGGCTGCTTGCGGAATGGTTAGGTCGAAAAACTTGTTTTTGTGTTCTTCAAACTTTAGTTTTAGCTCTTGAACTTGAGTGTATAGCTCAGTTTTCTTGTAGTCTTTTGCAAGCTTTTTACGTTTTATTTCCAACAAACGTTTGCGAGCTGAATAGAAGTCGTTCATCTTTTGCTGCAAAGCTTCATATTCATGTTCTAATTTTTTCACCAATGGGTGGTTATGAGGCAGGTGTAACAAGCGCTGTTTTAACGTTTCGAAATGATTTTCTGCGAGCGCTTTTTCAATTCTTTCTTCTGGTGTTATGCGAAGTTTACTTGTTAAACCCACGTAACTGGCGGCCTTTATAAACCATTTAGTTGGATCAAAATGCCACCATCGAATGCCATTGCGGTAGTCATATTCAAAGGTATGATGGAAGTTGTGATAACCCTCACCATAGGTCAATAAAGCCAAAAACGCGTTATCTTTTGCGGTGTGTTGTTTGCTATATGGTTGTGAACCCCAGATATGTGCTAGTGAATTGATAAAAAAGGTAAAATGATGACTCAGTACCAGGCGTAATACACCGGCCCATAATAACATGCCCAAAATATTGCCATTTAACCAGCCCAGTAAAATGGGTATGCCAAAGTTCGTTGCAATCGCCAGTGGTAGGTAATATTTGTGTTGCCACATCACAATTTTGTCTTTTTGTAAGTCTTTTGTATTATTGTAATTTTTGTATTCTTTACCTTGGTACTCGCGAATCATCCAGCCAATGTGTGAATGCCAAAACCCGCGTTTTGCTGAATATGGGTCTTTGTCATTATTATCGACAAATCTGTGATGGTTTCTATGGTCAGAACACCAATGTAATATACTATTTTGCAATGCAAACGCACCGCCTATCGCATAAACAAATCTAACAAACGCATGTGCTTGGTATGTTTTATGTGACCAAAGTCTATGGTAACCAGCGGTGATAGACATACCGCAATAGCCTAAACATAAAATTGTCGCGATTATTTGTACGGTATTGAGGCCGTTAAAATAAATATCTAATGGTATTGCGATCAGGGCAATTAAGCCAGTGATCAGGAAAATGAGTAAATTTACCCATACGATAGGAGCTTTGTTCATTGTTGAGCCTTGTTCAATTACGACCGATGTAACTAATAAAATTAGCGTACACGTGTTAGCTCAATTTTAGTGTATGCAGCTTCAGGATCAAGTTGTTTATGACAAAAGATCTTTTAAGTATACTTGCAATACATTTAACAGGCTCTAGATTTTTTTGCGAGGCGGTATTATGGGCATTCGAGCTCAACAAAAAGAAAAAACTCGCAGAGCGATAATTCAAGCAGCGTTTGAACAGCTGTCCGCTCAAAAAAGCTTTACTCAGCTTAGTTTGCGAGAAGTGTCGCGACAGGCCGGAATTGCGCCGACTTCATTTTATCGACACTTTAAAGATCTAGACGAGTTAGGTCTAACTTTAGTTGATGAAGCGGGTGTTATGTTGCGCCAACTGATGCGCCAAGCTCGTAAGCGAATTGCTTCGCAGGGCTCTGTGATCACAACTTCGGTGCAAACCTTTGTGGAATTCTTGCAAACCAACGAAGGTGCATTTCGTATTTTGCTGCAAGCAAATAGTGGCACATCTGAAGAATTCAGAGCCGCAATTTCTCGAGAGGTCGACCATTTTATTGCAGAGTTAGCGGATTACATCAGCAAGTCGCAAAATTGTGAGCATGTATTTGCAATCACTCAAGCCGATGCAATGGTTAAGTTAGTCTTTCATGCTGGAGCGGAGGTAATTGATATGTCCATTAGCCAACAACAGGCTGTTGCTGAGCGCTTGGTCGCTCAGCTCAGACTAATTGTTAGTGGTGCCAAACATGAGTTAAAGCGGCTAAACCCACATCATTAGCGTTTGGTCAACCATACTGCTGATTCTATATGGTGGGTGTACGGAAACTGATCAAATAAACATATGTCTTGCACTTGATGAGTCGATTGGATTGCTCGAATATTGTTGGCAAGCGTTTCTGGGTTACAAGATATATAAAGTATGTTGTCGAATTTACTGACCAGTTGTTCAGTATCTCTATCTAAACCAGCTCTGGGAGGGTCAACTAAGATAGTTGAAAACTGATAGTCAGATAATTTGATATCTTTAAGCGATTTGACGGATTTCCCTTCAAAGTATGCTGCGCTAAAATCTTCAGCTGAAGATTGACCTATGACGACATTATCTATGTTGTTTAAACTGATATTGAATTGTGCCGCTTTTACTGAACTTCGGGCAATTTCAGTTGCAAGCACTCGATTAAATTTGCAGGCCAAAGCTAAGCTAAAATTGCCATTGCCGCAGTAGAGTTCCAATAAGTCTCCATTTAGCTGGTGGCTAATATTTGCAGCCCACTCCAACATTTTTTGATTAATAAATCCATTTGGTTGAGTAAAGCTATTTTCGATTTGCTTATAACTGAGCTGTTGACCATTCACATCAAAAGTTTCGATGATATAGTCTTGGTCGAGCAATATTTTTGTTTTTCGAGCTCTGCCGATCAGGTTGACTTTGGTAATTTCATTTAACTGTTGCTTTAAAATTTTTGCTTCGTTTTGCCATCTGTCGTCTAAAGGCTTGTGATAAATTAAGCTAACTAGCGCTTCGCCGCTAAGTGAAGTTAAAAAATCAACTTGGTAAAGTTTGTAACGCAATTCTGGGTTTACTAAAAATGCTTGGCGGACGGCTTGCATTAACTTATTTAATAGTTCGCTGCCAGGTAGATAATAATCAACTCGGTACTTTTCTTTAGTTTCCGGATCAAACATTATGTAGAAGCTATCTTCGTCTTGATGCCAAACTCGAAATTCAGCGCGTAGTCTATAGTTTTGTTTAACGGACTCGACAACACTTGGCTTAGGGACTTCAATCCCAGCAAAATAAGTTAAGGTATGCTGCACTTTATCACTTAACAATTTACCGTATTGGTTAGGATCGATCTGATTGACTCGCATATAGGCACTTCACGCTGAAATAAAAAGCGTATTTTACTTTAATTGGCTCGATTTTCAGTAGTAGCAAGGAGTATTTTTCAAAAAAGATGATTTTGACTAAAATATATTCAAACATGGCCGATATAGCTTATAAGCAAAAAATTATGTGGTGGCGGTATGGACATATCAAATATTACTAATCAAACAGAGAAAACTTTGCCAACTAGTCGTAATCAATCGGCTTCAGCTAGGTCGTTACAGCCAGAATCAACTGGAAATAATGCGCAAGCGAATGTACAGAATAACCCAGTTGAAGATCAAGCTCATATTAGTCAGCAATCAACAAGTAAACTCGGTTTATCTATATTACAGCAGAATTTCAGTCAACAATTACAGATTTGGCAGAAACGTTCAACGGAACAGTTACAATCGCAGCCAACTTCGTTTGAAGATATTAAAGCTCGTAATGACAAGTTATTTGATTTTGAAGCGGTCGCCAATAATGTCTTAAAATTTGTCGATGGCGTGATTACATCCGCGCAGGAATCAGGTGCGGAATCTGAGCAGCTAAATGAAATGTTATCTCAAGCACGTAAAGGTGTTGCGAAAGGTGTTTCTGAAGCAAAGAAAATGCTTGGTGTGTCTGACGAGCAGGACGACGATTTAGCAAATGGTATTAAACAAGCACACAGCCTGATTAACCGAGGCTTAGATGATATCTATAATCGAATTAATGATGTTAACCAAGCTAACACAGTCAGTGAGGCTGGGCTGCAAACACAGGTAACTCAATCTAATTCAACCAAATTAGAGTTAACCACTAAAGATGGTGATCGTGTTGTAATTGACTTTTCTGCCCTAAGAGAGCAGATCAATATAGTTCAAGCCAACCGAGTTGAGTCTGAGCAACAAAGTCAAGAAGGTTTCTATTCATTATCCAGCAAATATTCACAAGAAAGCTTACATTTTTCGGTAGAGGGTGAGTTGGATGAAGATGAGCTAGCTGCAATATCAGATCTAGTAAAAAACGTCGGCTCTGTTGCTGATGAGTTTTTTAACGGTGATGTCGAAGCTGCTTATGAGCAAGCGCTAAAGCTTGGTTTTGATAAAGATGAAATCAGTGATTTTGCGCTAGATCTCAACAAAAGGGTCAGTCAATCGACGGTTGCGTATCAAATGTACACAGAAAATAGCAGCGACAAACTGCCAAATAGTGTGAAACAGCCAATACAAGAATACGTTGAGCAGCTTAAAGATCTAGTTGCCCAAGGCAGAGCGCAGTTGCAGGACCAACAAGAAGTAGCTCACCTAGTTAGTCAAGTGCTCAGTAATCAGTTTCAATTGGAAGGAAATGAATTGCTTGAAGCAGTAAACAGGTTTAATCACTTTAATCAACAATTGCTTAATAGCGGGGATGAAGACAAAAATGAATAAACCTGGAATAGGCGGCAGCAACTTATGCGTTACTGTCGTTGTCTTGCTGGGTTTTGTCTTTCGCTTCACGAACCTTCAACGTACGTTGTTGGAACTCTTGGTCGTTTAAAGCGTTGATTGCTTTATCAGCACAAGATTCGTTTATTTCAACAAAACCAAAACCTTTTCTTTTACCAGTATTGCGGTCACGCATTAGACGAACAGACCTAACGTCACCATGTTGGGCAAATAATTCTCGGACTGCAGCTTCATTTGCTCTATAAGGTAAGTTACCTACGTAAAGTGTTTTAGACGGCTCGTTGGTAGACTGAGCTTCAGTTGCAGAAGCAGGTGTCAGGAAAATAACAGTAGCACCACCAACAATAACACCCAAAGCAAGCGCAATGTTAGCTTCTATGTTTATCGATAAAGCAGGCACGATAAAAAAACTGACTAGCGCAAGCACAACAATAACCAAAGCTTGCTTGATTACAACGTTTGACATAAAAACCTCAAAAAAATCTAAAAATTAAAGATTGTTATCATTAGAAATAAAATACATATAAGTATGCACGCTATAAATTAACCTGTTTGTTTTGACTTTTGTACTCCTAAATAGAAAAAAGGTTAAAAAAAAGTCAATGCATGGAGTAAATTTGGGCTCATTAGTATGAATTATGAGCGAACGAAACTTTATTTGAAAAAACTTAAGAAAAAGCGTTGACGGCACTTCTTTTCTCCCTATAATGCGCCCCCACAACGCAGCG
>NZ_ARZY01000014.1 GCF_000568405.1 Catenovulum agarivorans DS-2
TTTAGTTCATTTTCTTATGCGCAGCTCAGGTAATTTAGTTTATTAGATATTTTTGCTTGGCAAAATTTGGCGTATTTATTTGTAGATGGACAGCTTAAAAACCACCCTAACCTTGCCGCTTATGTTGAGAAAATGGCAAAACGCCCAGCGCTTGCTAGCCTAAAACCAGAAGGATTATTATATCAATAACTGCTAAAAATACTTCTAAATACAGAGCTTTGTTTAAATACAAAGCTCTGTTTCTAGTTGAAGGATACTGTTTTTAATCTATCCGCGCAATACGCATATAGATAGTTGCATAAATAAGCCCTGCGCCTAGCAACATACCTACAATGCCAGGCAGCAAATTGACATCATGCCAATTACCACGCAACACGGCGTCGCTAATATCCATAGTTGAATCTATGTATTGTTTAACGGCTGGCCAAAAATGTTTCGATTGTAAAAATATACCTTCAAGTATTGGCACTAGTACAAAAGGTGCTATAACCCACAAGAATGCCAGCCTATTAGCAAAACTTGAGATAAAACCAATCCAAGCAAAAAATGGTAATAACCATAACAATACAAAGGGCACAAGTAACACAGCTTGTAAGAAGTCCCAAAGCACGGCGGTCGACAAGCCAGACATACTTGCGCTGCCACCGTAAATACTTTCTGCAACCATTATCATAATAGAGATTATGCCAATGGTGACAACAGACACAACAACATGAAACAGCGGCATAACGCCTAATGCAGTTAGGTATTTGCCCAGTACGTTATCCCGCTCACTTACAGGCATAGAGCGCCAGAATAAAATACTGCCGTCTTTTCTATCTCCAGCCAGTCCATTGCCAATAATGGCTATAGCAAAAATAGCTAAATCCATGCACAACATAGAAAACAGGAAACCTGCAAATTTTCGGTAATCTTTTTTATTATGCTGTGGCGCAACATGTTTTGGTTTATCTGGTGTACCAACAGATAAATTATGCGTGCTTGAATCTTGAGCTTGCGGCTCTAATTGCAACTCTGGTTTCGCATTGGATTGCGTTTGATTGTCTAGCTCCACGCTTACCGTTCCATCGGTTTTTACCGTCACGGTTTTTTCTACATTACCGAATACAAATAGTGCAACCAAAACAATACTGATGGCAATGGCTGACACCACCAATGGATACCATAAAATTACACCTTTATGTTCCCAAAATTCGCGTTTAATTTGTGCATAATAAAGACTAAGCATAAGTCACCTCCTGCTGTGTTTTGTGTGCTGTTTTACCTTCCACTAGTGCAACAAAAATATCTGCTAAATTCGGTGTTTTGGTGCTACCAAATTGTTGCAGTTGCTCCATACTCACGTCAGATTTTTGCATATCAAAAATATAAGCCAGACCATCCAATACCTTGGTTGAGTGCATGGGAGAAAACAATTCAACTTGTGCTTTATTGCTCGCATGTGTGGTTAACTGGACAAATTGCTCGGCAAAATCTTGCATTTGCACGTCTAATAACACTTGACCATTATCAATAAATATTACGCGGGTCAGAATGTGCTCTACTTCTTCAATTTGGTGAGTGGTGATCACTATGGTGTTGTTGTCGTCAAAATAGTCTTCCAACAAACTGTTATAAAAGCTTTTTCTACGAATAACATCTAATCCTAATGTTGGCTCGTCCAACACCAATAGCTCTGAGTCTATCGCAATCACTATGGCCAAGTGCAACTGCGTAACCATGCCTTTTGACATGTTTTTAACTTTCATATTGGGTTTGATATTGGTTCTAGCTAAAAACTGCTCGGCTAATTTAATATCAAAATTTGGATGAACCTGTTGGCTATACTCAAACAGTTGGGCTGGCGTGATCCATTTTGGCAGGATAGCAGTGTCAGCGATAAAACTGACTTTTTCCATCATTTTAGCTTGCTGATGGCGCGGGTTTAAACCACAAACGCTGAGCTCTCCTGTTGCTGAAGTCAAGCCTAAAATCGACTTTAACAAGGTACTTTTACCCGCACCATTAGTGCCAACCACACCAACAATTTCACCTTGCTCTATGGTTAAGTTAACATCTGTTAAGGCAGCTTGTTTGCCGTAACTCTTGTACAAATTGCGTGCTTGAATAATGTTAGCCATTGTCTTGCTCCTTGCTGAATTGTTTAATTTTTTCAATTACGTCTTGTTGGCTAATGTTTAATTGCTGCATTTTTTGCAAAAACTTCGGTAGGTCTTCAGCTAAAAATTTATTTTTTTCCGCGGTATGCAAAGCTTCAATTGCACCGGTTTTAACAAACATACCTAGTCCTCTTCTTTTTTCTATCAGCCCATCATCTAATAACTCGCGATAAGCCTTAGACACTGTGATATGGTTTATTTGCAATTCTGCCGAAACAGCACGTACCGACGGCAATGCTGTTTCTTCAGGATACGAATTGTTCAAAATGGCTTTCTTCAGCTTTTCGACCAATTGTTTATAAATTGGCAAATCGTCATGCCAGTGATTATTCATCTACACATGTCCTTCTAGCTATAGTGTTATACAACAATATAACACCATAGCTAAAACAACAAGTAAAAAGTTGGTTGGTTTTTGTACTAATCTGAAAAACTGAGAAATAAAGGTTCGAGCGCCTTGTATGAATAGGTTGATTTATATGGCATTTTTATCGCAAAAATAAAATTATGGCTTAGCTTAACCAAGCCATAAAAACTACCAAGGTATAATAGAACCATCAGCTTCGATAAATTTTCCAGATTGTTCAAGAGTCAGTTTTTCAATTGATTGAGTCATTAATTTTATCGCGTCTTCAATTGACATAGTTGCTTGCTCACCTCCCATATCGGTTTGCACCCAACCAGGGTTAAGTAAGGTCACTATAATATTTTGCTCCGCAACTTTGGCCGACAATCTGCGCGAAATACTGTTTAATGCCGCTTTACTTGCTGCATACGCATCTAACCCAATATCTGCTCCTATATTTAACTGTAAGGATGCGACACCCGAGGTTATTTGTACAAGCTTACCACCTGCCGTTATAAATGGAATGGCTGCTTGAGCAACTAACGCGGGCGCTACACTGTTCACCATAAAGTGCTGTAAAAAAGTAGCTGAGTCCCACCTGCCAAATTGTTGGATTTGCGAAATACCCGCGTTGTTAATAACAAGATCTAGCTTGCGCTTTTTGTCTGCAAGCTGCTGTGCGAACGAGTTGATCGACTGTTCATCAGCAAGATCAAGGTGTTGAATATCGAGTTTAGTTGAATGAACACGCTGCAATTCAGCCAACTCGTTGGTGTATTGCTCTCGCCTAGTCGTCGCAATAACGTGACAGCCCAATGATAAATAATGTGTAACGAATGCTAATCCTAATCCTCGATCAGCCCCTGTAACTAAAACCCAATTTTGCATAAACCACCATTTAGATAACAATTAACATTTAATTAAGTGTCAAACCAGTCTACTCATAACAATTAAATTAACAACAATAACATTAGGAATTAACTATGAATTGGCATTTAACAAAATCTGCAATCATCTGTAGTGCTTTATTAGCGACTGGCTGTAGCAAAAACAATCAAGCAAACCTAATCGACTTTGAAGACCAAGGTCACAAAAATATGGTTGTGTTGGAAAATGCAACAGCCCAACTAGTTGATGGCAATGTCGGCAAGGCGTTGAACATTAGCTTAAACTCAGAAAACCACCACGATGCATCTTTTAGCATTGTCCCGCAAAAGCCTTGGGATTTAAGCCAATACCCAAATGTTGGTATTAGCATTGATATCAAAAACCCCGCAGCTTCATCAACTCATTTATACATTTATACCTATGATGCAAACAACGCATTTCAACTACGCAATGTTGTGGTTCCAGCTAATAGCAACAACAGCTATTTAATTGAGCTAAAAAGTTTAGGCTTGCAAGTTAATTCAGGCATACGCAACAACCCACCCAGTTGGCAGCATGATTATGTACATACCATTTGGCGCGGAGGGATAAAACAGCCAGATAGCAGTGCTATTAGTAAAATAAGATTTTTAGTTTCTGGTGTGTTGGAAGATAAGCAATTAGAAATTGACAACATAAAAGTTGTTGAGCCTAAGCAGTTCGACAACAATTTTTTAACTGGCATAGTCGATAAATTTGGCCAAAATGCCAAACAAGAGTTTGAGCGTAAAGTTCACTCAATTGAAGAATTACAGGCCTTTAGCCAGCAAGAACAACAAACTCTAGTCGACCATCCATTGCCTTCTCGTTCTAAATTTAATGGCTGGGCTGATGGCCCAAAACTTAAAGCCACAGGCTTTTATCGAACAGAAAAATACCAAGGTAAATGGTCAATTGTCGATCCAGAAGGTTATTTATTCTTTTCGAACGGTATCGCCAATATTCGTATGGCCAATACTTCAACCATCACGGGTTATGACTTTGACAAAAAGTATATCAAACAAAGAGACCCGAAAGATTTCACGCCAGAAGATTCAATTGGGTTAAATCGAGCACCAGACAAAGCCATACCAAGCCGCTATGTTAGCTCACAAACTCGGGCCAATATGTTTACTTGGCTACCCAGTTATCAAAGCGACGAGGCTGCTAGTTTTGGTTACCGGCGCGAAGTGCACAAAGGTGCAATTGAACATGGTGAAACCTATAGTTTTTATCGCGCTAATTTAGCTCGTAAGTATCAAACTAATGACGAAGCGTTATTGATGGAAAAATGGCGCGACACCACGATTAAACGCATGCATACATGGGGATTTACCTCATTCGGCAATTGGGTAGACCCAAGTTATTACCAACTCAATCGCCTACCCTATTTTGCCAATGGTTGGATTATTGGCGACTTTAAAACCGTCAGTTCTGGCAATGACTATTGGGGCGCAATGCCAGATGTGTTCGACCCTGTTTTTGCCGCGCGTGCTGAAGTCACAGTTAAACAAATAGCGGATGAAGTGCAAAACAACCCTTGGTGTGTCGGTGTATTTATCGACAACGAAAAAAGCTGGGGATCTGAATGGGGCACAGAGGCGCAGTACGGCATTATCATCAACGCTTTATCGCTGAATGCAGCAAACAGCCCAATTAAACAAAATATTGTCGAAACCCTTAAAACGCAATATCGCAATATCTCAGATTTAAATACTGCATGGCAGAGCAATTTCGACACTTGGCAAAGCTTAGAGCAGCCATACACAGTTGGCTCAATTAGCTCTAGCATGAAAGCTGATTTTGCCGTGTTGCTTTATAACTACGCAGACAAATACTTTAGCACGGTCGCCAAATTACTTGAACAATATATGCCAAACCATATGTACATGGGGCCAAGGTTTGCACATTGGGCAATGACACCAGAAGTGCGAAAAGCAGCGGCAAAATGGGTTGATGTAATGAGCTACAACTATTACCGCGAAGGAATCGATCAACCTTATTGGAAGTTTTTAGAAGAGCTCGACATGCCAAGCATTATTGGAGAATTCCACAATGGCGCTATGGATTCTGGCTTATTTAACCCAGGTTTAATTCACGCGACAAACCAAGCTGATCGCGGCAAAAAATATCAAGAGTACATGTATAGCGTTATCGACAATCCTTACTATGTCGGTGCGCATTGGTTTCAATATATAGACTCGCCGCTAACTGGTCGCGCCTACGATGGCGAAAACTACAACGTAGGTTTTGTAAACGTCGCCGACATTCCTTACCAACCTTTAGTAGATGCCGCCAAAGAAGTAAACCAAAACATTTATACCCGACGTTATAAATTACCTATTTAAGAGATAACCGACATGATTAAATTATTGCAAAAACTCAAATTAGTATTGAGCATAACCAGTATCATTTTGCTCAGTGCGTGTAGCTTAACTACTAAGCCATCAGCGCCAAGCGCGACTGCTGCTCAGTCGAATCACAACAATCAACATTACTCTGAAAAAGTATCGCTGGCTGGGCAGTGGCAATTTCAAATTGACCCTTATAAAAAAGCGGATAAACAGCATTGGTGGAAAACCACCACCAACACACAAAACTGGGACAAAATAGCAGTGCCGGGTGTATGGGATGTTTACGATAAATACGCAGACTATATGGGAGATGCTTGGTATCGAACTGAATTTAAAGGCGATGCAAAATGGCAACAGCAACAAGTTCGTTTGGTATTTGACAGCGTATATAACGACTCAGAAGTTTGGTTAAACGATGTATATTTAGGCGCAAACAAACTGGGTTTTATGGCATTTGAGTTTGATATATCCAAACACCTAAATACCCAAGGAAGCAATACCTTAATTGTTAAAGTTAACAACCGATTTAGACGCGGCGCCGTTTGGAACTGGGGGGGCATTCGTCGCCCTGTGTATTTGGAAGTCCGTCCACAAACTCATATTGAAAAAGTATATGTAACCGCACAACCGAATTTAGCCGAAGGCAGTGCTAACATCAAACTAGAAACCTTTATCGCTAACTTAAGTGATGAAAAAATCAATGCCAAAGTTGAGCACAAACTATTACGCAAAGGCCAAGTTGTTGCCATTTATAATGACACGCCTACCGTAACCATGGCTGCGAATAATCAAACCAAACTAACCGCATCTTATCAATTAGCGCCAAACAAAGTTGCACTTTGGCATTTTAATAACCCAAATCTCTACCATATCGAAACAACCCTGAGTATCAACAACCAAATAGTTCATCAGCATAAAGACAGATTTGGTATCCGCACAGTTGAAGTAAAAGACCGCAAATTATTTTTAAACGGTGAGCAAGTCCGCCTGGTTGGATTAAACATGGTGCCAGAAGATAGATTTGACGGTAATGCACTACCGCTGTCACGCATTAAAGAAGATGTTGATTTATTAAAATCGTTAAATGCTAATTTTGCTCGTTTGTCAGGTCCCGCCCTACCAAAAGAATATTTAGATTACTTAGATGAAGTGGGTTTTTTAGTAGTAGAAGAAGTGGCTTTATGGGGTAAAGATGCATTAGTTGACCCAGATCACCCACTACCAAAACAATGGCTAGAGCGCTTGGTTTCAGACAACTACAACCACCCATCAGTGATTGCACGAAGCGTAGGTAACGAAATTGGCGATTTAAATAAAAACCCTAAAGTGCTTGAATATGTAGAAGGCGCGATTGCGCACGCCAAAGAATTAGATCCAACAAGACTGGCTGTGTATATATCCTACTCGGCAGACTACCAAAAAAATGATCCTTCAAAGTTTTCAGAAATTGTTATGTTTAACAAATACGGTAAACATGAAGAGCGCTTACAGGTTGTTGACTCTTATCACCCTGACAAACCGATATTTTTCTCAGAAATTGGTACAGCGTTAGATGGCGTTGACCCGAATGAATCTGTACTAGATGTTGAAGCGTTAATGGGGCCTTTACGTAAATACCCTTACCTAATTGGCACATCTCATTTTGCATTTAGCGACTATCGCAGCACTTGGTACGACGAAAAACCATCGTGGACAACAGACTTTTCGCAAAACCGTGCTTGGGGGGTATTAACCTCGTATCGCAATAAAAAACGCTCGTTTGTTAAGCTGCAAAATTTCTATTCGCCACTAGAAAAATTTGACTTAGACACCAGCGGTAAATTACCTAAAATTAAGCTAAAATCACGCGCGTTAAATAGCTTTCCGGCATACACAATGCAAGGTTATCGCCTTATTTGGCAAGCCCTTAACCGCATAGGTGAAACCATACAAATAGGCCAGTTGCCAATTGCAACCTTAACGCCAGGGCAAAATGCCCCCGCGTTTGTTGTGCCTTATTCTGGCGATTATGCAAAACTCCAAGTGAGTTTAATTGACTCTGCAGGTTATATTGCCCAACAAATTTCGCACGATAAACAAGTGCCGCTCAGTAGTGAGATTAAAGCCCACTTTACCTCATTAGATACCATACGCGTGATTTATGAGCGCTCAGCGCTTGCTAATGAATATCAGTTGGTTGCTATAGCACCTGACGGCACCCAAATAAAGGGTAAATCGACCATTAATCATTTTGCCGAAGTCAGCGGTTTACAACCACAAACCGAATACGAGCTACATCTGTATGCAATTAATGACGCTGGTCGTGGCCAAGCCAATAGTCAACCACTAAAAGTACACACAGCGCCAAACGAGTTACCGCCAATTATTTGGGCAACAGAAGGTAAATTAGATGCATTCCACATTGGTTTTTCAGTTGGACGCAACGATTTTGCTTTTGAAGTGCAATATGGTTTAAATTCAGGTGAATATACCCATAAACATTTAGTACAAACTAAAGGCGCAACACGTATACCAGCTATTGAACAAGGCAAAGATCACTACTTTAAATTTAGACGCTTAATTACCGGCACAGTAGACAGTGATTGGAGCGAAGAGCATAAAGTAGTGTTGCAAAGTGCATCGGGTTTACAGCCGCCTAGCGACGCAGTCGCAATCGCCACAGCAAAAGGTTATGTTGTTAAGCTACCCCCTGTGCGCGGCGCAACAGGCTACCGCCTAACAGCTAAAAATGCCAAAGGTGAAAAGTTTGAATTAGACACAAAGCTTGCCTATTCCAACTTTATAAACCTAGAAGATCCAAGGCTTGTACAAGCAACAAGCGTGCAAATTGCAACTTTAGATGCACAGCAACATGCTGGTGAATTTGCATCAGTTGAATTGGTTTCGCAAACGGTTACTTTGGCCAGTAATTCAAGCAAATAGCAACTTGGTTATGTAATCTTTTTTCGGGCAGTTGTTGGACAAACTGCCCGTAAAACGGCAGCAGGGTATTTAAACTTTTTAGCAAATGCGGTTATGTGCCAGAAGCGGGAAACCTAATGAATGTAATACCAATAATAACAACTAAACTATTAAGGTGCCTATCTGAAACTAACTGGACACATTTATTACTCAAAAGCAGTGTTAAGGTTTTCTGCTCTTAATATTCGCATGACATCAACACAGTCATTAGATATGACGTAGTAAATAGCATGTTTGCCATACACACAGCGTCTATATCCCTCACGAATATGATCGATTGCCTGATAATGCAATGGGTTTTCCGCAATGCTTTGAAACCGAATAATCAACCCATCAACGTATGATTTAGCCTGAGCTAAACCAAAGTTATCGATACCATATTCAAATAGCTGCTCGAAGTCCAGATCGGCAGCAGTGCTTAATCTATACTTCGCCACTAGTTTGTTTTCTTGCAATCACTGCATTAACAATATCTTCAGGGGAGCGAGAGCTAAAACCACTTTGTTCTGCTTTGATAAGTTCTTGTCTTATAATTTCAACTTCGTTAGTGCGCATTTGCTCTTTTCTGATCAAATCACGCAACAACTCGCTGTCACTGGCATAATTACCGGTTGCAAGCTGAGCTTGCATCCATTGTTCTTGTTGATCAGTTACCGTGATACTTTTCTTTACCATTGCCATATTGAGCCCCCAAAATGCGAATATATACTACTTTATACTACCTTGTGTAAGTTTAGCTTAGAAAAGCTATAAAGTATTTAGTTTTATTGAACAGAATCAAAAATTCGATACTAGTTAGAATTTAGATACTAGAATGCTGACATTCGCTAATTTTGTACCCTGCACGAGTAAAGACTCATACCAAATGGCTCTACGTGATCAGACTCTGACGTCCCTGTGTGCCATAAGCAGAAATTGACTGTTGAATTTTAAACGTCGGCTGCCAGGTGAAAAGCTGACGTTTAACCAGCTCAAATTTTGTATCCCTGGTAGGTTGGGTAAGCCAGAGGCAAACCCAACGTTTTTTAATTTTATCCGAAAGGAGTTATTAAAACTTATAAGCTAATACTATAGGTTACAAGCTTTCAAGGCCCTTAACTTTTTAAATGCTTCTTGAGCAGTAACTTTTCCTTCAAAAAAGGTTTTTTGTTCCCACTCAGCGGGTTCCTCTGCTAAAAAGCGTTCTTCACAAAGGTTAGCTTCTTTATCATTGCCTACAGCTAAGTAACAGTTGGATAAACTCGCTAACATCCACTTTCTATCACTTCTTTCCGCGAGCTCTTCACCGTCGGCGACTACTTTTTCCAACGACTCTATAATAGTCAGTCTGACTTTATTTGCTCTCATCCTGTTGTATATGATTTCATTTGAATCATTGCTATGATCAGCTAGCATATCTAAACAGGCAGCATAATTTTCTCCGTTATAGTAGTCTCGTCTGATTTCGAACCCTCTGCCGTATTGTTTTATTGCTAATTCTAAATCATCAGCCTTATGATGGTTTTGCCATAACCTTTTATGAATAGCTCCCGTTAACCCACATGTTTCAGGATCATTGGATTGATAGGGTGTTAATTGTTTAGCTATCTCCAATGCATTCGTTAAAGCGGCTTCTTTGGTTGGAAGTTCCGACTTATAGGTAGCCAATACTAACTTTTGCAGTATAGTTGGCTCGTGTTGTGCCATTTCAGCCGCTGCCTTATAAAAGGCTATTGCTGAGCTGAAATCGCTATTATTGAATGCTGTTTTTCCAGATTCCAACAGCATATGTAGACGATCTCCCTCTCCCTCCAACTCTTCGACTTTTTCTTGGAACTCTTGTTCAGATAGCATGGGATACTTAAGAGCGGGAAGATATGTATATACAGGACTATCAATTTTTTGTTGACCATCAATGGCAGCCACAATTAAATCTTTTAATGCACAACTAGCGCGTTTAGCCTCTCTTGCGCCAATATCTTTACCCAAATGTTCATACTGGAATGTACTAGTATGATCTAGGTCAAATGAAAACCTTCCACCTTGTTCTTTCATTATTATTGTTGAACTTGGCTTTAATGCATGCCTCACCCCCAACTCATATACAGCATTTACATTTCCAGTGGTGATGTCTGCTATAACTAAGTCAGCTTGATAAAGCATCATATACATTTCTGTATCAATAATGCCTGAATGTAATATTTCATCAGCACGAACGCACTTTAACCCAGCCTCTTCTACTGCGGGCTTAATAATAGCTTCAAAAGTTGCATCTAGGTCAAAAGTCTTACCTAACTCATAGTCTGTCTTTTCACCAAATCCCATAACAACAAAGCAAACTTTTTGATTCATATTTTTGTTTTCCTCAATCTAGAGCGTTTGATAAATTTGACCAGGAGACTATTTTTGACGCGTTGAGCCAGCTAGGGATTTTCCCATTAAAATTATCGCCTTTATGGACTGCAATTACTTTTTTTCCAAGAGCATGGCTTTTTTCAACTTCCCACTTAACCCATTGGCTCTTAGAAGTGTTTTCAGTTAAGTAAACAACTGTTGTTGAAGTTCTGTTTATGCGCTCTGTGATTTTCCGTTTTATGTACTCGGCTACATCACTATTGTATGCAGACTTCACTGAGTGATCGTTAAATTCTATATCACTATTTTCATTTTTTGCTTGGCCTCGAAGTAAGTTTACTTCGTTCATATCTTCGGAAGAAAAGCTAATGAATACATTTTTCTTTTTAGGCTGAAGCGCTAACTTTGCTTTCTCTTCAAGTGCTCTTACATTGCCAAGCCTACTCCAAGATCCTGATGAACTGCCTCCCATCTCTATACCTCCATCTCAAATTCTTTACATGCAATACACTCACCGCATGGTTCTAAATTACCTGTATGGCATGAATATGTTTTAGTTATTCCCTTTAATTTTGCTAACTCGATAACATTAGCTTTCATAAACTCTCTTAATGGAGCTAAGACCTTTATCTTATAGCCCATTATTACTTCTATTAATTCTTCGGCTTTTTCAAGAAATTCAGTGGATTGATCAGGAAATAAAGATGTTGATTCATGGAGCAGTCCGATTGATATAGCATCAGCGTTATTTTGATATGCATACGCCGCAGCCGTTAAGAGAAATAGCATGTTTCGACCAGGGGTAAATGCATCATTAACTATATCTAAAGTAGGATCTGTCAGCCCTGATTTGATAAGTTTGCCAAAGCCAGATAATTCAGCAATTTCAAATTTATGGACTCCAACCGCGGCCAAAGCTTCTTCACAGGATTTTAATTCGGTTTCCCTTGCAATTTGACCGTAATCGATAAATAAGGGATATATATCGACACCTTCATCTTTTGCCAATTTGACTACCAAAGTAGAATCAAGGCCTCCAGAAACTAATGTAACTATGCGCATTGCGGGGTAAACTCCTTTTTATTTTCAATAACTCTCATAACTACCCATATTGCCCAATCTAAAAGTCCTATTTTACAATTCAAATCGTCAGCATAGTCGCTTAATAGTTTCTCGTAATATAGATACTTCTTTTTGCTAGATATAAATTTTTCTGGCTCGTTATACATACCGAGTAAACTCATATAGTTGAGTACATGCCTATCAAGGATTGCTAAGTCATATGTTGTGCCAGAATTTCTTAAAAACATACTTGCTTGTTTTGGTCCTAGCCCTGGCATATTTTTTACTAGCCATTCTCGCGCTTCAAAATGATTATTAAAACTATCAAGCAGCATGCGTAATGAGCCAGCATGCTCATAAACTAACTCACTACATTTTGCGAGCTGCTTAGCCTTTGCATCATAGAAGCGATGTCGCATGTATTTCTCACCCACTCTTACAGGTGTTATCAATAATTCTTTGAGTTGCATATATAACAATTCAATGTTTTTATGCTTTTCGATTAACAAGTTACTTTTAGTAATTTCATCTGCCATAGCAATTGCTAAACCATAAGAAACTTGGCTACTTAGAACACACGCCGATAGTTCCCACCATAAACGAATTTCACAAGTCGAAGAATCAGATTGGACTTCATTTTCGATATCAGGATAAATAGCTTGAATTGCATCATTTAGCTGTTCAATGTTTGTCCTCATATTTTTAGTATTCCATTTAGCTTATTCATTAACTCACTCCATATTGGTTTAGGTAAGTTTTCAGTAATAAATCCTCTTATACTACCATTTGTCGCTGACTTTCTCAGTTTTGACATGAAATCAGTATAAAAATCTAAATTGTGGAAGATGACCTTGGCAATAAATTTTACCCCTTCCTGATTTATTGCGTCTCTAGTTACCGCTGAATCAGCATATTCAGCCTGATAAGAAAACAAATCAAAATGGTGGAAATGATGAAGTCTATGTTGGTCTCTATCCACTACTTTTCTGCACCATTCTAATCCGTCGAAACTGTCAGCTCCTGCTGCGACAAAAAATGGAATAACAATCGGGTCTCCAGTTCCTAAAATATGAATTGGCTGGTAGTAAGCAAGAGAATTTAGAATTGTTCTAATCTTAACTATATTTTTGATGCGTTCCTGTAAACCATCACCTAGCTCTCTTTCAGGTATCGCAATCAATGGAGGGCTAAGTCTTTTGGTTACCTCCAAAACAAGTTCAGGTAAGGAATCAAAAATATATTCCCCATCTTTATTGGTTCTTGCATGAATAATTGGCAAAACAGGCACAGAAGTTTGTTGCTGGTCTTTAGCAACTGATTCAATAATTTCTGCTACAAGGTCAGGAGTATTCTGCTTTAAATCGTATTCATCAAAGCAAAACATTAAGTCAAATGGTATGGATTTGATTAAATTGTGAAATTTTTCTCGGCACCAAGATTTATTGTTATTTCGATGTTTTTCATAGCTGCCGGAATCTAATAGTATGACTCCACCACTTTCTTTGTAAGTTATTATATTTTCGATAAATTCTTTCTGGTTGTATTCTTCTCTTTTTTCCAAATCGTATGCAGAAACCAATATTGACGGAAATTTAAAAATATCTAAAGCCTCAATAGCTTCATATGTTGGTAGTTGAGTTTCAAATGACGAAATTGATTGAAAGAGTATCGGAAGAGGTATTTTATCGTTGATAACATGCTTTAGCCGCTGTGGGGTAGATTTGGGTGTTACAACTTTTGATATTCTAGCCCTTAATTTATTTAATTCTGAATACGTAAGATCACCGTCCCAGTCGATAAATTCGCAGTAACTGATGCTCCGAAATATTAGTGAGATTTCACTTTCATCCGTTTTTACTCCTATAATAGGTATGCCGCAGTCCTGTGCGAATAAAAGTTCATTTCTAAAAATTTGGCTCTCTTTTGATTGTTCTGAAAATATAGCGATCAAACATTTAGAAATTTTTATCTCATTTTCAATAAATTCGGTAAAATCTGCAACTGAATAGTAGTCATAAACTACGTTCCATTGATGCTCCAAGCAATCATGCAGTTTTTTTGCAATTTTTTCATTTTTACTTGAATAGGCTAAGAAGATATCTGCCACATTAAATTCCCTTTATATTTGTTTATTGAGCTGAAGCCCACGCAATCTGGTAGATAGCAGAAGTAAAATCTTGCACAAGAGTGATATTTTCAGGTGTTGAATTGCCCATAAACCAATCATCGCAGCTTGCATCAAACACTACTATTTTAGATTTATTCTTTTTTAATTGATTTTCTATTGTTATTAGATTTCGAAAAGTTTCTCCTAAAATTAAAATTGGGTTTTTGTAGTTCGGTAAATTGTCCAAACTATCCTCTACCTGAGCGGTGATACCAAATTGTAAAAGCAAATATTTTGCTTCTTCTAAAATATATCGTTTACCAAGGCCTGCTTGATCAGCAAATATAGTGACAGGTTGAAATGATTCAAAATTTATGGGAATCAGCTTATCTATTTTCTGATAATCTAGGTCTACCCCTCCAGATTCGCAGAAACATGCTACATGTTTTGAAGCTAATTCAGCTGCATGGCTAGGACGTTTCTTTTTCACACCCCAATAAAAAGCAAAAATAGTACTAAAAACATCCCCCGTGCCTATTTTGGTTACTTTGTTTGATAAATATGATGGTATTGAATACTCACTTCCATTTTTTTCTAGAACAAAACATCCCTTAACACCTCTTTTTACTACTATGGCTTCCGCTTTATTTAGCTCCAGCAATTCTTGTGCTTGTGCAATAAGACTGTTGGCGGATGTCGAGTGAGCTAACTCTAACTCATTGAGAACAATGACGAGGTTATTAGCTTTAGACCCATTTATTGAATAAATAGCTTTTTGTTTCCATGTTTGAGGGTCAAAAACAACTCTATTTGCATCTACGACCGCATCACCTTCAATAAGACCGAAACGAAGGACAACTTCACCGCTAACTTTGATTGAAGACTGAAAATTTTCACTTTTAGATATATGTGGTGTGGATAAAGGATGAAAATATGAGAATGATATTGCATCATCTCGTCGATATTTTTTTACTTTGATAGCGTACCTTTTTTCAAATTTCGCAATATCTGAATCATTCTCGGTATATGTATGAAGTGTTACATCATTTGTGATTTCACTTAATATAGCAGCAGCCCTGCCTCCAGAACCAAACATCTGATCAATTTCCGGAACTAAAGAGATTTCCCTGTAGAAGCCACCAACAATTTTCATTTATATCAACTCCATTTTCTTTTTACTTTCAATCTTATAACAAATTTTTTATTTTAAAACCATCCCCAATTCGCCCCTGTAATTTAAAATAAATCCAATAAAGCTGAGTAAAAACTAATATTAAACCGTATTGACTTGCAAAGCAGACATCCAAGTAAACTTTAATTAAGTCCGCTATTCGCTCATACCTGCCTGCTAGATGTAACCTAAATCAACCCACCTAATCTACCGATAACCACCACTTTTGGTTTTGTCTTGGCGCACCTATGGTTAGTACCTCACCAAATATTGGTGTTGCTAACGTCACCGAATTATCTTCAGCTGCTTGATTGACTCGTGTGAGTGGTTCAGACCATGCGTGAAAAGCGAGATCAAACGTACTATTGTGAATTGGCATCATAGTTTTACCTCTTAAATCTAAATGTGCCTGCACACTTTGTTCTGGTGTCATATGAATGTCGTGCCAGTCTTTGTCGTACGCACCGGTTTCAATTAGGGTCACATCAAATGGACCTAGTTTGTCACCAATCTGTTTAAAACCGGCAAAGTAGCCAGAATCACCGCTAAAAAATATCTTTCCATGTTGGCTATCAATTACCCAAGAACCCCATAAAGTTTGATTGCCATCAAATAATCCCCGCCCAGAAAAATGTTGAGTTGGGGTAAATGTGACTGTCGCTACTTCATTGGTGGTTGTTTGCCACCAATCGAATGCAGAAATTTTATCGTCAGCAACTCCCCACTTTTTCAACGTACGTTCTACGCCTAAAGGTACCAAAAATTGTTCTGTGTTATGTGCTAGCTGTTTAATAGTTTGTTGGTCTAGATGATCATAATGGTCGTGTGAAATCAAAACCTTGTCTATTTTTGGTAGCTGAGTAACATCGACTGGACTCTCGTGAAAACGCTTTGGTCCGATAAATGAAAATGGAGACACGCGCTCTGATAACACTGGATCGATCAACCATATTTCGCCAGCTAATTTTAACAATACGGATGAATGTCCCAACTTAATAATATGTACTTGGTTGTTGGTTAACTCGGCAATGTCTGCAATTTTTAAAGTGTTAATTGGAATGCTTGATACTGGAGATGCATTGTGGCGTTTTTCTCGGATATAACGCCAAAATATCGCTAAGGTTTTACTCAGTTTCGGCTGCTCGGTTGGCTCCGAATTAACAAACTTGTCTTGGGCAAATTGCGCGGATTGATAAGTAACTTTATCTGCAGATACACAGTGTAACATGGTAAAAACTCCAACTAACAAAACGGAAATAATTTTAAACATTAAGCCAAACCAAAAGTAAACTATACAGTGTAGTTTACACTAGAGGTAAATAAAGTAAACTGTTCAGTGTAATTTTTATTGTGATAAACTAGCCCTAATTAAGTTGTGATGATGAGTGATATGAAGCTTTCGGATAAAAAACGTCTGCAAATAATTGAAGCTGCAGTAGATCTGTTTTCTAACAGTGGGGTTGATGCGACCAGCATGGATATGGTTGCCAAAGTTGCCCAGGTTTCGAAACGAACTGTGTATAACCATTTTGCGACTAAAGAATTATTATTTTCGGCGGTGTTGAATCACATGTTGGCAGATATTGAATGCAATGAGCGGCTTAAATTTGAGCCAACAATTGCGATTGACGAGCAACTGCTACAAATTGCTCAAGCTGAGGTGAATTTATTAACATCAGATGCATTTTTACGTATCGCAAGAATGACATTTATCCAACTGTTGCATGATGCGAAATTGGCACAAACCCTTAACCAGCAACACATTGGTTGTTTAGGTACCTTGCCTAATTTTTTAGCTCAGGCCTGCGAGCATGGTCTATTATCGATTGAAGATTTGGAGTTAGCCGCCAAACAATTTGTTTATCAGCTAAAATCTCTGATTTTTTATCCGTTGTTGTATGGAATTGAAACACCTAACCAACAGCGTTATGACTATCTTATAGAGCAAACGGTAGAACTATTTTTAGCTCGCTATGCCGCCAAAATAGCATAGCGCTTTTGGTACACTGTGATAACTAATTTACCATTGGTTTTTTCAAATTCACCATAGTGTTGGTTTCCCAAACGGGTGGTTCTCCTATTTTTTCAATTAAATAGTCTATAAACACCCTAACTTTAGCGGTTAAAACATTAGATTTAGGGTAAACCAGCCAAATAGCTGCTTGGTCATCTAACTTATATTCAGGTAGTACTTGTACTATGCTGCCCGCTTTTAACTCTTTGTATACATTCCAAATTGAGCTCATACAAATGCCCGCGCCCGCTTTGGTCGCCTCTCGCATGCTTGCACCATCGTCTACTATAATCTGCGGTTTAACGCTCGCAGGTGGAAAGTAGTGAACATTTGAACTCATGTTTGAAACCAACTTTCTTGGCCGTGCATTGTTAAACACAATCAGCTGGTGTTGGTTGAGCTGTTCAACATTTTGTGGTGTACCATATTTAGTTAAATAGTCAGGGGATGCGCATAAAATGCGCGTATCATTTGCCAATTTTCGACCGATTAAACTGGTATCCTCAGCGGTATAATTACGCAGAGCCAGATCAAAGCCGCCGTCAATTAAACTGACCTGCGTATCTGTTAGCTTTAGTTCAACCTTTACATCTGGGTATCTTTCAAAAAATTCCGGCAAAATAGGTGCAACAAATAACTGGGCAAAAGTGCTTGATGCAGCAAAACGCAATGTACCATTCACTTTTGCACTGCCCTTGCCTAACGCTACTAATGCGGCATCCTCTTGAGCGATAATTTCTCTGGCAAAAGGCAAAAATTCTGCGCCTTCAATCGATAAGGTGATCTTTCGCGTAGAACGGTGAAATAAATCAGCCCCTAATTGAACTTCTAGTTTTGCTAAGCGCGCACTGGCAACTGAAGGCGCAAGTCCAAGGCGCTTGCCCGCTGCGGTAATATTTAGCATATCGGCTGCTAATACAAATAATCGAACGCCATTGGTATCCATAATTGCACCTTATTATCTTTAAAAACCGAATTCTGATTTCATTTATACCTTGTTTATTCGCAAATTCAATAAAGATATGCTTAAGCACATCAACATTATCAAATAAGTTATTGGAGCAAATAATGAAAGCAATGATAGTAAACCAATTTGGTGGACCGGAAGTATTTGAAGCCGCAGAAATTGATAAACCACAAATAAAGCCACAGCACGTACTGGTAAAAATTGCAGCAACCAGTGTTAATACAGTAGATACAATGATCCGCCAAATGGGTGCAGAATTACCATTATCACCAGCAGCGCCCGCTTTGCTTGGAATGGACTTCGCAGGCACAATTGAAGAAGTAGGTGAAGGTGTAACAGAGTATCAAGTAGGTGATGAAGTTTATGGCTGCGCTGGTGGTTTAGCAGACTTACCTGGTACCTTGGCTGAATACATAGTTGCAGACAGCAACTTAATTGCCCGCAAGCCAAAAAATTTGACCATGCAGCAAGCAGCAGCCATACCTTTAGTGGGTATAACAGCCTACGAAGGTTTGCAACGAGCAGGCATTAAAGCTGGGCAAAATGTTTTGGTTCACGGTGGCTCTGGTGGTGTTGGCCATATTGCTATACAGCTAGCCAAACATTTTGGTGCAAAGGTTTTTTCAACCGGAGGTGGCGAGCCTCAGCTTAAATTAATTGAACAACTTGGCGCAAGCGCAATTAACTATCGCACTGAATCAGTTGAAGATTATGTACAGAAACACACCCAAGGCGTCGGTTTTGATCTAGTGTTCGACTCTGTTGGTGGTGCAAATATGGCAAATTCATTTGCTGCGGCTGCGTTAAATGGTCAAGTTGCGTCAACCGTTTCCATGTGTGAGCTTGACCTCACTTTAGCCCATTTTAAAGGATTATCATTACACGTAGTCTTTATGTTAATTCCTATGCTGCACAACCACGGCCGCGAACAACATGCAAAAATATTAAAAGCTTTAACCACTATTGCTGAAGCAGGAGAGCTTACCCCGGAGTTAGACGAAACCGATTACCAATTGGCAGAAGTAAGCAAAGCACATGAGCGCCTAACAAGTGGCAAAGCAATGGGCAAAGTTGTAGTAAGTATTTAAGGCTTAATTATACAGGAGCGCATTGGCGCCCATGAACTTTTTAGAAGGACTATTGATATGATTTTTCGACTTGCGATACTGCTATTTTCTGTTTATGCCGTTAGTGCTTGCGCTGCCAACAATTCAACTTTAGTCGCGGCTGAAAATGTTAAATGGGGTTACTTAAATCCATTGCGTGGCGACAAAAGCCCTGCTGCAGCCAATTTATGGGGTGACAGAAGTAACAATGTCGCAACTGGAATGTTAGTTAAATTTAAAAAAGGATTTTCGTCACCACCGCACATTCACAACATATCTTACCGTGGTGTTGTAATTGAAGGTTTAATGCATAACGATGACCCTAAAGCTGAAAAGCTCTGGCTACCCGCAACTTCATATTGGACACAAACAGCGGGCGAAAATCACATTACCGCAGCAAATGGTGAATCAAATTTAATTTATTTAGAAATTGATAGCGGGCCATATTTAGTTAAACCCGCAAGTCAGCAATTTGATAATGGTGAGCGCCCCGTCAATATCCATGCATCTAATATTGTTTGGTTAGACCACACTGAATCATCTTTGATTAGCGGAACAAAAGTTCAAATTGCACACCTATGGCAAAAAAGTGAAAATGCCACGATACAGGGGTATTTAATTAAACTAGCAGCTGGAGCAAAGGTTCAGCTAACGACCCAAGCTACAGAGTTTAGAAGTGTTGTGATTCAATCGAACATAAACTACAGTTCGTTAGACCAGCCGAAAACTACTGAGTTGGCCCCTGGTAGTTACTTTAGCTCGCAAGGTAACGCGTCGCATATATTGGCAAGCCGCAATCAATCGGTAATTTATATTCGTACGGATGGTCTATTTAGCATTGAGTAAATAGACCGCCGCAATCGAATTATATTGGAAGTGGCTATTGCTGAGTATTCACAACTACCCGACCTCGGATTTTTCCAGCAATTAGGTCACTTGCAGTATCTATCACTTGGGATAAAGAAATTTCTTTGGCAATGTCGTCAATGGTATCGGGTGATAAAAGGCTTGCTAACCTATCCCACGCTTCGACCCTATCGGCTAAAGGCCGCATTACACTGTCGATTCCGGTAAGCGTAATACCACGAAGTATAAATGGCGCAACTGTACCAGGTAATTCCATGCCTTGGGCTAATCCGCAAGCGGCTACTAAACCACCATATTGTGTACTGGCACAAGCGTTAACTAAAGTATGACTGCCAACTGAATCAACAACACCAGCCCAGCGCTCTTTGGCTAAAGGTCGACCTGGTTCCGACAATTGTCCGCGGTCAATAATTTCAGCCGCACCTAGTTTTTCTAAATATGCAGATTCTGAAACCCTGCCCGTAGAAGCAACAACCGTATAGCCAAGCATAGATAGAATCGATATTGCATAACTACCAACGCCGCCATTTGCCCCAGTAACCAATATTTCACCAGACTCGGGTTTAATACCATGTTTTTCAAGTGTTAAGACACATAACATCGCAGTATATCCAGCGGTGCCAATCGCCATAGCTTGCTTAGGCGTGAATGTTTTGGGTAGCGGGATTAACCAATCACTTTTTAGCATTGCTTTTTGAGCCAAGCCACCACTGTATAGTTCACCAACACCAAATCCGTTTAGCAAAACAACATCGCCAGGATTAAATTTACCGCTGACGCAGTTTTCTACCACCCCAACTAAGTCTACACCAGGAATCAGAGGGAAATTTCTAACCACTGGTGCTTTGCCGGTTATTGCCAATGCGTCTTTATAATTTAACGTACTGTAAGACACATTAACTAAGGTGTCGCCGTCAGCTAAAACTGAATCGTCTAAATCAGATAAAATTGCTTTGTATTCTTGCTCGTTTTTGTCAATTAATATGCCTTTAAACACAGCCCCTCCACATGCTTTTATCTATGCCGCTATTTGTGGTCTATTGAAATTGTCGAACACTCTCTACCGCTTTTAGCCATTTTTGGTAGAGCTTGTCTCTTTGTACCAGTGATATTTGTGGCGCAAAGGTTTTGGCCGTTACGTAACCTTGGTTTATTTCATCGGTCGAAGCATATATTCCGCTAGCTAAACCAGCCAACAATGCAACTCCTAGAGCTGAAGTTTCAACCGTTTTTGGCCGTTTAACCTCAAGCTGCAAGATATCAGCCAAAAAGCCCATGGTCCAATCGTCTTGCGCTACACCACCATCTACTCTTAAAAACTTAATGTCAATACCATCTTCGATAATGCAACGCTGTAAATCACGCGCTTGATAACCAATCGACTGTAACGTAGCACTCACAATTTCACTAATCCCGGAAGCTCGGGTTAATCCAAGTAAACCGCCTCGTGCTTCAGCGTCCCAATGTGGCGCGCCTAAACCAGTAAATGCAGGTACCAAGTACACCCCATGGTCGTATGAAATTTCATCAGCCAAAACACTGGACTGCTCGGGGGTATCGATTATCTTAATACCGTCTCTTAGCCAATTGACCGCGGCTCCAGCAATAAAGATACTGCCTTCTAATGCGTATGTCGTTTGGCCTTTTAGTCGATAAGCAACCGTTGAAAGCAATTGATTTTTAGATTGATATACTTGGCCACCAGTATTGACCATCAAAAACCCACCTGTGCCAAAAGTGCTTTTCGCCATACCTTTTTCGAAACAGTTTTGGCCAAACAAAGCAGCTTGCTGGTCACCTGCTACTCCATTTATTGGTATGCTGTAGCCAAATATCGACTCGCTGGTTGTACCAAAATTGTCGGCACTATCCAGCACATCAGGTAACATACTTTTTGGAATTGAAAACAAGCTCAATAGCTCATCGTCCCATTGTTGGGTATGAATATTAAATAACATAGTGCGTGATGCATTGGTAGCGTCAGTTACATGCTGTTGGCCTCCGGTCATTTTCCAAATCAAATAACTGTCAACTGTGCCAAATAATAAATCGCCATTTTCGGCTCTTTCGCGGGCACCTTCTACATTTTCAAGGATCCAACGAACTTTAGTCGCAGAGAAATAAGGGTCAATTAACAAACCTGTTTTTTCTTTTATCAATGTTAAATTTTGCTCTGTTCTGATTTCATTACAAAATTCACAAGTACGTCGGTCTTGCCAAACAATTGCATTATAAATGGTTTCGCCGGTCGTTTTATCCCAAACAAGTGTGGTTTCACGCTGGTTACATATACCAATCGTGCTAATTGGCACACCAGCAGAGCCGATTACTTGCTGTGCCACCGTCAATGTTGTTGACCAAATTTGTTCAGGGTCATGTTCAACCCAGCCATTTTGCGGATAGTGCTGTGCAAACTCTTGCTGTGCTACTTCAACTATTTCGCCACTATCGTCAAAAATAATGGCTCTAGAACTCGTGGTACCTTGATCAATTGATAAAATATAATTATTCATACTTTTACCTATTGTTAATTTATATTTAAAATAATATAACAGATAAATACTGTTCTAAAAAGTTCGTTTTTGTTCCAATTGGCACTTATTTTATATTTTTTCTTTAATACTTCTTATGTGCAATAATATTGAACGTACAGAGAGGATAATAAACATATGACAGCTAAGAAAAAATTAACTCAAAAAAGACGGCATGAAATTATTCTGCAAATGCTCGAAAAAAAAGAGTTTATTAGCATTGATGAACTCGTCGCCCATTTCGAGGTAGCGCCTCAGACGATTCGTCGCGACCTAAATCAACTGGCTGATGAAGCTAAAATCCAGCGCCATCATGGTGGCGCTGGTAAAGAAACCAATACAGTTAACCTGAACTATCAAGATCGAAAAATAATGAACCTTGAAGCGAAAGAACGAATTGCCAGTGCTATTGCGCAATCTATTCCAGATGGAGCTTCAATTTTTATAAATATTGGTACCACAACCGAACTTGTAGCAAAGGCTTTACTTAAGCACAATAATTTAATGGTTGTTACAAATAACATTCATGTAGCAAGCATATTAAGCTATAAAGAAGACTTTACCGTAATTATTGCCAGCGGCGAAGTAAGAGCGCGAGACGGTGGTATTGTCGGTGAAACAACGATAGATTTTATCAATCAGTTTCATACAGACTATGCGGTGATAGGAATTAGTGGTATTAACGATGACGGCTATTTACTTGATTTTGATTTTCGCGAAGTGAAAGTGGCGCAAGCTATCATTAAGAATGCAGAAAATGTAATTCTAGCAGCGGATAGCTCTAAGTTCGGTCGTAACGCCGTGGTTAAACTTGGTAGCGTCAGTCAAGTCGATCACATGTATACAGATATTGAACCACCTGAAAATGTAAAAAAACTCATCGTAAAATCCGATGTAAAACTGCATATTGTTTAATTACCTTATTTAGGAGAGCGTTGTTACGCTCCCCCTCTTTGCTTCTCATCCTGCTATAAACTGCATTTCCAATTATCAAATATATAAACAACAACTAATTCGCTTGACACGATTCACACTCTTCATACCCGCATGCTTAAAACAATCTATTTTTCAGTGACTCATCAATAAAACCTGAATCAAAAGGAACACTAAACACCACAGATTCGAATTAAAACAAACATTTTCGAACATTTTTAATTGATCTATTGGTTCGTTTGATCCATACTTGTGTTTATTAAATGTTAACTCTTAGACATTTCGGTTAAATACAATGCAAATTAATGAAGAAAACTGGGATCTTGTAGTCATTGGTGGTGGCATCAATGGTGTAGGTATTGCAAATGATGCTGCAGGCAGAGGACTGAAGGTTTTATTGTGTGAAAAAGGCGACTTGGCGTCAGCAACTTCTTCTGCTAGCAGCAAGCTAATTCATGGAGGCCTCCGTTATCTTGAGCATTATGAGTTTAAATTGGTAAAGAAAGCCCTTGCCGAGCGTGAAGTGCTTTTGAAAAATGCACCGCACATTATGTGGCCACTGCGCTTTTATTTGCCTCATAGACCACATTTGCGTCCAGCTTGGATGATCAGAGCGGGTTTATTCCTTTATGATCATTTAAGTAAGCGCGAACGCCTTGCTGGCTCTAAACTAGTTCATTTTAATCGCGAAAACAGTGTACTTATTCCAGAGATAACCAAGGGTTTTGAATACTCCGATGGTTGGGTAGATGACGCTCGTTTGGTTGTGCTCAATGCAATGTCGGCAGCGAACAAAGGCGCCACTATACTCACGCAAACAAAGTGTATTAACGCAACAGATGCTGCAGAATATTGGCATCTAACGCTAGAAGATAGCAATACAAAACAGAAAACGAATATCCAAGCTAAATGTGTTGTTAACGCAACAGGCCCTTGGGTTGAAGATTTGTTTTTAGACGCTTTAAAGGAAAACTCACCGCGCAAAATTCGTTTGGTAAAAGGCAGTCATTTAATTGTGCCTAAAATTCATGAGCAAGAACATGCTTATATTTTGCAAAACGAAGACAAACGAATTGTATTTGTATTGCCATATGAAGATGATTTTTCATTAATAGGTACAACAGACGTTGAGTACAAGGGCGATCCAGGTTACGCGCGGATAGACGACAACGAAATCAATTATTTGCTTAAAGTAACCAATGAGCATTTTAACACAAGCTTATGCAAGGCAGACATCGTCCATACATATTCGGGCGTTCGTCCTTTAATGGATGACGAAAATGACAATGCCCAAGCAGTTACTCGCGATTATACCTTGCACCTGCAAGAACAAGAATTTAGCGCTCCTTTATTGACTGTTTACGGCGGAAAAATAACAACTTACCGAAAACTCGCACAAGCAGCGGTCGACAAACTACAGCCGTTTTTTCCTAAAATGTCACCTTGCTTGACCAAAGAAGAAGCTTTGCCTGGTGGCAACTTTACCGACCACAGTGAATTAACTCGCGAGCTTGCAAAAGCCTATCCATGGTTACCTCAAGTATTACTCCGTCGCTTTGTTAGGTGTTACGGAACCCTAAGCTACAAAATTCTAGAAAGCGCAGAAAATTTAGACGACTTAGGCATCTGTTTTAGCAAACATTTATACCAAAAAGAAATTGATTATTTAATTGAAAACGAATGGGCAAGAACGCTAGAGGATATTATCTGGCGCAGAACAAAATTGGGCTTGAGACTATCAGCAGAACAACAAAAACAAATTCAATCCTACATACACGACAAAGTAACAGAGTAATTGTCATGAAAAATAAACTAATTGCAGCAAATTGGAAAATGAACCTTAGTGCGGTTCAAAGCGCGGAATTGTTCAAGCAGTGTGCAAGTCTAGCGCAAACGGTACCCAGCGACCTAATTATCTGTCCACCTGCAACTTATTTGCAAATGGGTAATAGCATGTTAGAGAGTTCTGGTGTGCACTTAGGAGCGCAAAACGTTAACCAAAATCTAGCGGGAGCCTACACAGGTGAGTTGTCAGCGAGCATGCTTAAAGATTGTGGTTGCGCGTTTGTCATTATTGGACATTCAGAAAGAAGAACGCAATTCAATGAAAGCGACGAAATTATAGCGGCTAAAGTAAAAGCTGCGATTGAAAATTCGCTGACCCCTATTTTGTGTATAGGCGAATCAGAAAACCAAAGAACTCTTGGTTTAACCAATAGTTTTTTGACCTACCAAATCGATTCTGCGTTATCGCTAGTTGATAAGACACAAATGAAAAACTTAGTGATTGCTTACGAGCCTATTTGGGCTATTGGTACAAATAAAACGCCAAGCATCGCGCAAATCCAGCAAACTATGACTACCATTGTTAAGCATATGTACAAAAAGTATGGCGAGAACTTTACCGACTCATCCGTACATATGCTTTATGGCGGAAGTGTGTCAGACACAAATTGCCAAGCAATATTGTCGCTTGACGTTGTGGATGGTTGCTTAGTTGGTGGCGCATCACTCAATTTCGAAAAGTTTGAAAAAATCTGTCAGGCCAGTGTTAAGCCGTCTTTGGTCGCAGCTAAGTAATTAAGAGTAGATAACTACTCTTTATATAAACACAACAACACTAACGAAAGGTAAATACGAGGAACAATATGAACAAGTCAATTTTTTCTCTCAGTAAAAAAACTGCAATTTCAGTCGCAGTATCTAGTGCACTGGTTTCTAATATTGCGCTGGCAGCTGAAGACGAAGGTATTCAATCAAAAACAGACGAAACCATTGTTGTTAAAGGCTTACGCTCAAGTTTAAAACAGTCTATGTTTGATAAAAAACACTCAGTGTTGGTTTCCGATGGTATTTCTGCAGAAGATTTGGGTAAATTTCCAGATTTAAACGTTGCAGAATCATTACAACGTATCACTGGGGTTTCAATTGACCGCTCTGGTGGTGAAGGACAATCTGTAACTGTTCGTGGTTTTGGCCCAGAATTCAACACTGTATTAGTCAATGGTCGCCAAATGGCAACTGAAAATTCAGGCCGGGAATTCAGCTTTGATGTATTAGCCGCAGAACAAATTACCGGTGCAGATGTATACAAAAGTGGTTCAGCTAAATTACAAGAAGGTAGTATAGGTGCGACCATAAATGTAACAACGGCAAGACCTTTTGATAACCAAGGATTTCATGCAGTAGCATCGGTCAAAGCGCAGTACGAAACCTTAAATGAAGAAGTTTCGCCTTCATTCTCAGGTTTAGTGAGTAATACCTTTGCTGATGGTAAATTTGGCGCATTGGTTGCTGTATCCCATCAAGAGCGCGACGTGCAACTCAACCAAATTGTAACTGCGGGTTATAGAACTGGTATTACTTTGACCAATACTGATGGTGACGTAGTTGCTGAAAATGCCACGATTCCTCGTAACCTTGATATGACAGTTGATGAGCAAAAACGAACCCGCACAAACCTAAGCACTTCTTTGCAATTTGCACCGAATTCAGACTTGACGCTAACTTTTGACGGTTTGTATTCAAAATTCGAAGTTGACTCTCGTGTGCGTGATTTAGCAGCTTGGTTTGAACCAAACCGCGTCAGCAGTGCAACCATTGATCCCGTCAGTAGAACTGCAATTAAATTTGATCAGGTCGGCGGCAACGCTAATACCGACTTTGTTGATCATACGCGTAACAGCAGAGATGTAACCGCCAGCTTATTTGGCTTTAATGCAGATTGGCAAGTTAATGAAGACTTAAAAGCGAACTTTGATTTGTCGAAATCGTCAGCTAAAGACGATAGCGCTGGCCAAAGCCGTTTCAACGTTATTGGTATAGAAAATACATTTAGCTTTGACCTAAGCAGCGGTGTACCTATGGCTATTCACCAAGGTTTTGGTTCTGGTTCATTGCCATCATCTGATTTAGCGCGCGCTCACTACAACGAGATAGGTGGTTTAGGCGGTGAAGCTCAAAACCGCGGGGCAACAGTTGAAGATGATATTCTTGAAGCGAAAGCTGATTTTGAATATATCCCTATTAGTGACACGTTAACAAGCTTGAAGTTTGGTGCACATTACCAAGATAGAGAAAAACAACGTTTTCGTGCGTTTGGTAATGCTGGCTGTGCCTTCTGTGGATACCATGCATCATTGCCAGCTGGTTTGTTAGAAACATATACAGCATCAAACTATTTTGATGGCGCTGCAGACACTTGGTATACCTACGATGCGGATGCATATTTTGCGTATATGGGTACTGAAGCAGCCTTTAACTCGCATGATACATCCGCTTTAGCGCAACATATTGCAGCCGGAAATGATCCTGCAAGTTTCACCTCATCTAAAACCAATTATGGCGATGGTTTTGTTGCAGTTGTACAAGACGACAGATATAAAGTGAAAGAAGAAGTGCTCAGCGCCTATATTGACGCGACCTTCCAAGGTGATTTTGGTGATTTGCCGTATAGCTTAAATTGGGGTTTACGTTACAGCCAGACAAATACAGAGTCTACGGGCGTTCAAGCTGAGTTAACCGACATTGTACAGACCTCAGATCCGACGCTGTTCAGTAATGTAACGAGCCCGGGTGTCGAAATTTCATCTTCGTCTAGCTACGGTGTGTTATTACCATCTGTCAACTTGAAATTAAATTTAACAGATGACTTGATTTTACGTGGCGCAATATACGACTCATTAACTCGCCCAACTTTAAGTGATTTAGCACCAACCACTGTGTATGGTGAGCCTCGCCGTCAAAATTTAACTGCAAACGGCGGTAATGCACAATTGCAGCCTTTCCGTTCAGAAAATTACGACATTTCACTAGAATGGTATTATGGTGACACTAGCTCTTTTACGGTTGCAGCATTTAATAAAGATGTAACAGACTGGATTGTAACCTTACCGGGTGAAGAAGAGTTTGTCTTGAGCGACCGAAGTGCACCAGGTTTCGCTTGTAGTACTTGTGGTGCAGCTGACGATTCTGACGAATTAAACGGTGCAAGTGAATTATTAACAGTATCTCGCCCTCAAAATGCGGTCGATGGTAATGTAAATGGTGTCGAAATCGCTTGGTTGCATACTTTTGAATCTGGCTTTGGTGTGCAAGCAAATGCGACTATTGTAAATAGTTCTGAAGAGCTAAATACACTTTTAGAAGGTTTAGGTGACTCTCAAAACTTAATTCTTTTCTATGAAAATAGTGGTTTCCAAACTCGATTGGCGTTCAATAATCGTGAAACCTTCTTGCGTACAGCAGTTAATCCAACTGGCGGTGAGCCAATCTATGGTAAAACATATGGTCAGTGGGATTTGAGTGCAAGCTATGATATTAATGAAAATATTAATGTATTCTTTGAAGGTATCAACATTACCGAAGAAGAAATAATCCAGCATGGCCGCTACGCAAATCAAGTTATCTCAGTAGAAGATAACGGTGCTAGATTTGCAGTGGGCGTACGTGGTACTTTCTAAAGTGTAAGATGAGCTCAATAGCAAGATTAACCTGCGACCGCAGGTTAATCTAAACCCGCAGGAGAAAATATGAAGCCAATTAAAAACATTGTTATTCTTGGTGGAGGTACTGCAGGTTGGCTGACAGCAGCTGTTATTGCAGCCCATCACAAACTCAATACGCACTCTAATATACAACTGACGCTTGTGGAGTCTTCAGACATCCCTACTGTAGGTGTTGGCGAAGGCACTTGGCCAACTATGAAAAACACGCTACAAGCGATTGGTATTAATGAACATGAGTTTCTTAAAACTTGCCAAGCCACTTTTAAACAAGGCGGCAAGTTTGTTGGATGGGAAACCGGTAACGATTTTTACCATCATCCGTTTACGGTGCCGCTCGGATACGAGCGCATAGACGCAGCACCGTATTTGGATGATGTTCGCCAGTTTGCAGATTTAACCAATTATCAACAAGCGGTTTGCGAAGCAGGTTTGGGGCCTAAAGCACCAACAGACGCGGAATACACAGCTAAACTCAATTACGCCTATCATCTGGATGCAGGTGCATTTGCAGATATGCTAAAAAAGCACTGTCGTGAAAAACTTGGCGTCAATCATATTGTAAATACGGTCGAGTCTGTCACACAAAATATCCAAGGTGGCATTCAATCTATGCTCCTGACGGATGGACAAGTAATAGATGCAGATTTATTTATCGACTGTTCCGGTGCGCCAGCACTTTTAATCGGAAAAGCGCTAGGCGTGAAAAAACATTCTACCAAAGATATCTTATTAAACGATTCAGCTCTAGCCATTCAATTACCTTACGCCAACGAAACCAGCCCAATCGCTAGCATGACAATTGCAACCGCTCAAACTGTTGGTTGGGTTTGGGATATAGGTTTACAAAAACGTCGCGGCGTTGGTTACGTATACGCATCTGACTATATAGAAGAACAAAATGCATATGATGTACTCACTCAATATGCAGAAAAAACACATAGTAAAGCAGACATAGCATCTCTTAATATTAAAAAAATTGGATTTGATCCTGGATATCGCAAGCAAATTTGGCAGCACAATTGTGTTGCGGTCGGTATGGCTGCAGGTTTTGTAGAACCATTAGAAGCAACAGCAATAATGCTAGTTGAACAGTCAGCCAAATATATAGCCGAAAACTTGCCAGTTGATGAAGCAACCATGCAAGTAGTCAGCAAACGTTTCAATGAAAAAATGCAATATCGCTGGCAGCGAATTATTGATTTTTTGAAACTACACTACCTGTTAACCAAAAGGCCCGAAGCGTATTGGCAAGCGCAAGCTAATTTTGCAACTTGCCCTCAGTCTTTGAAAGATGATTTATTAATTTGGCAAAGCCGTGGCCCACAAGCTGCTGATTTTGATTCATCAATAGAACTATTTCCCGCCGCAAGCTATCAATATGTTTTATACGGTATGGGGTTTAAACCGAACTACCAGCAACACGCTCATTTATACAAAATGGCAGAGCAAGCTGACGCTATTCTAACGCGCAACCAAAGTGTTAAAGAATCGCTTTTGAATTCATTACCCACCAACAGAGAATATTTTTTAAATTAAAACAGCGTACCCTATATGAATATAATCCCTTTTGACTCAAGCAAACACAAAAAATATTTATCAACCGCGCCAATACTAGCCGCAGCCCAGCAGCAGGCAAGTAATTTATCTCTGGGCGAAATTCCTAAAGCCTCATGCTGCTGGCCCGTTTTCTTGTGTAGGACAAAGGCGGATCGCCCTTTTGATATAAAAAGTTTAATGTCATTAACTGCTGACACCAATTTATTTGTAGCACAATCTACTTGGTTGGCGCCATACATGCCGTTGTCACTTGCTGTGTATCCGTTTGTACTCGCAAAACAAGACCAAGGGTACTCAATAGCTGTGCGCCCCTGTCCTGACGAGTTATTTGAACAAGGCGACACCTTGTTGGTTAATGAACTAAACCAACCCAGCGTGGCCTTAAAGCAAATCCAACAAAAACTTTTAACCAGTTTGAATGAGTCGGCAGCGCTAAAGGAGTTTGGCGAATTGCTGGCTGAATTTGAATTAACAAAAGAAATCAATGCAATTGTTCATTACGCCGACAAGACTAAGCAAGTGCTTGAGAGTTTAATTACGATAGACGAAGATAAATTGGCAAATTTAAGTAATGACCAATTAATTCAGCTACAGAAAGCCGGATATTTACCGTTAATTTATGCGATTTTGAATTCGATATTTCAACTCAACGCGCTAATTTTGAAACACAACCAATTTTACCCATCAGATAAAGTCGAACAAGTTGAGTTGCTGTTGCCTGGTGAGTAAAACTGGTTATAATTTAGCCACTCTATCTATCAGGCTTACATGGAATGAACTTCATAGGAATGTTGCGCAATAAGCATATTTACTCTACTGGCATATTTCTGCTGACGCTGTTAATCAACTTCTCACTGCTTGCTTCCACGGCAAGCACTCAAGATATTAATCCTGAACAAGCATCAAACCCTATATTTATCGGCACTTGGTCAGGTGACGTGGTGACAACTAAAACAACCTCAACCCGCGAGTACGTCGAAAAAAACGGCGTTAAACAATGGCAATACAATACAGAATCTAAAGATACTCATTATCCAATAATCATTACACTTAAACGTGGACGCGCAGCCAAGCTCACGGGTTATATCTACCATGAAATAGAAAACTGCATATATGAAATTAATCAACAACCATTTCAGAGAAAAAGGAATCGGCAAAGATATATAAACCTAGCAATAAACCCAGACAAAAGCAGCTGCGACAACAAATATATAATGCCAAAATTTAAATTAACCCTAACCAGCAATGATCAAATTAGCATTCATGGTCGCTACCAGCAAAGATCCGCTAATCAGGATAAAAGTCTAATTGAACGCAAGCGACATAACAGCTTGAAACACCAATACGCTGAGGCTTTACAGCAACTGCAAGCCAAAACGAACATAGTCTATAAAGATATTCCAATATATCAACCAGCAGAGCTTGTTCATGCAAGTGAGCTTATTAAGATCGATTTATTATTTCCCCATGGCTTTAGCAAACCGAACGATATTTTTATCAGTGTGAGTAGTGACAAATACAATTGCACCAACGCTTTATATTCACAACAAAGTTTAAATGGCAAAACTGTGCTCACTCAGCATGATCAGACATGCCCAATATTTAAACCAGGCTATTTTGCAGTTGAGCCAGGCGCATCGTTAAAAATCAGCTGGCGACCAAATAACCAGCAAGCTAAGCAAACGATATCAAGCGAAACAACGCTAAAACTAAAACGCAGTTTGCCAATTAAAGGGCATCAGCAAAATATAGCGGATTATTATTTCAATCAAAGTCGAGATTTAACCTTAGCCCAAGTTGGCAAAGCGTTTTCGCAAGCATATAGCCAAAGAGCAAAGTTTTTGCGCCAAGCTTTCTCTGAAGAATTGATGTTTGACCGCTACAGCTACAAATTTATTGGCTCGTGGCGAGGCGTAATTGAAATAAATGGTGGATTGGAACAGACTGGCCTCGCGTTGTGGACAGGACAGTCAGGTGATTACAATGATATGTTGGGTTATTTAACCATTGCGGATGCTTGTTTTTATAGCGTTTATTTGCAAAATGACAATGGGCGAGCGTGGTTAAACCCAAAAGAGCATTTTCAAGGTCGCTGCGAGCCAACACAAATTGGAATAAGAGCACGGTTACGCGCAGCTGTTTATATGAACAAAAGTAACACCATGCTGAAGTTTAAATTTAAAAATGGGCGACGAACACAAGATTTTGTTCGAGCCGCGTTCAAGCGAGAACAACCAAATGATTACATGCGCTCGTTATTTGCAAGCCCAAGAGAGAAAACCTATACACCGCCCAATGAAGCAACACTAAATTTGATGGAATCAGTAGAGGTCCCGGGTAAATCATTCGAACAAAACCATAAGCGAGCGTTGCAACAATCAAAAGAGCTACTGGCAACAAGGCAAGCCGCAGGAAAAAGAGAGCAAGAGCGCAAGCAAGCGTTGGCGCTAAAACAGTGGCAACAAAAAAAACAGCGACAGATTGAACAAGGATTAAGAAAGCCAGATAACACAAACCGATACGCTACCGCGTCTGGTGATCGCCAGCCGATGCCAACTGTTACAGGGCCATTCGATGGACTTGCTGGTGCGACATTTCTAAATGCTGTTTACAAAGGTGATGCAAACCTAGTCAGAAGAATTAATCGAAGCTATGCATTAGCTTTCAGCCAGGGGCTAAAAACCTTTTTTGGCTCATTTAGCTCGCAAATGACCAATAATATGGCTGATTTATCCACAGCAATCAAAATTCAAGACTCAGTAGCTGCAAAATATTTATTTGAATACCAAAAACATTCAGCCAGTTGTTTAACCGATACGGCCGTGACATTTTATGTAACGGGATACCAACCAGACATGGTTTTTACCAATTTGTTAGGCGTAGAGATTGCTCGCCATTACGGTGGCACCACAGTTAATAAATACAACGTAAACAAAGAGTTTACTGATGTATTTTCTCGTGTCGGAAAATTGAAACCTGAAGGTATAATGGCAAATATTACCAGTACTTTAGCCCACCAAAAGCGTAAAGATTTGCGAAAATCTGCGCTTAGGGGCATCGAACAAATGAGAACAAAGTTTTCATGCAACAGCAAAGAAGTTAAAATTTTTGAACGCAACCTAATCGCTTTATATCGCTAGCATAGGATCAAGAAACTGTTCTTGAAATAAATTGACCCTCATCGCACTCACACCTGCATTTAACTGCAGGTGTGAGCGACTGAGTATAGATTTACTTAACTTCAGTTAGTTTAAAGACTAGCAGGCTTTGGGGAAGGATTATTGGAAGCTGCATGCCAAAATTAACTAAATGTTCGCCAGAGAACACTTGTCCATTAAGCTTACTTAAGCCAGATTCTCGATATTCATTGATCTCAATAGGCCATACTCGTTCTATCCTGTAGTTTTTCGTTTGGTCTAAGCCTATAAAGAAATAGCTTGGTGGCAACGCACCTTTGTATTCTGTGATTAAATTATGCGCATAAAGCGCTTCAGATTGGTCTTTGGCGACAATACCAAAGTTAACTGCGCATTCTTGGCTATCTAAGCGCACTAAATTGCCACCATGAATTAAATGTCTATTGGCTTTATGTAACGCAAATCCATCGCTTAAAACTTTAGCTTCATGATCCGTTAATTCGCGAGGGTCCATTTCCATTCCCATATGGCCAAATAAGGCAACGCCAGTGCGCATTTCTATACTAATGTTGCGACCGGTGATATGACAGTCTCTTGGGCCAACATGCGATCCCATAACTTCACTCGGGAAGAAAAATGAACACCCTTTTTGAATTGATAGTCTGTCCAAAGCATCGTTTGAATCTGACGTCCAAACCCGGTCGGTGTAACGTAAAATGCCGTAGTCGACACGTGCACCGCCCGATGAACAGCTTTCTATCTCAACATGAGGGAACTTGCCTTTTAAATTCTGAATTAACGAATACAAAGCGAGCGTTTGCTTATGTACCGCTGGATAACCTAAGGCATTGTTTGCATGGTTAATATCTCTATTCATGTCCCACTTAATATATGTTATTTGTGGGTAAGCTTCTAATATGTCGCTGATTGCGCTATCTAAATAATCTGTAACTTCGGGCCGAGTTAAATCTAATACGTATTGATTTCTAAATTTTATTTGTTCGCAGTTTTCAGCTTGTAGTATCCATTCGGGATGTTTGCGGTATAGGTCACTATCAGGGTTTACCATTTCAGGTTCAAACCAAATGCCAAATTCCATACCATTGTCGTTAACGGCCTTAATTAACGGGTTCAAACCCTGCGGGTAAATGCTTTCGTCTACAGTCCAGTCACCTAAACCAGCAGTATCGTCGCGGCGTCCTTTGAACCAACCATCATCAAGCACAAAACGTTCAGCGCCTAGCTTTGCAGCTTTTTCTACCAACTCTTTCAGTGTTTCGTATGAATGGTCAAAATAAATAGCTTCCCAAGTGTTGTAATGTATTGGGCGCACCTTCTGTGTTGCATCGTAAGTTAATAACTTTGAGCGAACGAAGTTATGAAAGTTATTGGATAAATTGCTTAAACCTAGATTTGAATATGATACGTAAATACTTGGCGTCTGGTAACTTTCGCCCTCTTTTAATCTCACTTCGCCTGGGTGTAGTAATTCACCTAGCTGCACAAAATTTCTACCGTCAGATAAACTTTCAACTCGCGTTCTATGATTACCGCTCCAGCCTAAATGAAAGCCGAAACATTCACCGTGGGCTTCACTTGTGTTAGCGCTTGATAAAACGACTCCAGGAAAATTATCGTGCGAGGTTTTACCTTTACGGTTTTCTTTTAAGTAACCACCCATAAAACGTTTTAGTTTATGGCGACGAAACTCATTTGCCCAGCGCCCTTCAAAAGAATAGATGGTGTCAAACTGCTCTTGCAATGGTATTGTCAAAGATGCACACCAATCTATTTCGATGCTTTCGCTAGAATGGTTCACTATTTCGGTTGAAGCACTAAATACATTTGATTCATAGTCTAACTGTAGCTGATAAACGACTTTAACATTTCGAACATTATCGAACATTTCAATGATACTTTGACCGTTGGATTGTGCTACATATGTAATATGACCACTAAACATCCATGCATTGTTGCTGAGCGATCTAAGCTCTAGGCCTGGAGCACCAACAAATCCATCACCATAACAAGGGGTTAATGACAAAATCGGCTCGACCTCAGGAGCACATTTAGCCTCTTGCCTTTGAGCTAAAGCAATTAAGGGGTCAATGCTATCCAGTTGAGTTAACTTTTTACCCCAATAAATAATCTGTGGTTGTTTTCCAGTGCAGTTAACAATTATGGAAGTATCACGACTATTTAACTGAACAAATGGTTGATGGCTCACTGTTAGCCTCCTAAATTTCTAAACACATGTTAAACATGTACAGATATTAACAATATTTTTTCGATTAGCAAATATTTATGTGTTTTTATGTTCGTTTTTATTCGATTTGTTGATTTTAGGGTTGAAATGTGCCATATTTCACCCATACTCTGTTACATTTAGATAACTTAATAAAAACAGAATTAACTATAGTTTATTTTGCTAGCATAGCTAGCTCATTGAATAGGTGATGAAAATTATGTTTGGCGTGTGCTACTATCCAGAACATTGGCCTGAAAAAATGTGGGCTGACGATGCAGCTGAAATGAAAAAACTTGGGATCGAGTGGGTTCGAATTGGCGATTTTTCTTGGTCGAGAATAGAACCAATAGCAGGTCAATACGATTTTGCGTGGATGGACCGAGCAATAGATACACTCGCAGAAGCCGGTTTAAAAATTATCATTTGCACACCAACCGCTACACCGCCTAAATGGTTGATTGATTTACACCCTGATATTTTGCCTGTGGACATAAAAACAGGCCAAACACGTGGATTTGGTTCTCGCCGCCATTATGACTTCTCAAGCGACATTTATGTTGAAGCGGCAATGAAAATAACTGAAGTCATGGTCAAACGATATGGCACAAATCATAAAGTTTCGGGTTGGCAGACAGATAACGAAATTGGTTGTCACGACACTACTCAGAGCGGCTCAGCCAATGCAAAAGCAAAATTTCAAGTTTGGTTAAAAAACAAATATAAAACGATTGAAGCTCTAAATGAAGCGTGGGGCACTGTGTTTTGGTCGATGGAGTACAATGATTTTGAGCAAGTAGAGCTCCCTTTGTACGGCGTGACCGAAATGGGGTTATCTCATCAGTTAGATTATCGCAGGTTCAGTTCAGATATGGCGATTGCCTTCCACGATAAAATGGTCAATACCATTCGCGAACATTGCAAAAATCAATTTGTTACCCATAACATGATCCCCATGTGCGACACGCAGATTGATAACTTCAAACTGACAAAAGATTTAGATTTTGTTGCTTATGACAGCTACCCATTAGGTCGAAATGCTGAGGTGTTAAATCCAAGCAGTTTTGAACACATGCGCACTGGGCATCCGGACCTGAATGCATACTTTATTGAACAAACCAGAGGCTTGTCACCAACTGGTAGATTTTGGATTATGGAGCAACAACCAGGTGTAGTAAATTGGGCAAATTACAACCCAATGCCAGCTAAAGGTATGGTGAGATTGTGGACTTGGGAAGCTTTTGCGCACGGTGCTGAATGCGTTAGTTTTTTCCGCTGGCGTCAACTTCCTTTCGGCCAAGAGCAAATGCATGCAGGGATCAAAATGGTGAACAACCAGCCTTCCCTGTTTTACAATGAAATTGCCGCAACAATTAGTGAAGTAGCCAAACACCCCGAATTACTATCAGCTAAAGTCGACAATAAAGTCGCTCTGGTCACGGGCACAGAAAACCAGTGGTTTTGCGAAATTGAAACACAATCAACCCTGTACAAACATTTACAAACAGAGTTCCAATACTATAGAGTGCTGCAACAACTCGGTATTGGCGTCGACTTTATCGACGAAACATCCGATATTAGCCAATACCAATTGATTATTTGCCCTGCTTCTATTGCCCCCTCAGACGACTTCTGTAAAAAGGTTACTAGCACCAACGCACATTTTGTCCTTGGCCCTAGATTCGCAAGCAAAACTAAAAACCTGCATTTGCCGCACAACATGCCGCCTGGTGTTTTTGCAGAGCAATTAGGCTACACTGTGATGACCGCAGACACCACGCCAGTCAGCCACCAGCACAACATCCACTACAATGGAAAAACATACACAAGCCATACTTGGCGAGACATCATTCAACTCCACCATAATAGTCCGCTAAAAATCACCGCTAAAATTGAGGGACTAAAGAAAGCAGCGATGTTGCAAAATGATCGCTTTACCGTTATCACAAGTCTAACAGATGATAAATTCCTAGTTGATGTATTTAAAGAAATCGCTGCTAAACTAGATTTGCCGCTAAATGAAACGTTTGGTGACATAAGATTTAAGCAAAAAGGCAATTACTTATTTGTTCTTAATTATTCCAACCAGCCATACCAATTGGACTGCTTTGAGTCTGAACAGTATGTGTTGGGCTCAAAATTGATCCCTGCACATGATTTGGCAATTATTAAAACATCAGAATTTGAGGAGCAGCTCTAATGTCTAACACAATGATTCAACTAGGGGTATTTCTGTTCATTACCGCGTTAATTGCACTACTTACTTATCTAAAGTGCGCTGGGCATGGTCGTAGTTCTAAAGATTCCAACAAAGAATATTTTTTAGCTGGCGGTGGTCTTTCATGGACATTCATCGCAGGCTCAATAACACTCACCAACCTGTCTACCGACCAACTAATTGGCATGAATGGTAACCAAATGGCCCTACTTGCTTGGTGGGAGTTTGCAGCTGTTTTCGGCTTAATTATTTTAGCTAAAGTATTCTTACCCGTTTATTATAAAAACGGCTGCACAACCACCACCGAGCTTTTAGAAAAAAGATACAACGACAGACATATACGCGCTGTAATTGGCGGTTTATTTTTACTGGGTAACATTTTTATATTCTTACCTGCGGTATTGTACACCGGGTCGTTATTTATGCAGTCGATGTTTGGTGTAGATATTAGTCTATTAACTTTAGCGATAATTTTTGCCATTGTGGGTTCTGCATATTCAATATTTGGCGGCTTAAGAGCCGTTGCTGTTTCAGATACCTTCAGCGGTGTCCTGTTACTGACTATGGGTATGTTGGTGGTATTTTTAGCACTTGGCGCAATCGATTGGGATTTTTCAGGCATACCAAAAGAACGTCTAACACTGGTTGGAGACAACGACTCACCGCTGCCTTGGCACGTCCTTTTAACTGGTATGATTTTTATTCAAACATTTTATTGGAGCACCAACCAAACAATCACTCAACGTGCAATGGCTGCACCAAGCTTAAAAGAAGCTCAAAAAGGTGTATTTGCAGCTGCCATTTTGCGCTTTATGATCATCCCACCTATGATTGTCATTCCGGGTATTGTTTCATATAAGCTGTTTGGCGATGTAGGTGATGCTGCTTACGGGATGATCGTTAACGACGTGTTACCTTTGTGGTTGTCAGGTGCATTCGCAGCAGCAATTGCCGCAGCTGTATTATCCACGTTCAATAGTATTCTTAACTCTTCAGCCGCTTTGTATGTATGTGACTTACATGAGAACTACTTGAACTCCAATCCAAACGTAGCAAAACTAAGTGGTATAGCGAGTTTAATATTTGTCATAATTGCAATTGCATTGGTGCCAGTCTATGCCCGTTCAGAAAGTATTATCAACACCATTCAAGAGTTATATGGCTTGTTAAGCATGCCAATTCTCTCGACCTTTATCGTTGGGTTATTATTTAAGAATGTCCATTCTAAAGCCGCAATTACAGCAGTGGTGTCTGGAACTTTATTGTACGCTGTTTTTGTGTTTGCAATAGATGATAAGCCGTTCCACTATATACACATGATGTTTATAACTTTAGTTTTCTCGGTAAGCACATCTTTGTTTGTCAATCGCTTTGTGTTGGGGAACAAAGCCGTATTAGCGTACAGATAGAACCGTTAAGGCCTGCTTAGGCAGGCCTTACAAGCGACTCAATCACTCACCAATATACGATTGCTGGCAGTATCAACTACCCCACCCCAGCGTGTATTTGCTGATGCGCTTTTAGGCTGCTCAAGCATTCGGCTATCCACGATTTTTTTTGCGCCTAAAGCTAGCAGTGCAGCAATGTCGTTTATCTGCTCTGTCGCAGCAACCACTGTGTACCCTAACTCTGCCAACAAATGAACGGCATGTCGGCCTACACAACCACTTGCACCAGTTACTAATATTTCTCCCGATTCCGGTGTAATTCCATTTTCTTCTAGTGCATTAACACAAGTCATTGCAGTATACACATTAAAAATGGTTTGGTTTTGCTCACTTGGTTGAACTAAACACATATTAGCCTCCGACTATTTTATTGTGGTAGGTTTTTGATTAAATGCGCAGGGATATCCAACTTTTTGTTGTCTGCCCCTTTGGCAAAATTAGATACTACGTAGCGGTTTTCTTGCGACCAATCCGCTTCAATTCGGCCATCACCTAAAACGATGTTGCCAAGCTTTTGTCTAAACCAATTGGCTAGCGCTTGATATTGTGGATGGTAAGCAAGATTGTTTCGTTCGAGCGGATCGATTGATAAGTCATACAAAGCCATATCAACTTCTTTCGCTTCAGCTTCTAACGCCCATTTAATATTCTTTCCAATGTCAGCATTAGGTACCGCGGTATAATAAGGTCGCGTGCGCATAGAAAACCTAAATCGCTCAGAGTGTAAATAGGCTCTAGGGCCGCTTACAACGCTAGTTTCGCCTAAAATATACTCTCTTTTAATAGCAGTTCCTGCGGCTACGTCTAATAAGTTCTGTCCATCTAGGTAGCTATAATCCGACGCTTGCACATTTATTCCAGCTAGCGCCAGCATGGTTGGCGCGAAGTCGACAAACTCAACTAACTCCTTATTAACCACACCACTTGGGATCAATGATTTATCTGAGGCGCTAATAATAACTGCATTGGCAACCGACTGCTCCCAAGGGCCTGTTTTTCCGGCTATACCGTTTTCGCCTAAGTGCCAGCCATGATCACCTATGGTGTAAATAATCACCCATTCTTGATTATGTTTAGCGCTATAATTTTTAAACGCCTCCACTGCCTGACCAATTAGCTCGTCGCCATGCGCGCAAAAAGCATAATAGTCTCGAATGGCTTGCTGCTTTTCTTCATCGGTAATACCGTCAATTTTCATTGCGTTATAAATTTTTTGTAGCTGAACCGGCAGTTTATTTAGTTCGTCTTGATCGAACTCAGGCAATTGATAAACCTTGTCTTTAAAGCGCTGCCTTATCGATTTGGGTGGTAAAACTGGCGTATGAGGTAAATGCATACCTAAATGTAAAAATAGAGGGCTTGAAGTATTTCCCCCCTGTCGCGCGTGTCCTGCAAGTGTCGTGTATTGTTTGTTTTCACTTTGCAGGTAGTTAACTAACTCTTTGACGATTTTCGCGTCTATCGTATCGTTCTTCGGGTTCGGGTTTTCACCACCAATAATGGTTTTATTGCTGCCCCGTGTATAAGCTCGCAAAATATCAAACTCTTTATCGGTTTGTTTAATTTGTGCTAAGTCTTGAGCGGTTAATGTCGTTTTATTACGTCTAACATTGTAGGCTCTTTTGCTACCGTCAGGATATTGCACTACTTCAGTTAAACCAGTAATCGCCAACTCGCCATTGACTTTGCCGTAAGAAGCTTCAACAAAAATATCACCCAAATCATACTTTTGTATGTCGTGCTTAAAATGCACACGTGTATCAAATAAATGTTCGATATTATAAAATCCTTGCCCTGGCCCCCATCTAAAAATATAGTGGTCTTCTTTACCAAACATGGCTGTGCCGTAGCCAGCCGATTTTAAATGTTCCGATACCAACGGCTGAGTAAAATCTGGGCCTTGATGCGACATTTCAAATGCAAGTCGGCTATTCCTAAATGGGTACCGACCCGAATGCATTGCAGCGCGCGAAGGTGCACACACAGGCGAGCTAGTAAATGCATTGGTAAATAAGATACCTTCAGCGGCGAGTTTGTCGGTATTTGGTGATTCAACGTAGCCTAGTGGACTATTAACCTGATTGTAAACGGCTTGGTTGTATGCGCTAATAGAGTCTGGTCTATGATCGTCTGTAACTATCCATAAAATATTCGGTTTTGCTTTTTTGCTAGTTTGCTTAGCTGAAGGAGTATTTTCCGCATATTTTGAACTGCAGCCGCTAACGCCGAATATAGCAACAAATACTAGAGTGACGGCTATTTTTAGATTTATCATCTTTATTCGCTTTGTTGTTTTTGCTGTACCTGTTTTCCCTATTGGCTAAAAGCTAAAAAAGTGACACAAGTTTTTATAATTTTTTTAACCTAACAATAAAATTAACCAGTCAATCACAAAGATTACAGAAATATGTAAGGCTAAGGTGCTTTGCTGCTGAAAAAATACTATACTCACCTGTAATCACGTTTTGTCATTTATCCTCGATAGTTGGCCGAGCATTCACACTTAAAGGCTAACAAATGACTGATTTACGCTTGAACTATCAAACCATTGAGTTTGGTGAGATAGACATTCATCTCTGCACTTTGCGCAATACCAACGAATTTTACGATCCCGAAGGCTTAGCACTAAAAGCAGGGATCTGCTCAGCTTCTTGGCCAATTTTTGGTGTGGTGTGGCCTTCTAGTGTCGTGCTTGCTCAATTTATGCTGAATTTCAATACAACTTCAAAACGTGTATTGGAAATAGGCTGTGGTATTGCGCTGTCTAGCTTGCTGTTAAATAAACAAAATACCGATATTACTGCTACGGATTACCACCCAGAAGTCGCGGGTTTTCTACAAAGAAATGTTCTGCTAAATGGTGATGAATCTATAGCTTATGAACAAATCGATTGGACGAGTGATTCAGATAACCTTGGTTTGTTTGATGTCATTATCGGCAGCGACCTTTTGTATGAAGATGCCCATATCGACCTATTAGCCAGTTTTATTCAACGACATGCCAAATCCAGTTGCGAAGTGGTCATAGTTGACCCCGGCCGAGGAAGAAAAAATAAACTCAGTAAAAATCTGGTTAATTATGGGTTTAGCAGCAGCCAATCGCAACCCTCAGAGGTTGCGCCTCAAGCAGCTGGTTTTAAAGGCTACATTCTAGAATACGTCCGTTAGAAATATTTGTTGTCCATCAGCGCTCGGATTTGCTGTTGTTCTAATGCAGCATCAAATACGTACAGTTCGTCGACCGCACCTCTGAAAAATTTATTTTTTTCATGGGCTTGGGTATAACCAATATTTCGCCCTAACGACAATGGCCGAGAGTTTTCTTGGCTTATTTTGGTATTCACTTTAGCAACCGATTTGCCGTTGGTTTTTTCAAGCTCACCATCAACATACATCAACACATGAGTTGATATATCGGATGCTTCACCGCCATATAATACCACAGCAACGTGATGCCATTGCCCGTCTCTTAAATCACGTGTACCAACCACTTGTGCATTATAGGTACCAATACGCAGCGCACCAATTGGGCCATTTTGTGGAAATGGATTTGGCGATATTTGCCATGCTGAGTAAAGTTCTTGTGTACCCCAACTAACAATACCAAACACCTCGTGCATGCCAATATCCTGTGGCACTTTTACCCAAAAACTCACGGTCCGCGGTGCATCACCAGAAATCCCTGGGAAATCAGTTTCTAACCAATTGCTTTTGCCGTCTAACGCAATCGCGTTGGCAAAAACGCCACCTATTTGGTTAATTTGGCCGTTTTCAGTTCTGTCATATGCTGGATAATGTTGGCCGGCAATACCTTTGCCATCCGACACAAATTGTCCAGCATCTGCTTGGTCAAATGACCAGTGCAAATAATCTGGATTCACCGCGGATTTGCCCGGCAAAGCACGCATAAATAAGTTGGGGCTGCTTTGAATTATTTGCATTTTTTCATCTAAACTAAATGCCAACGCTTGGTCTTTTTTCAGCATTTTAAACGCTTGTTGTTTAGATGCCCGAGCTTTAACTTCACCATCTAATACATGTACTTGGCTTTCACCTCGCTCGTTTACATCAACCGCGAATTCGGTACCTAAATCAATAATTTCTGAGCTTGGGGTATCTACTCTAAAACCAATTGCTTGCGGTGGAACTTTAGCAACTAATTTGCCTTTTTCTAAAATAACTAGGTTTTCTGAACGAATATCCAGTTGAATCGGCGCTTCTAAAACTAAAACAACCCCATTGCCCATGGCAACTTCACTATAACCTTGGTCTAAATAAATTTTGCCTTTGTTTAATTTTTTGCCCACAGAAAATTCACTTACTGACGACAAGGCCGCAACTTTAGTCACAACGGCTAAATTATTTTGCACCGACACTAAACTGCTCACAAAAAATATCATTACAATTGCCGCAACACTGGCCGCCAACACCCTTTGTGATTTAAACCAAGGTCGAACAACCTTGGCTTTGGCTGGTCGGTCAGCTGTTGATTGCTGCTGACTGATCTGCTGCATCACTGTATGTATAGTGTGCTTATTTTCAGTTTGATTTTCGTCAGTTTCTAGAGCAAGCTTAATTAGCCGGTCGGTGCTAACTAATTTGGCCAACTCTTGTTTAACGATAGGATATTTGCGACATTCACTGAGTAACTGCTCAGTAACCTCTTCACCAGCTAAATAGGCAGCAATTAACCTACGCTGCTCTTTACTCAAGCTTTTAGATTGATTCATTAACAATACTCCTTGAGATTTTTTTCGATGCATTCACGCAGTTTTTCTCGTATACGAAACATTCGCATGGTCATGGCTGAATGCCGCACGCCATGCTGTTTAGTTAACTCAGCAATAGAAAAGCCTTGTTTGTAATGCTGATTAACCAGCTTTTGCGTTTTTTCATTTAACTGCGCCATACAATCTTTAAGTGCAGCAACGCTGGCGACCTCTTGCCCTTGGGAATAATCAATATCAAGCTGCTGGTTAATTAATGTTTCTAGCTCAGCATGGCTACCCACACTTATGGGCTTATGTTTGCGTATGTAATTTCTAAGCAAGTTAATCGCAATACCGCGCAGCCATGCATCTACTGGGCGACTATCATCAAATTCGTCTAATTTGTTAAAGGCAAGAATAAAAGTTTCTTGGGTTAAATCTTCTGCTTCAGCGGGTTCTTGCAAACGCATACGCAAGCATGCACGAACGCTACTTTGGTAGCGTTCGACAATGGCTGCATAAGCTTGTGCATCTCCGTTGCGTACTTTTAAAATTAAATGAACGTCATCATGCATTTAGCTAGTAGATCTCTATTTGGAATAAACTCGCAGGTACTAGTTTACTAGGGTGATCAAATTCAACAATCAATTGATCTAGTGTCACGGGTTGTTGCAATTCAAATTGATTAACTGTTTGGTAGTTATCAACCACATCCAACAACAGCGTACCATCTGCAAGTTTTATTCGATAATTTTGCACACAATATGGCATTTCACTTTCCGGGTGCTGCATTAACACAGTTTCTAATGCGTGATCTGCGTCTGTATCAAAGAATAGAGTGATTTGGCTAATTGTGACAGGTGCAGGCCAGCAAAACTTAATGTGTGGTTGATTATCGCCAAAACTTGCAGCCCATGCATTTGTTTGTCGCCACGGGCGTAAATAACCGTTTGTGACGTGAGATAACGGATGTACCTTGAGTGCAGATTCAAATTCCAACGCTAAATTTTGCCCTTTTGGACGTCGCTCTGGTGTCCAAAACTCAAACGACTCAATGCCAGAGTCTGCCGGCATAGTTTGTTTACCCGTGTTAGAAACCGCTTTGTGTACTTTATTAAATACAGGCATAAAACCAGTAACTAGCTGATCAGATAGCGCTAATTCAACAGCTGAATTTGGATAAAATGTAACAAATCCGTACTGCTCATCTATCGCTACATCTGAGAAGTCTAATTTGATGATTTGTTCGCCAGCAACCAAGTTTAACTCAATGGTTTTTAAGCTTATCTCTGGAGTGTAATTTTCAGCTTTTTCACTGACTCTTAAAGCAACTTTTAACTGAGTTTCAGTTTGTGCTTTAACTTGCAGTTTCATTACAGGTGCCGTGCCTTGATTAAACGGCATAAGCTGCGCGCAAGCTTGCGTTAAAGGCATATATTTGCCACTTGGCAATAATTGTTTTAACTCAAGTTCACTGCTGGCAGATATATGCGCTTGTTTGGCCAAATTACCCTGCTGCGCCAATGGCACATTAGGAATACCATGGCCAAACCGATTCAACTGTTGTTGCAAACTTTGCATATACTCTGGCTGCAGCATAGCTTTTGCACTTACCTTGTATTGTTTACATAGTGCAGCGGCTGTACCAACTGCTTGACCACCATGGGCACAGGTTATCATGACTCGGCTTGAACCATACGCCATATGGCTGGCACTGATATTACGCCCTGCAAAAAACAAATTATCGATATCTTTGCTGATAAAACAGCGATACGGAATTTGATAAACGCCTTTTGAATGAAATTGCGAACACGCTGGTTTGTCACTATAAATGCCTTCTGATGGATGAATATCAATCGCCCAGCCTCCATAAGAAACCGCATCGGCAAATTGAGTTTGCTCAACAATATCTTGCTGTTTAAGCATATATTCACCGTTAAAACGGCGGCTTTCACGCTTACCAGGTACCGTACCTATCCACTCTAAAGTTAGGTTTTCAACATCATCAAACTTGCCACTGTTTTTAATGTAATCCCAAATGCCGTAAACGATTTTCCATAATTCCCATTTAATTTCTTCAGTTTGCGCAATAGTATTGTGGATACCACCATATTCAATCCACCAAAATTTAATCCCTGAATCACTGCCTTGAATATTTTTACAGCGAGGCATTGCACCAATTTGCTCGTGAGAATAGGCAAATTTAGGCGGAGTATATTTAACTGGGTGATCTAACTTTTTACTGTAGAAAAACAGCGTATGACCCAGCAACTGGTCATTCGCTTGCTCTGGTGCCAATTGTTCGCCAAATTCATCGCGTGATTCAGCACCAATTCGAAAGCTTGCGCCTGCATTAAACGCCACTAAACCATCACCTGTTGCATCACAAAACAATGGTGCTGATACGCTGTACTCAGTCGAATTTTGGCTACAAAAAGCAACAACACTGTCAATTTTACGCTCAGACGATTTATTCACTTGATAAACGGCAGTATTGAGCAACAGCTGAATATTTGGCTCTGCGGCAACTTTGTCTAACAACACAGCGTCAAATATAATTGGATTGCCGTCTTTGTTTACCTTGAGGTTTTCCAACATGATTTCGTCTATGATCCCACCTTCGCGCGACCACCTGTTATTGTTGCCCATATGTGAAGTTGCACCCAGCGCCCATACTCGCACCTCGCTTGAAGCATTGCCGCCTAATACAGGTCTGTCTTGAATTAATACAACTTTACTACCATTACGCGCTGCAGCAATCGCAGCACACACACCGGCAAGCCCTCCACCCGCTACCACAAAATCAGTGCTAATATTCTGTTTGTTATTGGTTCTTGTTTGTGGGCTAAAACTTTCTACTAACATACATTCTCACTCTTTTGTTCACTCTTTTGGGCACTTTGTTGGCGTTGCGCTTTCTGTTTTTCAGTTAAAGCTTGGGCGAAATAAACACTTGGATGATGAATTACATCGGTTTCTTTCATATCTGTGTTATTACCGTTTTGGGTTAAATTGCAGTCGAACCTGCCCAAAAAGCTGTGTTTAGTACTTGGGTTGGTTTTGTCGCAAAAATGCGATAATCCCCATTCAATTCCTTGACCGTTTTCTGTATTGGAAAACGCATCCGCCACATATGGTCCTGCTGCTACAGGCATAAGCGAAGTAACAGACGCAATGGAAAAATTAACCCCGTCAGGCGCAAATTGAATGGTATTGTTTTCGTTGCCATTGCGAATGGCAAAAGCGGCTATGCCCTGCTTAAACGGGAAATAGGTAGTTTCATGCCCCGAATTAAGCACTGGGTTTAAGGAGTGTTTATTAAAAGGACCCATTGGGTTTTCAGCAATTGCTAAACCATTAGCGACCAAATAATCGGGCCTGTCGCCAAATGCAGCTTTGTAATACAGGTGAATTTTGCCTTGATAAACCAACAAGTAAGGATCGTGTATTGAAAATTGATCCCAACTGCCTGCTGGGCCATTTTCCACCACAATTTTATTGCAAGGTGCCCATGGGCCATCGGGGCTGTCAGCAGACGATAAAGTAACCGGGCAATGGTCCCCTTTTATGCCACTGGCTTGCATAAAAGCTTGATAATACAGATAGTATTTACCTTGCCAGACTAAAATATCCGGTGTAGAAACCGAGCGCCAACCCGGCTGTGGTTTAGCCGGGCGTTTTATTGCACAGCCCTGCTCTTGCCAGCTAAAGCCGTCTTTACTGGTGGCATACCAAATTTCAGCCAAATCCCAATCTGTAGATGGAATAGTGTCGCTGCAATTTTCTGGCCCTTGTGGTGGTGTTTGTGTGTCACGCTTAGTATACCAAACGTAGTACAAACCATTTACTCGAATAATTTTTGATGGGTCACGGCGCGATACTGTGCCATCACCTCCTCGATAGTCAAAACCCTGTAACTGGGTATATTTAAAACTGCTAAATAAACGATTATCTTCTGGCCGCGGCGTTTGATATTCGTCGTACATTCGCGCCATCGCTTTGCTTAATGGCCTATCCGGTTTTGTTTGTGGAATATCCCAAGGAAAAGCACAGGAAAAATCAGTTTGATTAGGCTTGTTCATATCCACCCTCAATTTCAGAAATTTTATTTTTATACATTAACCAAGCGCCCACCAAGGTAACTAAACACGCCATGGTACCGACAACCAAATTACCTTTTTCAGCCAAGATGGCTAAGCACATAAGAATAAGCCCAGTGACTAAGATACCAAAACCAATCACTTGGTTACCTTTAGTATTGGCTGAGGCTGACTGCTCTACATTGAGCTCAGCACTTTGAGCTTCTACTTCGGCTTTTTGTTGTTTTGCATGTTCAAGCTGTTTGTACTGTGCATACCTTGGCGCAATTTGTTTAGTTGCGCGGTAATACAGTTCAAATGTTGCAAGGAAAATAACTGGCGTGATAACCCCTAACAGCATTTCTTCGGCTCTGTCTAACGACAATTCAAACAACCAAGGGCTGATAAACTTAAAATATGCGTTAATGACTAAAGTTAAAATGGATGTGGTTAAAATTGAAAAACCGCGTTGGTATTTTGAAAACAACAACCAAATTGGCGGTAAAAATAATGCGCCACCGGTCAGTGCTGCCATAGTCATAACTACTTCAACCACACCGCCCATATATGGCACAAGCAAAGCTATGGTTATAGTGACAAAGCCGAGTAAAACTGTGGTTAAGCGGCCAATTTTAACCAACTTTGCGTCAGCTATTTTAGGCCACAAAGGTTTAACAACATCGTTGGTGATCACGCCTGCGGTAATGTTCAGTGCAGTATTAATCGAGCTAGAGGTTGCGAATATCATTCCCCCCAACATTAAACCAAGCATGCCAATGGGTAAGACTTCTTTACACATTAACAAATAGGCACCTTCGTTATCGGCTGTTGCAATATCAGGATTGAGCACGCGATAAACCATGGGTGCTAACATCCAAACTACCGGACTAATTAGATAGAGACCACCAAATAACCAGCCGACTTTTTTGGCATCTTGCGGTGTCGCCACGCAAGTATACCGTTGAATATATGCCCAGTTACCTGCAATAAAAAACAGGTTATATAGGGCAAATGCAACAATAAAACCCCAAGTGTATTCACCGCTGGTTAAGCTAAAAAAGTTTTCTGGCGCCTTGTTTATAAAATTGCTGACACCACCTATTTCTTGTAATGACAAAGGGACTACCACCAATACAGCCGCAGTCAGCACTACAAACTGCAAAATATCAGTGACAATAACCGCCCACAAACCACCAACGGCCGTGTAGATAAGAATTAACAAACCTAATCCAATAATGGTGTTGATAATTGGCAGCCCTGTCGAAACCTCAACTATTTTTGCAACTGGATATAAAAAAGTGCCCGTTGAAAAAGTCGCTATGGTTAAGAATATTGTTGTATATACTTTTTTAACACGCTCTCCTAGGCGCTCGCTGATATATTCAGCTGCGGTTAAAACGCGTGTTTTTTGCCATTTAGGCGCGATAAAAAAGCCAATCACTAAACCTGCGATACACATGGTCCATTGAATGGTTACGGCAACCCAGCCATTCTGGTATGCAATTGAGCCCCAAACCACAAAAGTACCGGCAGAGAAAAAACTCATAAACAGTGACAAGCCACTCATCCACCAAGGCAGCGCACCACCTGCAGAAAAATAGCTTTTCATATTTTTGCCAGAGCCAGCAAAGCTCATACCGCAGCCGACAACCAGCAAAGTAAAAATAATAATGACCGTAATATCAACCGAACTCATAAGCCACTACCACCTTATGGTTTACGCTGATAATAACGAACCCAGTCAATTTGCATTGCGGTTCCGTCAATTGCATCCGTCACTGGGCCTGCAATTTCTGCTTTTAAAATAGCTAAACTAAATAATAAAGTTTGCTCACTAAAACACACATCATTGCGCATGGTGTGGTATAACTCACCATCAAAGTAAAACTTGAAGTAGTTTTCATCCCATTCGATACCATAGGTATGATATTCCTCGCCAAAATTGGCGACATCAGCCGCGTCATAGTTTTGTATTTCAACCCACTCACTGCCGTTGTGGTATTCAATTACATAATCACTGATTAAGTTACGATAAAAACCTTTTGAGTCGCCATATTCTTGCAGCCAGCCATTTACAAACTGAATAGCGCCAATTTCTTTGGCTGAGTCCCATTCTAGCTGCAACCATTTTTTGCCATGCTTTTCAGACACCCAGCGTGTATCTAATTTGTTATCTATTGCAAACACGTCTTTTGACGGTAATTTGTTAAACACACCATTGGTAGTGAGTTTAACGTCTGACGCCAAAGCGTGATTGAGCAGGTTATCTGTCAACTCGGCTGTGGGAGCCGAATACCCAGTTGATGACGGCGCAAGCGCTCTAAATTCTGCAATATGAATTGACGCTGGGTTAGATGAAGTTAAACGAATTTTGTTAGTTTTTACCGGTGTATCTAAAATTATGTTGTGATCTGGCTTTCCAAGTAAGGTCCAATGTTTTTGCTCTGAATCGTGAGTTACTCGCCCATTGGGTAAGGTGTACGTATCTGTCCAATTATGCACATTGGTGTTGATGATATTTGGATAATGACCTTCGTTAATGTCTATTTCACAGGCTTTTTGCCCGTCTTTAACCCCTTGTTTTGGCCAAAACCAAAACGAATTATTAGTGCCATAGGCCGCTGCATATTTGTATCTAGCTTCAAAATAACCATAACCAAAAGTGCGTTTACTCCAGACATTACCTGTAGTCCAATCTTGCCCACCGCGACTTTCTTTTATCGCTTTTAAGTGCAATATCCCATCTTTGACTTGTGCATTTTCGCGCCAGCGGCTGCTATATACCCAAGGGTTTTCAGTAGGGCCATTTTGTGAAATCCAGTTTTCATCTAGTTGTTCATCCGCATAATTAAATTCGTCTTGCCAAGCGAGTTGCCATTTAGACATATCAATGCTTTTAGTGCCTTTAAAAGCTTGTGGTTGCTGCGTTTTTTCTTGAATATTTGCACACGCGTTTAAGCCTGAGCTTGCCAATAAAACTGCCAGCGCAGCTTTTGAATAAAACTTCATACAGTCACCTTTGTCGATTATTTTTAGAGTGTTGGTGTTAATTGTTTTCAACCAACAAAGGTGACACTTTTACAAAATATTTTTTTACACTAGAAGAAGACCTCCGCCCAACAAATTGTTAACATACAACAAAAACCAACGCAATGAGAGGGGTTATGGAAACCAGAGCTTTGATATCTTGGGAGGTATTTACACAGGCCGTACTACCGTTGGCCGCATCAGTGATTTATTTGTTGCTTATGGCTTATTTTTGTTTTGTAACGCAAAAACCAATGATAAATAGATTCTTTGTCGTTTTCATAGGTTGTTTTGTTATATTTCTGCTCGGCCCGATGGTAAATCTATTACCCTTTGACGCTGCGCACAGATACTACGATTTATTTAGAAATATCGTCTTTTTTTCGATAGGAATTCCTTCCTTATTGCTTGGATTAGCTCAAAGTGCTGAGTTAAGTTTGAGCAATGTGACAAAGTATAGTCCTTTCCTGCTAGGCGCAACTTGGTGTAGCATATTTGTATTGGCCCCGCCGCTCGATTCAATAACCCCAAACGAACTACCTTGGCAAAATGTATTGTTTAATCCACAGCAGGTGTACTGGTTTCAAGTTGCTTGGGTATGTGTTGTTGTACTCATACCTTGCTTATACCTGTTAACTAAAACACGAAAATCCTTGCTGCTGTGTTTAGCCACGATATGGTTAAGTTTATGTATGGCGTTGGGAATTATCTTTAACCAATGGAGTTGGTATTACGGCGGCGCTAGCTTAACTGTATTCTTTTGGGTTTATTTTGTATTTTCTGACCTAACAACCGCTAGAAACTCTCTCATAACAAAGTCTCCTTTTCAAACAACTGATACCGAACACATAGTTGTTAGTAAAATTAAGCATTACATTCAAGATAACTTAACCGCAGATCTCACTTTAGACCTTATCTGCCAACAAATTGGGGTTAGTCGCACGCGTGCTGTACAATTGTTTAAACAGCAAACTAAATTAACCATAAATCAATACATAACGAATACCCGTATTGACCGGGCAAAGCATTTGCTCGTTAGCCAAAATGCGACCCAAACAGCGTATGATGTAGGATTTAATAACCCAGCCTATTTTTCAACCGTGTTTAAAAAACAGACTGGATGCTCGCCAAAAGTGTTTCAACAAAAATTAAAGGCTACTATTCAAACTTAAAAGCATAGGCAATTTGTTCAGGCGCATCAGCCGTTAATTCAATGTATAAAGCATCTGCTTTTTGCTGCCAACTTTTTATGTAGTCGCCGTTTAAACTGCTTACTTTGCTAAAATTTGCCACGCCAATACTGTTGTTTTTAGCCAGAGCGAGTATTTTTAGCGGTTTTCTAGGTGTGCCCAAGGCAATTGCATACAAAGCATTTTTGCTTTGGGTAAAGCGAATGTCGTTTGCTGTGTAATCTACGTGTTTAGTAAAGTGTCCACCACTTTCCATTTGTGTTGGGCCTTCACCATATATCTTCCATGGTCTAGTGTTGTAAATTGCTTCTCCGTTTACCGCGAGCCAATCACCTAGTTCATATAAAACCTCTTTTTGGTCTTGTGGAATTGTCCCATCTGATTTTGGCGATACATTTAACAATAGTTGGCCATTTTTACTAACAATGTCAATAAAGTCATGAATCACCCATGACGCGGGTTTTACCTCTATACCTTCAACGTAAGACCAGCTCCACTTGGTGATAGTATCATCCGTTAACCAAGGCGCACCGGTTAACTTATCTCTGCGTCCCTGCTCGAAATCTTCAACCGAAAAAGTTTCAGGCATATCCATATCCTTATGCGTCATCATCACCTCCTTTCCCCAAGTTTGTGCTTGATTTAGATAATATGCTGCAAACTCATAACGCTGCTGCTGCGGAATTAGATCAAGCCAAGTATCAAACCAAATCATGTCTGGTTGATATTTATTGATAACCTCTTTTAACGTCCCCAACCAAAAAGTGTCTAGCCACTCAGCTTCTGGCACATTGCCATACAACCATTTCAATTTTTCATCCTCAGAACTGGTAGCTAGCTCTTCAACCCAAGGAAAATGAGAATTCCAGAAAAAATGGTACATGTCTAAATGTCCATATCTTTGTTTCGCTTGCTGCAGCGTTTGCCCCTTGTATCTCTGTAAATTTCGGGCATGGTGAAAGGTTGTTATCAACTTAATATCTCGTTGGCGCAATGCGTTTGCCAGCTCACCGGTAATATCCCTTTTTGGCCCTATATCAGCCACATTCCAAGGAGTAATATCACTATCCCATAACGCATAACCATCGTGATGCATTGCGACAGGTCCAGCAAACTTAGCGCCAGCTCTTGCAAACAATTCAGCCCACTCATCTGCATCAAAGTGTTCGGCAGTAAATTGTTCAATCATATCGTGATAAGCAAATTCGCTAGGCTGTGCAAAACGCTGACTATGCCATTGTTTTAAATCAATATGGTATCCTGGTTTATCCCCTTGCCAATCCTCTTTGTTTAAACCAAAGTGCATCCACCTCGGGTACCATTCATTGGTTTTTGCAGCAACAGTATAAGGCCCCCAAGTAAAATAGATGCCAAGCTTAGCATCTCTAAACCAGTCTGGGGCGGCGTAATGTGTGGCTAACGATTTTTCAGTTGGTTGATAGGTTTCTTTAGATGTTGAGTCTGTTTTTGTACTACAAGAAGCAATTAAACTAACAACTAAAACACTGTATATAAATTGTCTAATCATGGTTATTCCTCTTCTAAGATGGACATGAAAAGACTAATAAACTGACTGATTAAAACTTATAAATTGAGCCATTTTTCTTATAAAAAAAGACTTTTAGTTTAAAAAACACATTTAACAATCACACCAAAGTGTATTAAAGTCACGATAATGACTATTTTGGTACTGCCTTTGCACTAATTAGAATTGGTGGAGTGATGAACATTGAGGCTCAAAAAAAAATTGTATTCTTAGGGGCTACTGGAGCTGTTGGTTCAGTCGTTTTAACTCGTGTTTTAAGTTTTTCTCAAGTCGTGAAAGTATTATGTCTGGGACGAAAAAAAATTGATGTAAAAACCCCAAAATCGAACTTTAAGTCGGAAATTATCGATATTCATAACCCCAATACTTATGCGGAGTTAATCCATGGTTTCAACACCGCAATTTGCACCCTAGGTGTTGGTGAACCGTCAAAAGTAACAAAAGATGAATTTGTTGCAATTGATAAAACTGCAGTTTTAGAATTTGCTAACGTTTGCAAATTGCAAGGTGTAAAACACTTTCAGTTACTTGGATCTGTAGCTGTAGATAGCAACTCTCGAAATTTTTACCTGCGCACCAAAGGCGAATTAATTGAAGAACTAATTCGACTAAATTTTGAAAGGCTGAGTATCTTTCAACCCTCTATGATCATAACGCCTAAAAACAGATATGGATTACTACAAGCTTTAACGCTCAAGTTTTGGCCAAAACTTGATTTTATATTGCAAGGTCAGCTTAGAAAATATCGAGGTATAAAAGTCGAAATATTAGGAAATTCAATAGCCAACAATACTCTAACTAACAGAAGTGGTCTCGAATATTTGAAATATGACGACTTTTTGGCCCTACAAAAATAGCAGATGACTACAACTAAAAATGTCAGGGTTAGTTGTTTTCAACCAACAAAGGTTCACTTTTTGAAATTAGATTTTTTGAAATGAGCGTTAAAGAAACTAAAGTTAACTCTTGCCCAAAAGGCTCTTTTACGTTTGTGCTGAGCTTTTAACTGCTCGACATATTCACTGTGATGAATGTGAGTCTGATAGTCAGTAATTTTAGGCGCCAATACAAATAGCTTTTCAAGATATGTTGCAGCGTAGTGATAAGCCTTAGAGCGAGCTGATTGTAAAATATCATCAATTAATGAGCGGTAGCATAAACTAGCTGCTAAAGGCTGGGCGTTTTTTGCAAAATTTTTTGCCCAATCAGGCAAAGCATAGTAGCCAACTCTAGGTAACTCACTGGTATTATTAATAACCTGATCCGCCGTAACATCGATTGCTTTCAATTCAATTAAACTGCCAACCCTTACACTAAAATCATCAATTGTTTGCGCTTTTGCGACAGCTTGCCGAGTTAAAATTTCACGCTCGTCTTCACTACTAATTTCAAGCAATGCGGTTAAGTTATGGTGGTTAGGTAACTGTTGATATTGCTGGCGGCGCAGCTCTACTTGCGCTAAGCAAAATAGCTGTTTTTTCTAGCAAATAATCCCACACTGAATAGCCATTATTGTTAAAGCGTTGTAGCACTTCATCCTGCCAATTTATCGTTTTTTGGCTAGGTTTTATTGTTTGTTGCACTGCTCGCAATTGTTTAGCAGCGGTTAACCATGTACCAACAAAAGTGCGATAAATATCGCCAATATATCCGCTTGAATCATCGGCTCGTTCATATACTTTTTCATGGCTTTGCATAAAAGCATCCGCCAGTTCAAATACTGCTTTGTGCTGGGTATTTTGGGAAACTAGCTCAGCTATTGAATCTGCAATATCATGCAATTCACTGCAAAACGAACGAGTATGGCGATAATCAATAAAGCGGGTACCTCGTTTAACGCTTTGAATGCGTTTTTTTAATAACTTAACTTGTTCGTAGGCCGATTCTTTACTGGCAAATAACTCAATTTTTTGTTGGAGATTAGGTAAGTCGCTATGCAGTTTTACAATAAACTCTATAAGCTCGCTTTTATCTAAATGATCGAGCTTGTTAATCAGTTTGTTCACTGTTACTAACCTTAGTTGTTTTGTTTAATTATAAAAAATGCTTGAGTTCGACTCGAACACACTACTATACTAAGCACAAGTGGATTGGGAGTGCCCGATCGGCGTCATAACCTCGGTGAGTGCATCGAGGTTTTTCGCTTTCTAGAGCCAAGAAAATTACGGAAAATGTTTTAACCCCCATTGGTCAAATCCTTTACCAATTTCACATCTGCCACCTTCACAATAAAATTTTTTAGTGAGAATTTCAAAAGCACGATTGGTTTGTTTGGGATCAATTACGTGGCGACCAATTGGACGTGCTACTAAATCAGCTAATTGTAACCCTGCTGAATTTGACGTTTTAGCTGCCATACGAATTTTAAAAGGCAGATCAAGTTGATACTTATTTTCACCATCACAAATACGGCGAAACTCTAGCTCTAATTCATTGTCTTCTTTTGCACCTCGGCGTTCGACTATCACATGAGTTTCTAACTCTTCTTGCCCTTTTTCTTTAACCAAAGCAAACAAAGTTTCTAAACAATGTTTTAACGCAATATGATAAATATTGTCTGTGTCGTCTGGCGTAGAAATTTTATGCTTTTCAATAACACACGAAGCCAAAATAAAATTACTGTTATCAATAATCTCGCTGAGTCGCCCGATAAATTTTTGTTTTTCTGCTCTATCTTTAAAAATAACAAAATCGCCTTTTTCTTTGCGTATTTCGTGATCATGCAATATCACCAAATCATGACCAAAATAATCAAATTTTAACTGCTGCAATTTCGGTACAACTTTGCCAATGAATGTGATTTATAAAAAATACAAAATGCGAGTACAAACACCGGATAATCTGGATTTATTGACGTTAAGCTGTGGTCGCCGCTTCCATCAACATATACAACAAAGTCACTAAATTTTTGCGGTTGATTTTCACTTGTCATATTTTTTCTTCCTTGTTTTTGCTCGACGTTATTACCTAACATTTGTGCTCTTTTTCTGATTTTTGTACGCTTACGGTCTTTTTGGCAATAATAGACCACTGTTAAATAACTTGCGAACAATGGCTCTTTTTTGATCATCTGAATATTTCACTTAACACTGACCTACCGCCTCTGTATTTTTTATGAAAGCTTCCAATACTGTAACCATTCATTCGATACAAGTGAGCTAAACAGAGTCGATATTGCTTGTTATTTTAAGTTGCACCGAAAGTTAAATTAAGCAGCTTTGTTATTTTAATATGTCGATGGCATCGACATGAACAGACAACATGTCGATATTTTTGGAAAATTTCGACATTAGAATACTAACACGCATAAAAAACACGATATTTTGTGCACGTTTTAGCGCTTTGGTTTTGCAAGCGGTGTTAGTCTGTTAATGCAATTGTTTTACTCTAGCGCTTGAAAAACCACTTAATTGGACATATCTTCACCGCATGAGATTTGAAGCCGATACAAAAATGGTTAAAACATTTTTGTCCGTTTTATTGTTATGTGTGTTTATGCTACTGAATATGGGTAGTCGGGCTTCTATTGCCGAAAATTTGCAAACACAATCGACAAGCATTTCCATTTCTGTTGACGCTACTGCTGCAATTGACAACTTAAATCTAGACCAAACAGGGTTGGTGCATAAGTTACCAGCCCCAAACCCAGCTGAGTTGCCGCATCGCAACCCAGTAACCCACCCGAGTTATTTTCTCGACAGTGAGCAGCAACCTGACTATCAACTCATTTATGCTTTAGCTGATCCTGACATACCGCGTATTGTTATATATCAACTTATAAAACCTGTCACACAGCCTTGGTATCAATGTACTTCAAGGCCGCGCACTGGTGCGATTGATAATTGCCAACCGGCAAATTTAACCTATCGCTCTCAACTCACCTTCGCTCACATTAGCTGATATTTATTTTAAAGCAGCGCCTAAACCAATTCATTTGAGTATTGTTTTTGGCATTAAAATTTTTATGAGTTTTAAGCTGGTTTTGAGTAGCCCTTTGTACTGCTCACCAGCTAAGTGAGTTTATTATTATGTTTACAAAATCACCCAATGCACAAGCTGCTTGGCAAGTGCGGTTCAAGCGTATATGCGTTGTTGCTGTCATACTGCTACTGGCAGTTTGTGCTTTACCGAATTTATACCAAAACAAAACCCTATTAAGTATCCGTCCGTTAACAAACGAGCATACTTTGCCCAACAACGACTTAGTCAAACAAGTTTTAGAACAGCACCACTTCAAGGTTGCCTATATTGATTCAAGCAACACAACAACTGTTGAACTTACCCAACAAACTGAGTCAGCTGCTGCGCAGCAGTTGCTCGCACAATCATTTGGCGAGCGCGCATCCATTACAGTAATAGAACAAGCAACCGCCCCACTCTGGCTGCAAAAATTGAGTTTATCACCAATAAAACTCGGTTTAGATTTAAATGGAGGTGTATTGTTTGTGCTGAAAGTTGACACCAACAAAGCACTTGAAAAACGCATGGAAAATATCGCGTTAGAAGCGCAAGCGATTCGAGTGAAAGACAAACTGCACGGCGTTCGTATTGAACAAAATACAACTCAGGGGTTGCAATTGGTTGCTACGCCACAGGGACAAACTGGGTTACAGCAACTACAAAACAAGCTATTAAAACAGTATCCACATTTAGATGTGCACACAAAACAACAAGGCAACTTACCCCGTGCAACTTTAAATTATAGTGAGGCAGGACAAGCTGAATTTAACCAACAAATCATGCTGCAAGCGTTAACAACGCTGCGCTCTCGCATTGAAGAATTAGGCATAACCGAGGCGGTAACTCAACGCCAAGGTGAGAATTATATCCGTATTGAACTACCCGGTGTACAAGACCCAGCTGCAGCTAAACGCATTATTGGCGCAACTGCACAATTGTCGTTTCATGCACTGCAAGACTTTGCTGGTAAACAAGTTGAAGCCGAGCATGGCATGGTAAATATAAATCCCTTAGCAATATTTACGGGTGCGGATATTGATAGCGCGCAAGCTGGCAGAGATGAATACGGCAAACCACTAGTTGAACTGAATTTATCGCCACAAGGCGGTAATAAAATGCTGCATTTCACTCGCGATAATGTCGGCAAACCTATGGCAACTGTATACAGCGAATATATTGCAGACACTAATGGCGAAATTCAGCAAAGCAGTAAAGCAATTTCTGTCGCAACCATACAGCAAGTGCTGGGACAAAGGTTCAGCATTACCAACCTAGACTCTTGGCAAAAAGCGCAAGATTTAGCTTTGTTATTGCGAGCAGGCTCGTTAGATGCCCCCTTAACCATAGTTACCGAGCGCACTATAGGGCCAAGTTTGGGCGAGCAAAATATTAGCAGTGGTTTTCAAGCTCTGGCACTTGGCTTGTCTTTAACCTTGGCTTTTATGTTGTTGTGGTATCGAAAACTTGGGCTCATCGCCTGCATTGCACTGTTTGCCAATTTAATTTGTTTAATTGGATTAATGTCACTTTTACCCGGCGTGGTATTAACCTTACCTGGTATTGCTGGTTTAGTTTTAACCATAGGCATGGCGGTTGATACCAATGTGATTATTTTTGAACGTATAAAAGAGGAGCGTAAACAAGGAACTAGCATGGTTGCGGCACTGCAGCGAGGTTATAAACAAGCACAAAGCAGTATTATTGATGCCAATTTAACCACTATGATCAGCGCAATTGTTTTAATGTCGATAGGCTATGGGCCAATTAAAGGTTTTGCTATTACGCTAGCGCTGGGCATTGTCACCAGTATGTTTTGTGGTGTTGTGGTTTCAGCACAATTGTCACAATGCTTTTATCGCTTTAATTCAGCAGCAACTAAAGGAGCATAACATGGATAATATTTGGCAAAAGGTTAGAACATTCGGCTTAAGTTTAAGTATTGTCGCCGTTTTACTAAGCTGTTTATTAATCGCCCAATTTGGTTTACAGCTTGGTCAAGATTTTACCGGCGGCTATGTTACTGAGTTTCAAATTGCTCGCGATTTAACGGTCAATGCATTCGAACAACAATTATCACCCTATGTTGAAGGTGAATTTAAGTTATCTAACATAGGTGCGCTGCAATGGCAATTGTTTCAACCTCCGCAAGAAAACTTAGCACAACCACTTGCATGGCAAAGTGCACTACCCGCAGATTTAGGCTTACAAATTTTAGATAGCCGCTATGTTGGTGCTCAAATAGGCGCTGAGCTCATTGAACAAGGAGGACTTGCATTATTGATGAGTTTATTTGCTGTTGCTATCTATTTGATTATACGTTTTGAATGGCGACTCGCCCTATCGGCCTGCTTAGCATTATTGCATGATGTACTACTGACTGTTGCTTGGTTTGCATATACTGGCATGGAATTCAATTTAACTGTATTAGCCGCTTTGTTGGCCATAATTGGTTATTCGTTAAACGACTCCATTATAATCGGTGACAAAGTCAGAGAGTTAGTTCGCGCTTATCCAGATAAACCGGTTGCCAATACAATTAACCAAGCATTGGCAAGTACGTTAGGTAGAACAATTATTACCTCGTCAACCACCTTAACAACTATCGCCGCTATTTGGTGGTTAGGAGGTGCTAGTTTAGAGGGTTTTGCCAGTGCATTATTTGTCGGAATTGTCTTGGGTACTTGGTCATCCATTTTTGTTAGTGCTACTTTGCCACAATGGTTAGGGCTAAGTTACAACAACTACCAGCAAAACCTATCAGAGAGAGAACTCCAGCAACTCGCAGAGCCCTAAGGCTGATGTCGTAAATATTCTCCCTTGCCTTATGCAAGGGAGAATATTGTGACTTTAATTAAAATACTGTCAGGTTTATTAACTGGCATTTGGATTAAAATGAAAGTTTAGTTTATTTCCATCCAAGTCTCTTATATATGCGCAATAAAAACCGCCAGAGCGTATTCCGGGAGCTCCCTCATCCGACGCGCCTAGCGCCAATGACTTTGCATAAAGCTGGTCGACCTGCTGTTTAGAACTGGCTTGTAGGGCAACCATAGTACCATTTCCAACACTTGCCATTTCTCCGTTGTAAGGACGGATAATAGTAAAAATAACTGACTTCTTATCTTTGGCCCAAGCGATACTGCGCTCATCTGTAAAGATTTTTTTCACATCCATAATTTTAAAAATCTGCTCATAGAAAGCACCCGCTCTATCGATATCATTTGAGCCCAACGTTATATATCCAATCATAATTTTTACTTCCGTTTTTATTTAGCAACACTGTTTAACGAGTATAACCTTCAATTTAATTATGGGTAGAAAACCAATATTTCGAATTGATGCTATAAAATCACATATTGTGTACAATCAAATATCATCTAAATTTGTGGTTTGGTTATGAAAGGTTCGATTGTCGCGTTATCTGCAGTAATGCTTTGCATTGTTGGTTTGTTTTCATTTTTTCTTCGGCAGCCTGCCGATTCGCTAGCACAATCAAACAATCCAACCACAAGTGAAGTTGTACTTGATGATGTAAAATACTTAACACCAACACATACTGTGCATGACTCTTCTAACCTTAAATCCCCTTCTGACTGTGAAAAAGCCCTCTTGCCACTTGATAATCGACAACATATTAAAAGCTGTATTGATTTATTGTCCGCTGAACAGCCACCATCAATTGAACACTTAATGAATTTATACAAAGCATGGGGGGCAGTAGATTTGAACAACGCATTGGCGCATTTAGTTGCCCAACCCGCTGAAATTTCGAGCTATTTAATTTATGACGTGATCAGTGCTGCAAGCTCAGATAACTTAAATTCAGTGTTAGCTTGGCTCGAATCACAAACACTAGAAGAAAACCTCAAGTCTGATTTAATCGTATCTGCCTATGTTGGTGCGAGTGAAAATAACCAAGCGTCGATATTGGCGTTAGCTGAAAACCTAACCAATCCACAATTAAAAACTCAAATAATAGACAGTATTTTAGTTAATTGGGCAAAGGTTGAATATGCAGCTGTATTAGCTTGGATTGAAGGGCGCGAGCGACCTTATATGTACCACACAGTTATCAACAAACTAGTGTTAAATATGTTAGAGCAACAACCCGCTGAAGCTTTATATTATTTAGAGTTAATGCCAGAAAATCCGCAGAAAACCAAACTGATATCTCGCTACGCGCATGTAACAGCAAAGCAAGATTTAAGCTCGGCTTTAACTTGGGCAATAACATTAGATGAACCAGCTGAGCGCGCCGCAGCATTAACCTCTATTTTAGACTTAGCGGTAGCCGAGCCACAAAATCAGCAATTCGCTTGGCAACTGGCGCTAAACGAAACAGAAGCTAGCGTTCAACAACAACTGCTAACGAGTGTTGCGCAAAATATCGCAAATCAGGATGTATTGTGGCTGGTTGACAAGTTTGCTGGTGTTCCTGAGAGCAGTAAAGCTGAAGTTGCTCAAATTATTGTACAAAAGTGGCGAGAAATAGATGAAGAAGCTGCGAATAACTGGGCGAATTCGTTATAAAGTAACCTACCTCTTGAATAAAAAGAAACCCGCTACCAGTTAACTGATTGCGGGTTAAACTAAGTTAGTACGAGTTGGTACTAGCTAGTTTACTGAAATTTCCATTGCTGGTTATTGCCATTGCCACAGCCCCACTGCTGTAGGTTCGCGCCATTTGTAGTCGCAGAATTGGCAATTTCTAAACATTTGCCACTGTGTTTAGCTTGTAATTGGAACCAACCATTGCCTTTATCTAACAATTTAAATTGTTGGTTGGTGCCGTTGTAACAATTCCACTGCACAAGATTTGCACCATTGGCTGTCGCTTTACCTGCAACATCAATACATTTATTGTGCTTAGTTTTCATTTCATAATAACCGCCGCCTTTAGCAACAAATGTGATGTCTTGGTTAGTATTGGTTGCGCTACAATTCCACTGTTGCATATTTGTACCATTGGCAGAATTGCCCGCCGCTAAATCTATACATTTATTGCTATGTCTTGCTTTTAAAGAAGTAGCACTTGTTGGTGGTGTTGGAGCTGAAGCACTTGAATCAACTGGTTTATAAACACGGATCCAATCTACATAAAAAATGCTTCTGGCAGGATCGGCTAGTTCGGCTGGTGTTGGTTTAACATCACGCCAATCTTGATGTTCCATATCAATAATAATGTGCAAAGGTTTATTCACGCCAGTGCCATTGGTGTAATTATGTGGATCAATCATTTGCTGGCCTGAAACACTTCTAACCAACACGCCGTCAATATAATAATCAACATTCCAAGGATCTTTCCAGTGCATACCATAGTTATGATAAGCAACGCGCCATGGCTCTTCATTATTGTATATCCAAGAACCTGCATCCTTTGGTTGATAGTCTTGGAATGGTTCGCGAATAAATACGTGGTGGCTCACATGCATGCGGCGATCAAACCACTCTTGGCCTGGTCTGTCACTCCCGTAAGCTTCCATAGCATCTAATTCTTGGGTGGAATCGGCACTTAACATCCACACCGCATTGGCCATAGTATTGTTGGTTGATTTGGCCCGCGCTTCAATATAAAGCGGATAAGTAAATGTTTGTTTTGAAGAAATAATACCTGCGTAAACTTTGTCTGTGCCTGGTTTTTCAGCCGCCTGTAAAGCTAATTTACCAGAATTGGTGTACGAGTGACCTGAGCTAAACTCTGTATCGCCCGGCCCTTTCCAAGCATTAATGTAGCTGTCGTTCCAACGGCTAGTAAAAGCGCTTGGTTTGTTATTTGGTGAAGCTGCGTAGTTAAAGTCATCTGAAATAGATAGAATTTGCCAAGTTTTGTTTTGACCTGCTGGTGCTGGAATAGGTACGCCATCCCAGTCTGCTGCATACATAGTTGTGCTGGATAGTGCTAGAGAAGCACAGAGTGTGATTTTTTGAAGCATCAATAGAGCCCTCTTTGTGTAAGTGTATTAAGCGCAATTATAATTGATCACCAACAGTTAAATGTAAACAATAAATCAAAGAAATTTTAACACAATTAGAGAATACTCAATTGCCCTAACTCGTTACATCTAACATTGTCATGTGCTCGCAAAGGCCTAATTTTCGGCAATGCACAACAGCGACTAAATTTTTGATACTGAGCTTCTTTCTATTAATTTTGGAATGAATTTATGGCTGGTACCCAATGTTTTCTTGCTACTAGTTAGATCCAATGACAATTTCACCGCATAGTCTGCCATTTCTCGAATTGGATAGTGCATGGTTGTTAAAGCTGGACGACAAACTGTAGATATAGCTAGATCATCAAACCCTATAACTGAGATTTCGTCTGGAATTCTTACTCCTCGATCTTGCAACTCATTCATTGCCCCTACAGCCATATTATCATTATAAGCTAATATAGCTGTAAATTCATCAGACTTGTTTAACAACTCTAAAACGGCCTGCTTACCACCGTCAATTGTTGGCGCTGCTTGGGCAACTAAACAATTATTTGTATCAATTCCGTGTTTTGCCATAACAATCTTCGCGCCATGGATTCGATCAAAAGGGTCTGCTATCTCTGAGTTACTGGTAATAAAAGCTATATTGTTATGCAAATTATCCAATAGGTAGCTAGCAGCCATATTACCACCAGTAACATTATCAACACAGACACATCGCTCAGCTATCTGTGGTATAAATCGATTCATAAGGACCAACCCAGGAACCTCTGCACACAGTTCAAGTATCTTGCTTTCATCGCAATGAGATTCATCCAACAAAATATTGTTAAAACCTCTTTTGATTAATGTTTTTACCGCATTTAAATTATTTTGATCTTTACCTCTTGAATTACAAATATCAACGGTTACGCCGAGTTCATCAGCAGCATCAATCACGCCTGCAGCTAATGTTCCAAAAAATGCTAGCGAAAGATCAGGCGTTACCAATCCAATAGATGTAGAGTTTTTGTTAGCTAACGCTCGTGCATTAACATTGGGAATATAACCTGTTTTTTTAATAGCTTTTTCTACTTTATCTTTGACAGATTTAGATACGACATCTTTTCCACTTACCACTCTAGAAACTGTGGAAGTAGACACACCAGCTAATTCAGCGACATGCTTTAACGTTATCACGTTTGCTTTCAACCTCTTCAGAAAATATTAAACAAGTATCCTTTACGTTGGCAAATAATACCACTTTTAGAATCTACGCATCACAAAACAAAAATAATGACATCGCAACCACATTATATTTCCTTATTATACATATATTTAATAATTTTGTTAAACATTATTTCTGCAAGCGCTTGCAGAAATAAAAATTAAAACATACTATAAACATGTGCTGTACAACAATTAAACATTAATTGTAAAACCTGCTCTACTACTCAGCACCATATAAAACAAAAAACATACTAAGGACTAACAATGTATAACAAAAAATTTATCAACCTCTCTGTGGCAGTAGCTGTTAGTAATGCCCTAATAAATGCTCAAGCTATAGCTCAAGAACCAAACGAAACAGAAATAATTCTAGTCAAAGGAATCAAAAGCAGTTTAGTAAAAGCGATAGACACTAAACGAGAAGCCCGGGGGGTTGTTGATTCCATTTCTGCAGAAGATATTGGCAAGTTCCCTGACCAAAACGTCGCAGAATCGTTACAAAGAATTCCGGGGGTTGCTATTGATCGTAGTGGCGGTGAAGGCCAAAGAATAACAGTTCGTGGATTTGGTCCGGAATTCAACAATGTATTGGTCAATGGCCGGACAATGGCAACAGAAAATCAAGAGCGAGACTTTAGTTTTGACACGCTAGCATCAGAGTTGATCAGCGGGACAGAAGTGTATAAAACATATTCAGCTGATATGACTGATGGCGGTATTGGCTCTACTGTTAACCTCATTACAGCAAGACCTTTTGATATTAGTGGTAGCAAATTTGTGTTCAGTGCAAAAGCCTTACATGAGGAATTATCCGGTAAAACTACACCTCAGTTTTCAGGTTTAGCTAGCGGTACATTTGCTGATGATACCCTTGGTCTACTAATTTCATTTTCACATCAAGAGCGAAAAGCTAGAGTCGATCAAGTTAATACAAGAGGTTTTTTAAACGACGTCGATTTATCGCACGTTGGGGGCGCTACAAGCTCATTTGTACAACAAACCAACGACCAAATTGTTGACTTTCAGGACAGAACTCGGACTGGAGGGACTGTCGTTTTGCAATACGCCCCATCGGAAGATCTGACCATTACAGCTGACGCGCTCTATTCGGATTTTAACGTTGAATCTGATGCAACTTCAATTGGGCATTGGATGACCATGAGTGAGCTTTCAGATATCACCGTTGATGCCAACGGTACTGTCACCCAACTAACCCACAGCGATAACGGCGCGACGGATTTTGTCGCTAGAAGTTTCAACAGACCAACATCCACGAAAGGATTTGGTTTAAACGCCGAGTGGAAAATCTCAGACAAGCTAGAAATGCAATTTGATATATCCGAAAGCTCTGCTAAATCGGACAATGGCGGTAATGATATATTTGCAGTTATTGGTTTTAACAATAGTATTAGTTCGACCAATAACTCTGGAATCATCAAAGTTACAGGAATTCCGGAATTATCACCTTCTTTAGGTCGTGCTCACTTGGCAAATCGAGAAGGTTTAAAAATTGAAGATGATGTCTCTGAAATCAAAGTTGATGGTTCGTATTTCATTGAATTAGGACCACTTACTTCCATCAATTTTGGTGTTGCGAGTTTAGATAGAGAAAAAGCAAACACCAGTTATGGAACAAACTCTAGCGTCTTATGCTTATATTGCGGTTACCCTATCGATGTCCCTGATAACTTGCTAACCTCTTTCACGCCAGACGGTTTTATGAGCGGTGAAGATACTGATGGCGTACCGACAAGTTGGCTAAGGTTTGATGGCGATGCTTATTTTGACTATCTTGAATCTGATGAAGCTGCAAGTGCTCGTGACCAGGCACTTAATTTAGAATCAGGTACTACTCGGGCAATTTTGGACGCTAACAATGGTTTTAGCCCTCAGAGACAGGCTGATTCATTTGCGATTGAAGAAAGTGTATTAGCCGCGTATGTCGACTTAGCCTTTGACGGCGAATTGGCCGATATGTTTTGGCGAGCCAATTTCGGATTGCGCTACACCGAAACAGATATGACAGCCAAAGGCCGCCAAATTGCCCTGCTTGCGCTGGAAGAAATTCCTAATGATGAAACACTATTGACCGCGGTATTCACAGAAAACGAAATAGCAGTAAATAAAACAAATTCATACTCAAATTTATTGCCTGCATTTAATTTCCAGCTAGACATCACGGATGATTTAATTGGCCGATTCGCTTATTCACAAACGATCACCCGTCCGACTATGCGCACTCTTGCACCAAGGACAAGTTATGATGTGTTAAGCCCAGGTGCACTTCGAGCTAGTTCAGGCAATCCCGAAATAGACCTATACGAATCAACAAACTTTGATCTGTCTTTGGAATGGTATTTCAGTGACGTAAGTTATGTTTCAGCTGCATATTTTAGAAAGAGTGTTGATAATTTTATTGTTACTGGCATTCGAAAAGAAATCTTTAAGAACCCCAATACAGGAGAAGATATCACAGAGCCTGATGGGTCCGAAGCGTTATGGGACGTGGCTGGATTTGTCAATTCTCCTGAAACACTTTCTGTTGACGGCCTAGAACTGTCCTACCAGCAAACTTTTGACATGCTGCCAGGTATTTTTAGCGGGTTAGGTGTATTTGCCAATATAACTATGGTTGATAGTGATACTGAAATTGATGTTAATAACCTTGAAGAATCATTCGCATTAACAGGCTTGGGCGACTCTCGTAACTTTGTTGTTTTCTATGAGAAAGATGCTTTGCAAATGCGTGTCGCTTTAAACCAAAGAGACGAATTCTTACAGACATTGAGAAACCCGACAGGCGGCGACCCAATTTTTGTTGAAGATTATAGCCAAGTAGACATGAGCGCGAGTTATGACGTTAGTGAAAATATCACGGTATTTTTAGAAGGTCTGAATGTAACCGGAGAAAAGGTTAAATCAAAAGGACGTTTTGACAATCACTTTGTATCACTTGTGGACTCTGGCGCACGCTACACCTTTGGCATAAGAGCCAGCTACTAAATTAAGCATAAGTGCAGCACTAGTTAATGGATACTAGTGCTGCGATCTGCCCAATAAAAATGTACATCCTATTTAAACATTAATTCGAAGAAATCATCATGCCTCTACCAAATAGTATTCCGCCATATTTCTGGCAAGCACCTGAACTCATCAATATTCATAGAATTGCATCTAGGCCAAGGCTAATCTCACAAAGCTCTATTGAGTCAGCAATATCGGGAGTTCCTGAAAACTCGCCTTTTTACATGCCATTAAACGGAGATTGGTATTTCAATTATATAGATAACCCAAACCATGCGCCGCAGGGGTTCGCAAGCGAACATTTCGATTTTTCAACTTGGGACACAATAAAAGTCCCATCAAATTGGACAATGCAAGGCTATGGAAAACCTCATTACACAAATGTGCAAATGCCTTTTTCCGACTTTCCCCCAAATGTCCCCCAACACAACCCAACAGGACTTTATTACACCACTTTTAACATTAATGACGAATGGCACAAACGCAGAACAATTCTGCATGTTGGCGCTGCTGAAAGTGTATTGGCAATTTGGTTAAATGGTACATTTATAGGTTTAAACAAATGCTCACGCTTACCCGCAGAGTTCGATTTAGAAAACGCATTAAAAAAGGGAGAAAACATTTTAGCTGCAATGGTTGTCCAATGGTCTGACGCATCATTTATTGAAGACCAAGATCATTGGTGGATGGCAGGCATATTTAGAGAGGTTTTTTTACGCTCAACACCTAAAGTTAATATCGAAGACTTGTTTATTAAGCCTGTCTTGAATGATGATTTCACGTCAGCAACTTTGTCACTAAAGGCAAGACTGAAATTTCCTAGTACCCCCTTCGGCAACTGGCGCTTACGCGTTTCACTGTTAGATTATTGCAACAAACCGGTATTTGATGACGAATGGATAACGAACTTTGAATCAAAAACATACATTGAGCGTGAAGCTTGGTGGCAGATATCAACCGAACGCACTGTAACGCAGCCAAACTTGTGGAGTCATGAAACACCAACATTATACAAAGTAGTTGTCGAGTTGATTGATGACAACGATGATGTGGTTGAAGTTGTCAGTCAATCAACTGGATTCAGGAAAGTTGAGATTAAAGATCGTTCATTATTGATTAATGGCCAACGCGTTATAATAAACGGCGTTAATCGCCACGACCACCACGATACTGATGGCAAGGCTTTGTCACGCGAAACTATGGAATTGGATGTATTAACAATGAAACGCTTCAATGTTAATGCAGTACGCTGTGCACACTACCCCAACGACAGCTATTTTTATCAGCTTTGTGATAAACATGGTCTATACGTCATAGATGAAACCGATCTCGAAAGTCATGCCTTTCGACTCAACTTATGCGATGAGCCTAGATATGCAGCGGCTTGGCTTGACCGTGGTATGCGAATGGTACAAAGAGACAAGAACCACCCTAGCATAATTTCATGGTCATTGGGTAATGAAGCTGGATACGGCTGTAACCATGATGCTTTGGCAGCTTGGATCCGAAAATACGATGATTCTCGAATCATTCATTATGAGGGCGCGACTAGAGATATGCACTGGGACGATAATTTTGACACTCAGTTTAGTGAAAACAGATCTCATCGACCAGATCATTTTTTAGCTACGGATTTAATTTGTCCAATGTATCCGTCACTAGAAAAATTGATAAAATTTTCAAATGAGTATACCGACCCTCGTCCCTGTATCCCCTGTGAATATTGCCATGCCATGGGTAATGCAAATGGTAATTTAAAAGAATATTTCGAATTATTTGAGACTATGCCTGGTCTGCAAGGCGGCTTTATTTGGGAATGGATTGACCATGGAATAGTCAAGCAGAGCACAAATAATGAAAAGTATTGGGCGTATGGGGGAGATTTCAATGACAATCCAAATGACATTAACTTTGTTATTGACGGACTAGTTTGGCCAGATAGAACACCTCACCCAGCTCTGTTCGAATTCAAAAAGTTAGCCCAACCAGTCACAATTGAACAGAACCCAGTTAACCCAGCTGTATTTAGAATTACAAATAAACAATATTTCACAACCACTAGATGGTTAAAGTTTAGTTGGGTTGTCGAGTCTGAAGGTGTAGAAATTGCAAACAGCGAACACTCTGGCTTTACTATAGCTGAAATTGGCCCGAGACAGTCTATCGAATACATTTTACCTAAGCATGTATTTGAGAAAGCTCATGCTAACGCAAGAGAATCATTTATTCGCTTTAGCATCACAGCCAGCCACAACACCAGTTGGTGTAACACTGGAGATGAAATCGCATGGGAGCAACATGCATTATGTCGAGCAAAAAATCAGCTATTGCCACACACCATTGCGCCTTCTACCATTCAAGTTAAAAATGACGGTCAAATCTGCTGGAATGGAACTAAACTGCAAATGGATCTCAACACTGGTTTGTGGCGTTCTTGGTATAAAGATAGCACTGAGTTACTTGCGTCTGCGCCAATTTTAAACCTGTGGCGCTGCCCAATAGACAATGATGGATTGCGCTTAAAAAATGAAACTCGACCCAAGCCATTGGCAAACTGGCGCCGCCTAGGGTTGGACGATTACGATGTAAAACTGGTTGGCTTGAAGCAGTCGTCTGAAAAAAATATATATTCAATAACCGTTGACCATGAAATTGTATTGCATAGTGGCAGTTCTGTTATCCAACAAACAATTTGGACATTCTTGAAAGATGGTTTGATTAAAGTTGACACTGTGGTCAAGATTGGACCTGAGATAACCGACCTGCCCAGGATTGGTATTCAGATGCAGTTGGCTAGTGGAATAAAAAATTGTGAATGGTATGGTATGGGTCCCCATGAATCTTATTGTGACCGTAAATCAGGCAATTGGATTAGTCGTTTTTCAAGTTCTGTGGCAGCGCAATATGTCCCTTATATCTTACCGCAATCACATGGTAACCATACTGATGTCCGATGGCTTGAATTAACTCACGAAAATGGCTCTAGGCTGAAGTTTACCTTTCCTGAACCTCTAAATGTTTCAGTAAGTCACTTCACCGACAAAGACCTAGAAAATGCACGTCATACAATTGACTTAAAACCACGCCAAGAAACAATAGTAAATATTGACTACAAGCAACGTGGTTTAGGTAACGCAGCTTGTGGACCAGATACACTTGAACAGTATCGAATAACATCGGGAGTTTATCACTTCCAGTACTTCTTAGAGGTTTAAATAAATATAATGAAAGATATTCAAAATACTTATCTGTCTATATCTGAGAAGATTGCCTACGCCGCAGGAGATGTGGCGGTTAATTTCTTTTTTAAGTTTTTTCAATTTTTTCTGTTTTATTACTACACCGATTCCGTGGGGCTTTCTGCTGGTGTCGTTGGTAGTATATTTTTACTGTCGCGGTTACTAGATATGGTAACAGACCCGGCGATGGGAGCCATAGCTGATCGAACGAAAAGCAGGTGGGGGAGCTATCGACCATATTTGCTTTTTGTCGCGATTCCATACGGTGTTTGCGGCTATTTAATGTTCTTAAATCCCGACTTGTCAAACGAAGGAAAAATCATTTATGCATTCGTCACCTATTCGCTGATGATGCTTGCTTTTACCGCCATTAACATTCCTTATGCTTCGTTATCTGGTGTAATGACCCCATCCTCATATGAAAGAACAACGCTATCTGGTTATCGATTTGTTGGTGCATTTTCTGGAGGCTTGCTTTTGACATTACTAATTCGCCCATTAGTTTCAGCACTTGGTGCAGACAATGAAGCGGAAGGTTTTAGACTAACAATGGCTCTGTTTGCGATAATTTCAATCATCTTGTTTTGGTGCACCTTCTTGTTTTGCAAAGAAAGAGTTAAACCAGCACTTGAACATAAACCGACAATTAAAAAGGATATAAATAGCCTGCTTAAAAACCGACCATGGCAATTATTGACCTTATCATACATTGTCCATGGGATTTACTTCACAATTAACGGAGCTGTAACACTCCACTTCTTTAAATATTGGATTGGTGATGATGGCACAGCCGTTTTAGGTCCTTTTGATCTATCAACCTTGTTCTTAGCAGTTGGGTTGCTGTTTAGTGTAATCGGCGCTGCAGTACCTAAATTTTTGAGTGCACATATCGATAAACGCATGTTAGTCATTTATGCTGCATTAGTGAACTGCATTATCATGGCCAGTTTTTATTTTATTAAAGACAGCAGTCTAACCTTGTTGTTTGTGTTTCAAGCTATCAATGGTATAGCTGTTGGTTTCATTCCAGTGCTGCAGTGGTCAATGTATGCCGACACTGCTGATTATGGTGAATATAAGCATCACCATAGAAATACAGGTGTCATTTTTTCAGCTGCCCTTTTTGGTTTGAAACTAGGGCTGGCTGTTGGCGGAGCATTGGCTGGCTGGATTCTCGCTGCTTATGGTTTTGTTGGAAATGTAGCTCAAGATGAGCAAGCTAAGCTTGGAATTTTACTATGTTTTAGCCTGATTCCAGCACTTTTAGCGTTTTTAAAAGTTGTAATAATGTATTTTTATCCGCTAAGAGATAAAACTATGCTAGAGATAGAAATGGCTCTGGTCGAACGTAAAGGTGAACTACATGCTCCAAATGCTTAGTATCAACTACTAGCCCACCTATAATTGCAAGGTGCAATGCTCAATGCTTTTGCTATTGGGCATTGTAGCTAAACCTATAACTGCCGACATCTAATTCGATCCATGATTTTTTTTCATTGGTTTGAGTAATTTAAATCATTATTTTTCTTCCGTTCAGCACCGTAAACTCACTCTAACTTATTTATCCAGAGTTTAGGTTATTTACTATAGAGGTTTTTATGATTCAAGTTGAGTTTTTCCACGACGCGGTGTGCGGTTGGTGTTATATACAATCACCAAGATTAAGAAAGATTGTCGAAAACTTCCCTGTTGAAGTAATTCATCGTTCATTTGTTTTACAACGAAACAACCAAGAAATGATCGACCGATTTGGTTCAATGGCTAAAGCTAAAAATGAAATATTGACGCACTGGAAACAGTGCAAAAATCATTCAGACAACCCAGAATTAATCAACATAGCAGGCATGGAAGCAACCACTTTTGACTACCCGACAGGCCATTTAGCCGCAAGGTATGCCAAAGCGGTTGAGCGCTTATATGGGCAAAAAGGCCACTGGGATTTTTTTGACACAGTACAAAAGGCGCACCTGTTCTTTAATCAAAATATTAATGATTCGATTGTATTGGATGGGTTAGTTGAACAGCTAGGTTTTGCATTGAGTAAAATTCAACAACTAATGGCGTTACCACAAAACCTTGAAGACATTGAAGCGGACATGAAACGGGCCGCCGAACTTGGGGTAAACACAATTCCAGCTTTGCTGTTTAACGGTAAAAACTTGGTATCGCAGACAGTTACTTACGAACAGCTAATTGCACTACTTAATGCTGAATTTGCTGGCTCTATACTGGAGTGCAAATGATGGAGATAATTTCCGCCTTAAACTGGAGATATGCAGTACGCGAATTCTCCGAGCAAACTATCGAATCGGCAACTATAGATAAGCTGGCAGAAGCGACGCGTTTATCTGCTTCATCTTATGGTTTACAACCTTATCGGCTCATTATTTTACGAGACACAGCTACACGCCAACAGCTATTACAACATGCCTACGGACAAACTAAAGTTAGGGATAGCTCACATCTATTTATCTTGGCTATACAGACCCAGATTAACGAAGCGTTCATCGATAATCATTTTAATATGGTCGAGAATCAACGTGGACTTCAGGCAGGTGCTCTAGCAGGTTTTTCAAATCATGTAAAAGAGGCAATGCTACCAATGTCACAACTTGAATTGAGTCAGTGGGCAGAAAACCAAGCGCATATTGCATTGGGAAATTTACTCACTGTTGCCGCTATAGAGCAAGTAGATGCTTGTCCTATGGCTGGTTTTAACAAAGCAGGTTTTGACCATGTGCTTGGTTTAAAGCACAAAGGACTTTCTTCAAGCGTTATATGCGCTTTGGGCGTTAGATCGAGCAGCGACGCCAGTGCCAAATATGTGAAAACCCGAGTGCCGCAAAACCAATTCTGTATAAGGTTATAACTATGATGATTGTACTTGCCATCTTGGCCGGTGGCATCATTACTCTGCAAGCCAGTATAAATAGTCAATTCGGTACTGTGTTGCGCAGCTCTATGCTCGCAACCACGTTTGCATTTAGTGTAGCCGCTTTGGCGTGTGCAGTGGCTATGTTGGCCATCAGCACAGATTTTTTGGGTAAATTGAATGTAAAAGAAATTCCATTCTATTACTGGTTTGGCGGTATCTTAAGTGCCTTGGGTGTCGGTATGTACTATTTTCTTATACCGAGAATGGGCGTTGGCCCAATGATGTCTTTTGCCCTAACGGGTCAATTGTTAGTGGCGGTAATTTTCAGTCATTTTGGCTTATTTGGTTTTCCTGAAGTCCCTATGTCAGCGCAACGTGCAGTCGGTGCTGGAGTTATGATTGTTGGACTCATTTTGTTAAACAGGTAGTACGATGAAATCGAGATATGCAAATAACATCAGCAACATGCTAAAACTCTGGCATCTTTATGGTGCAAGCAAACGACAAAATTATTGGTACTCGAATAGTTGGCCGAACAGGGTTTGGAGCGACTCGCTGGGTTCGCAAGACCATCATATAGATGCAATCAAACATGATTTAAGCCCGAATCAGAAGCTTGTAGTGTCGACCCCGCTTAGCAAGGATTATATTTTATCTCGCAGACTTTCATTGGTGTCAAAACTACAATTGATGGACCTTAAGCTAAACGACTATTGTTTACCCAATGACGACATTGCTGTAGGAGAGCTAACATTTATTGATGACTTTAATAAAAATCTTGTCGAAGAATTTGTCAAGATATGTAGCACTGGGTTTGGCTATTCAATTGACCCGCAAGTATTGCTAAAAGTTGTAAAAAGCACAGAAGTTGAACTTGCGCTGTTAACGGTAAACTCGTGCTATGTTGCTACTGTACTTTTACATTCAACAGCAGATACGCTCGGCATCTATCAACTGACCGTACCGCAAACCTATCGAGGGCTAGGTTTTGCAAATTCTCTAATGTTACATGCCCTAAATTACGCAAAAAGTATGGGGTATCAGTATGTTAGTTTGCAAGCTTCAGATATGGCGAAAAAATTATATCAAAGAATTGGCTTTACTGTTTCAGGTGAAATTATAATGTATCGCACTATCCAACAGGGAGAATAAAATGCACAAGGTGTCACTTGAACAATGGCGAGCCTTTATTGCGGTAGTTGATTATGGTGGGTTTGCTCAAGCAGGTGATGCTTTGTATAAAACTCAGTCGACCATCAGCCACAGCATAAAAAAATTAGAAAAGACAGTTGGCAACCCTCTATTTGATGTAATTGGACGAAAAGCTGTTGTCACCCAGTTTGGCGAGAGCCTACTACCTGCCGCTCGAAGTTTAATTACTCACGCTGATAATTTAGAACATGAAGCGATCTCGCAAAAAATTGAAGTGCGCAAGTCGTTAAATATTGCAGTTGATACCCTATTCCCTAGAGCCATTTTGGCAGTAATTCTAAACGAACTAACCCTTGAGTTTCCAAACTTAAACATTCAATTGTACGAGACGGTTTTGTCTAGGTGCGCTGAATTGCTCGAAGACGGCACGGTTGACTTTGGCATTGCCAGTACAATACCAAAAGGATACATAACCAAATGGACCCACATTGTCGAAATGCATGCCACAACCCATAAAGCACATCCACTCGCTTCGCGTGAACACATAAAGTTGAGTGAGCTTAAAAACTTTAGACAGGTCGTCATTAGAGATGCAGGACTACGCAGCAATGTTAATTCTGGTTGGTTAGGAACAACAAATAGATTAACCGTATCTTCAGCCATGGAAGCTGCTACCTGCGTCAAAAATCAATTAGGATTTGCTTGGCTACCAGATTGGTTGATAAATGAAACAGCAAATATCGATGAGCTGGTACCACTGAAACTCGAATCTGGCGTTACGCGTTCAGTAGTGCTCCAACTCACCTTCAGGCTTTCGCTAACCGATGACCCAGTCATGCAAAAATTATCAGGGCTGTTCGATAAATACTGCGGCAATACTCATACTTAAAACTTAAATCGCACACCTGCATTGACGGTAAATCCATCGTTACGCGACCATATATCTGTCGTCCATCGGCCGCTGTCGGCTTGTTCAGGCAACAATAATGGATGCTCTTTGGTTTGGCGAATGTTCAATAAATTTTCCGCATTTACAAACCAGCTAAAATGGCCAATAGTGATTTGCCCTAATAAACCTAAATGCCAATAGGGTTTACTCTTATTACGGTACGGGTTGTCAGCTAAGTGCTGTGTGCCAGTATAATATGCTTCAAAACCTAATAAATGACTGCCGTGCTCTTCCCACATAACCACCATTCCAGCTGAGTGTTGTGGGGTTAATGTAAGCGGAATTCGCCCATCGCCATGAGATGATAATTTTGTTGCATCTGTATATAAGTAGCTACCGGTAAATTTAATATCATGCCACTTGTAACGTAACAAAAGTTCGGCACCACGAATTTGAGTTTCGCCCTTGGCGTTCACTATTTGTGTATCTTGCAGTTCTGTCACTTGACTTATATTAGACGCAAATAACGTCATGCTCGCTTCGCTGCCGCCCACCACATAACTGACATCAAACGATGCGGTTTCAGCGCGCTCTTCATCTAAATCTTGAAGTGGCGACAACTTAGATAAACCCACTTCGTCAATGTCTTCAATAAATGGACTAGGTGCAAAAAAGCCTTTGCCGTAGGCCCCTCTAAAAGTCCAATCATCTGGGTTATACAAAATTGAAATTCGTGGGCTAAATTGGTTACCATATTCATTGTGCCAATCTGACCGAGCGCTTAAAGATAAAGAAATATCATCTGTTGCTTCATAATCGACTTGTGAAAACAAACCTGGTACTTGATAGTTGTAGTTAAACTCAGGAAAAGTTTGCGAACTAAACTGTTCTGATTGATAAGCAACCCCTAATAGCCAGGCGGTTTTGTTGGTATAACCAGCCAAGCTGGATTCAATTAAATAGCTTTGATGTGCATCGTCTTCGTAAACTGTGCCATATTGGTGTTGATGCTGCTGATCCATTGCTGAACCGCGCACATTTACATTCATATCTTCGCCAATGGGCCTGTCGTAAACAAAACCGATATCGGTTCGTTGGCTATCTTGGTTTAATTGATATTGTTCGCCGTTGGGCAATTGACCATTATTAGTTGTGCCCGAATTTCTTTTTTCGTTCATGGCCCCAAGGGTGACATACAAACTGTCATCATGCTCGCCTTGCCAATAAAACCTTGGTCTTATACTTGCTCTTTCATAACCCGCAATATCGATCCAACCATCGTCATCCAAATCTTGAATCTGTTGATGATGAATACCACCTGTTAACGATGCACTAAAATTGTCAGTTACAGGTGATGCTAGATAGGTGGTTAAATCTTGCCCGTTTTTTGAAGTTAAATTAGCCAACACTTCACCTTCAAACCGCTTTGACGGTGTACGCGAGATCAGGTTAATTACGCCACCTAATGCTGAACCACCATATAAAGATGACGCTGAACCTTTAATTATTTCAACATTGGCCAAGTCGGTCGGTGGTATTTGTAATAAACCAATGGATGCAGTTTGCCCACCGTATAATGGCAAACCATCACTTAATAGTTGGGTATAGCGGCCGTACAATCCTTGTAATCGAATATTCGCACTGCCCAATGACGGCGAAGTTGTTTGCACACGCACTCCACCGGTTTCTGCGACCAACATTGAAATATTGCCTGGGCGCATCAGCGCTTTTTCTTGAATTTCTTCGCCATTAATTAATTCGATTCGTGTGGCTGATTCTGTAACAATTCGACCTAGCCTAGAAGCTCGAACCTGTATTGTTTCTATGCTCGACTCTTCATGGTGGTGATGGTGGTCGTCATGATGTTCGTCTTCATTTGCATCCACTAAATTAGGAATCAGCAGCATAAACATAGCTGCGTTAACTGATATTCTTCGCATTTTGACCTCAAAATATGCGTTGCTATTTTGCAACAGCAAGCTGTTGCACATCCAATATTTAAATTTTTCGATGAATTTTGGGCAGAAAAACCCTTAGGAGGTCAAAATGGGAGGTCGAAACGGCAGTGTTGAATAACTGGGGAATTGCACCAAAGAGACTAAATTAAATCGATTAGGTGCGTTAGCTTGAATGGATGAATTAATCTGCTCGAATAAATAAACGGCTGACTGGCACGAACCATTCGCACAGGTGCAGCTAGTATCGCAGCAGTCGATATCACAACAATTATGCTGTTGGTCTTGAATATCTTGATGAGTTTCTTGACTGAGCTTTTGCTGGTTTTGAGTGTCTGAATGTACTTCAGTACATTTTTCATACGCCATAGGCGCCATTGCTTGCCCGTTAAAGGCAATGCACAATATTGAAAAAATTATAACAATCAGGCGAAGTTTAAACATAACGACTGTATTATAAAACAAAATCATTTGGCGAGTAAGCCAATTATCTCGTTAAATAGCCTCTTTCTTAGATGTCCCAACTACACCTTAAAAAAAGACAATTTTTCTATAGATGCTTGGCTAACAAAATCCATTTCATCGCTATATGCTCTAGTTTTACCAGCTAGTTCCGCGGATTTTTCTGTCAGTTCTTGAACTGCATGGGTATTTTCACTAATTTGGCCGGCAACTAAACTTTGCTCTTCAGCAGCGGTCGCTATTTGCTGGGCTTTACCATTAATGTCGTCTATATGGGTTAGGATGACACGTATTTTGTCAAAGCTTGAAGCTATCTGCTCCTTAGTTGTGGTCACTAATTGCTGGCTTTGCTGCATTTTGCCTGAAGACTCCTCACCAACCATAGCTATCTGATTGATAAGCTTTTCAATTTCATTGACTGATTCTGAAGATCGCTGCGCTAGTGTTCTAACTTCATCTGCGACAACGGCAAAACCACGCCCTTGCTCGCCCGCTCGCGCAGCTTCTATTGCAGCATTCAGTGCCAATAAATTGGTTTGTTCAGAAATACCGCGAATAACGTTCAGAATACCTTCAATATTTTTAGTTTCCACTTGCAACCTTTGTACGGCAGATGCTGAGTTTTCTAAACTTCCAACAAGCTCGTTTACTCTAGCTATCGCCGCATCTGATTCTTTAATGCCTTCATCCGCTAGATTTGCCATATTTTCCGCGGCATGGGCTGTTTCTGTTGTGTTTTGCGCAATGTCTTTACTGGTAACGGCCATCTCTTCTATTGCGGTTACTACTTGCAAGGTATTTTCAGTTACATCACTTGTAAATGATTCCATCTCTTGAGTTGAATTTAGGACATTTTTACTATTACTGGTGACCACATTTGAAGAATTAACCACTTCGGATATCACAGCGGCCATACTCGAAATACTCGAGTTTAGCTCGTTGCCTAAGATAGCAATTTCATCCGAACCTTTAACTTGCGCCTGTACAGTTAAATTACCTTGTGACATCGCATGTGCGGCGCGGCCCACTTTGGTAATATTCTGAATGAGTCCATTAGAAATTAATAAAATAAAACCAACAGATAAGATTGTTGCGAGCGCTAATGAAATATAAAAAATGATGTTAGACTGCTCTATGCTTGCCTGTGTATCAGTTTTAGTTTGTTCTGCTGCTTGTTCACCTTGCGTGACAAACTTGCTTTGGAAACCTAACAGCGCAGCATTTGCATCTACAAACTCAACGTAAGTTTGCCGTGACGCAACATGATCAGCATTCCCATTCATTTCATTGACAAAATTTTTCGCTTTTTGATGAAAGTCTTGTAACAGCGATTCGTATTGTTGTACTAAACGACTGTCACCGTTGTAGTGCTGTTTAAATTTATTTAATAGCCTATCTGTATTAGTATAAGAGGCCAAAATAACTGGGTTGGTATCACTGATTTGTTGAGGAATATTGATTAAATAACCAATTTGCAATGCCCGAATATTGGAGAGTATTGCAGTTTGCTCTTGCTGAATTTCGTTCAGATAACGCGCCTTCCGAATTGACCCTAACCAACTATTAGTTAACTATAGTTAGTATCAGATAAAAATGACAATATTTATCTTATTTGTATCAATCTCTTATGACATATTAGTTTGTTACATGGAAGCAGAAACTTGTTGCGAGTAACATTCACAACAAGCTAAAGTAGCCACATGCTTAAAGACAACTGTTAACATTATTAATGAACGAGATTACACTGAACTGGGTAGTATTTGTCAGAGCCGTTCTTCCATTTTCAGCTGCAAACATTTACCTAATTGTATTGGTTTATTTCACGATAGTGCGCGACAGAATTGGAGCGGCCTATTCTTGGTATGCCCTTTTCTTAATCAGCTTTATCTTATTTTTATCTGGCCCACTAGTTAATTTAATGCCTGTTGACGAAGGGAAAAAATGGTTTGACTTGACTAGGAACATTTTACTGTTTTCGATTGGGATGCCTTCACTATTATGCGGATTGCTCATTCAAGCTAAGGTCGATAAGTTACATAGATTTGTTCTACCCTGTGTTTTACTTGGCTTAAGCTGGAGCATATTCTTTGCACTTGCTCCACCTTTTTATATGAGCCACATCGGCAATATTAGAGCGGGGTATGTGCTAACTAGCGTCACCAAAACCGATGTTTATTACTCTCAAATTGCGCTTATTGCGGCACAGTTACTGCTACCATGTTTGCTATTGTTAGCCCAAACAATTAAAAAACATGTTCAGTTGCTAATTTATGGCGTACTCATACTATTTTGCTGCATGACCTACGGGTTGGTTTTTGAAAACTGGTCTGTTTATTATGGCGGCTCTGCTTTTACCGCTATTATTTGGATGCTTGCTGTGTATAACGATGTGCAACTCACCAATCGCAAAATTAAACAACATTATTTGCACCAAAACTCCATGGCACTCGCACAATACACAGCACCTCACCCAACTAATTTTATTGATTACTATCCAAACCAAATTAACGAAGATTATCCATTTAAAGAAAGAGAAGCTTTATTAGATGCAGTTGCTAATGGCCATATAGGCATCATCAATGACAAAGTTAACAAGTTGACAGCTGCATTAGCCAACTTTGCCCAAAACAACCTAGATACCTTTAAAGTTAGAACCAAAGAGCTGCTCTTTATGATGTTTGACGCAGCCATTTTTGATTGTGGACATTCACAAAGTTTAATTAAGCGTCTTCAGCAAGCAGGAGCTGAAATTGATAAGGCAACGGGTTGGGCTGAAATAAGTCAATTATTGTTAGATGAAGCAACTATGCTTGCATCAGCCAGAGAAAACGAACATGAAAGCAGTGCAGATAAACAACTTGTTGAGTCGATTAAAACCTACATTTTAACTCACTATGACACCGACATTGGACTAAATGATGTTGCTAACAATGCAGGCTGCAGTCGCTCACATGCAACTAAGGTGTTTAAAAACGTTACCGCACAAACCATACTGCAATACTTGGTTGATGTAAGAGTACATAAGGCAAAATCATTACTACAAAGCAAAAGTGTTACAGAAACGGCTTACGAAGTTGGCTTTAACAACTCGGCGTATTTCTCTACCGTGTTTAAAAAACAAACTGGGTTTACACCTAAGGAATATCAAGCCGAGGTAAATTCGAAAACCGCGACTTGAATACATTTATCGACAAAATGCGTTTACCACCTCTCTGTAATCGCTACTAAATACGCTTGTTTCAGGGTCGCACCAATGTGGCGCGCCCATATCGCCAAACTGATCCGAATCTATTGCGTATTCACAGCGGTCACGAACACCTGCTTCTCCATCACACTGGGTTTGATGACTACAACCACTCGCATCACATGCGTCAAAGGGCACACTAACAGTACAAAAATTTAGACGGTCGACGACCTTTGAATAACAGGCATCATAGGCTGAATCTCCTGAGCTAACTTGCTGTGGCAGTCGCCTATCAGCTTCAGTAACATGAGGAGTTAGTTTATCCAGCACTAATACTGCGGCAGCAACTTGCAAAAAATTGATTATCACCTGCTCTTCATCTGCAAAGCTATTATTGTTAGGGGGCGCTCCTGCAGTGTTAACCATATTCTCGGCTGTTTTATGAATCTTCTGGTAGCGCTCGCGTTCTGCAAATATGCGCTGCTCTCGTTTTCGAGCTGCCATTTCAGCCTCTTGACGAATTTTCAATAGTTTCTGCCTGTATTGCTCCGACTTATTCAACGCCAAGTTATGCTCTTTCCTTCCGGCTTGCGCCAACGGTTTTCCCTTTAGTATCGCCAATTCACCATAATATGAAGGAGCATCGATAAGTTCATAACGAGCTTGTTTAATTAGTTTTTGAAAAGAATAGCTAGGTATAGAACGGCTAAATAAACCGACAGGATGACATTTATTCGAAGCTGGATTACTGCATGCAGAAGACGACATTGCTTGAAGATTAAGTATAAAATTGTTTTTATCTGAACTCAGTTTCAAGCCACCATATAAAGTATTTCTATCCATGCCAAGATCTTCGAGCAGACATTGGCTTGACGGGACAAATTCAAACGTCAAGTTCGCTGTGGCAGGTTTTTTAGGCGAATTAAGTAGAAATCCTAGCTGGCACTGCGCTTCAACAAACCATAATAAACCTGCAACATGTCTCGTGTTATAAAGTGAAGTTGGCCACAAAGCAGCTTCCACACTAAATGTATAATTGCCCATGGCGAGTACGCCCGACCAACCACCAACCATGTCTGCTGACTGAAAACGCACGCTATAATCGCCTGAAGCAATTTGATTAATATAACGGTCAAAAATTAGACGTTGACTCCGTTCATGTTCAAAAGACTCAACAAGCGAGCGAATAATTCTACCATTAAAGCTCATATTTCTATGCATAGTCCTATGAGCATACTTAACTTTATCGGGTTTTAACCTCAACCCACTATAGTATTGATCTGCAAGCGCCTGTTTATCTTTTGGCATGTTCCAGTGCAAGTTCAAAAACCGCCCCGGCGAATAGCCTGAAAAATAACCAGCATTCAAATCAGCGCACTTAGCATCTATAAAATTAACTCGCAAAATATCTGTTTCGACCACATCTGATTTCAGTTCACCGACACAACTGCCCTCTTTGGTTGAAAATTCCACTAGACCATTGAACCGCTTCGCGTACTTTTGAAAGGAAGTAATTTCAATATGATTTGCAAACCTAAAGCGTGTGTCCGGCTTAGTAGACCAAGCTTGTAAGGTTGCCACAGGTTTATACGCATTTGATTGCAACAAAGCACCTAACTCTGCTTGCAGTTCAGGGTTGCGCGAAAGAGATGCCTCAAAGGTGAGTGTTTTATCGGTTAGAAAATTGGGTACATAATACTTATAAAGAGCTAAGGTCTTGTTTTGCGCCTTCAGAGAATACAAGTACAAACCACTTCTTATGCATTTGCCACGCACTCGGTGTTCTACAAAAGACAACGCGTCAGCTTCAATGCTTGGTACCGCTACCAATAAGGCTTGGCAGCCCTGGTATCGAATAAACCCTCGATAGCGTCCCAACTCATTGCGCTGAATAGTAAGGTCAACAGAATAAAGTTTCCCGCTTAGGTCAAATGCTCCTTGCCAAGACCCTATATAGCGGGTTGCTATATCTCCATCTGCAGCACGACCATTTGCATTTGCCGCAGTAAAAAAGCTGGCAAAGCTTGCCAGCAGCATCAATAACACTTTTAAGGTAGACGTCATGTTTATACAAGTATCCATAGAGTATAAGAAAGGTTAATCCCCGCCCTATACTTGCTACTTGTATCATTTTTCTCCAAGTTAGTCACCAATTCGAAGTGAACATGCTATTCGATCTTATAAACAGCCCTATCTTTTGCTTCCTGCTTATTTTGTTCAAATAGTTGGTCATAAAAATCATTACGTGCTTTTTTGTATTCCCACGATTGCAGCAATATGTTGTTGATGTTTTTGCTATTCCAAATATTCCACAATTTGGCTAATTCAGCTTGTTGTTGAGGTTTCTGATCAACAATATTATTGCGCTCGTAAGGGTCGTTAACCATATCAAAGAACGAGCGGCCTACATTTGGTAAAGGCTGACGCATATATTTGGCTTTTTCAGTTCTAACTGCCCATATATGGTCGGCTTCTTCTAAACGCCAAAATAACGCTTTATGCGGTGAATCTGTTTTTTGCTGTGTCATATAAGGCACTAAGTTTACCCCTTCTAGCAAACCATCACTGCTATCCGCCCCAGCAATTGCCACCGATGTTGCTGCAATATCAAGTGCTGAAACAAGCCCATCAAACTCAAAACCCTGTTTTATTTTTGCTGGCCAATGTGCGACAAATGGTACATGAATACCACCTTCTAACAACGCAACTTTGCCACGTCTGAATGGGCTGTTGTCTGACCAATCGAAAGTAGGTAGCCATTCTTCAGGGTACACACCTCCATTGTCAGATAAGAAGAAGATTAAGGTGTTTTCGTATTGACCTGTACGTTTTAAAGCGTCTACCAATAAACCAATACCTTGATCCATTTCGCCTACCATAGCGGCGTATATGCGACGCTCTTTATCTTCAATATGCTTATATTTAGCAATCGTCTTTTCTGGTGCTTGCAATGGCGTGTGCGGCGCGTTGTAGGACATATAGATCATAAATGGATTATCTTGTTCACGCTCAATAAATTTAACCGCATCTTTGCTCAATGCCGTTGTTAAATATTCGTCGAATTCTGCCACGCCAGTATTGCGCATAATTGGCAACCAGTAGCCATCAGCACCTATGTGTACTTCGCCTGGCATATATTGGTGACCACCATCTAAAAACCCATAAAAATAATCAAACCCTCTTTTATTTGGCTGAAAATGTGGAGCACCCCCCAAATGCCATTTGCCAAAAATAGCTGTTTTATAACCCACTTGCTGTAAACGCTTTGCGAAAGTTTTTTCAGTCAGTGGCAGGCCCATGTGTTTGTCGTCTGGCGAATACGAAACATTGTTCTCCATACCAAAACGCGCTTGGTGACGACCAGTTAATAAACCGGCGCGCGAAGGTCCGCAATAAGGGTGAGTGACATAGCCGTTATTAAATATCACCCCATTGTGCGCAAGTTTGTCTATATTCGGTGTTTTGATATCTTTTGCACCGGTAAAACCAACATCACGATAACCTAAGTCATCCGCTAAAATAACCACAATGTTTGGCTGTTGTTGCGCATGCGCTAAGCCAAAACAGCTCAATAAAAACAACCAAGCCAAACAAATTTTCTTAAAATGTAACTGCTTCATTTTATTAACCTTATTATAAGAACGTATTAATCAGGAATATGGGTTCGGTACGTATCCATGCGCTGCATCGCAGCGCCTTCGTATTGACGCTTTAATTGCCACAAAGGCCTTTCCAATGTCAGCTCCCATGCAAATAGCTTTTTGTATAGCTCTGCGACTTTTTGTGGTTGGGCCGACGCTAAGTTAACTTGTTCAGCTTTATCTTGTGTTAAATTGTATAGTTCGGCGGGGCGATCAGGGTATCTTAAAAGCTTCCAATCACCATCACGGATAGCTGCTCTGTTTTCTTTTTTCCAGTATAGAGTTTGGTGTGGTCTAGCATTTTGATGCTCGATCGCTTTAGCGGTCAAATACGGTAGCAAATTAACGCCGTCAATATCAGTTAGCCCATTAGAATCACCACCTGCGGCTTGATAAAAAGTTGGTAATAAATCGAGTGTAATAATTGGCTGCTTATAAATCTTTTTGCTTGGCAATTTGTTCGGCCAACGCATGATAAAAGGAACTCTAATGCCGCCTTCCAAGTGGTTAGCTTTTGTGCCACTTAATGGCGCATTGTTCGAAGCATTTTGATCAGTCGGCCCACCATTATCGTTGGTAAAAACAACAATTGTATTGTCGCTTAACCCTAGCTGGTCTAATCGATTCAACAAACGGCCTATCGCTCTGTCCATTGAAAGTGTCATAGCTGCCAAGGTTTTTCGGTTGCCCGACAACTGTGGAAATTGTGCTAAATCAGCTTCTTCGGCTTCCATCGGTGCATGCACTGCTGTTAGTGATAAAAACGCAAAAAATGGATTAGCCGCTTTATTTTTTTCCATAAATTCAATGGTTTTATCTACTAAAGCATCGGTTAAATATTTTGGGCTTTCGGCAAAGTTAGCAAAACCTTCTTCTAAGTAGTCTTCGGGTCTATGATTTGGATTTTCTTCGCCAAATGGAAAGTAGCTACGCGCGCCACCGCGAAAACCATAAAAATAGTCAAAACCACGCTTAATCGGATGAAACCTGTCTGCATTACCTTGATGCCATTTACCTATGAGCGCAGTGGTATAACCCAGCTCTTTGAGATATTGGGGCATGATTTTCTGGTCGAGCGGCAGGCCCATATCGTCACCTGTTATACCTGATTTGCTCATATAACCTGGTACGTTGTTTTCCTCATAACCAAATTTTTGTTGGTACTTTCCGGTTAAAATACCGGCTCTAGACGGTCCGCATACAGCAGCACTGACATATGCGTTGCTGAATAAAATTCCCTGCTTAGCAAGCTGGTCTAAATTTGGTGTTTTCATGGTGTTGCTACCATGAAAACCAAAATCTTGATAGCCCGCATCATCAGCTAAAATAAATAAGATGTTGGGTTGTTGGTTTGTGGGTTTGGCAAGCACGCTGGTATGTAGACAAACCAGCGAAACGATAAATAGCTTAAACGTATGTTTAATAATGCTTGTAACGGAACAATTTAATTTCACCTAAGGTGCCCTATATTGTTTATTGATAACAATAGGGCTTTATCGCAAATTTACAAACTTAAGACTTTTAAAATTGGCTACAAAACTACAAAAAACGGCTATTTTCAATAATATCAGAAAGTTAGAATGTAGATTTTTTGTTTAAATATAATCAATCGCCCACAAAGGGCGACCGATTTATTAACAAATGTGACAACTAGTGTGATTGTAACCCTTGGCTCAAATTAAAAGTTTCGTTAAACCTTGGCATAAAATGAGTGCGCCATTCAACTGCAGTGTCTAAATTATGAAACCATTTGGGCTGTGCATGGCCGACGCTCCAAGCTTCCATATTGGCGACTAACTCTAGCAATAAATCAGGGTATTTATTGGCCAGATCGCGCTCTTCTGCTGGGTCATTTTCCACGTCGAATAATTGCCAAGGACCATTGTTAATTCGCAATGCTTTAAAGTTATCGATACGCACACCTACATCAGAATAACCTAATCTATGGCGCATTACGTAAATTGGCTCACCTGGACGAACACTTTGATTACTTTTAAGCGCTGGCCATAAATCTTTACCATCCAATTTCTTTTGGGCAGGTATTTTAGCCCCCGCTAAATTTGCAAAAGTTGGATATAGGTCAAGTGCTGATACAGGGTGACGATATTTATGACCAGGTTTAACCTGCTCCGGCCAATGCATAAACATAGGCGTACGATAGCCACCTTCATGTGTACTGCCTTTACCCTCTTTCAATGGATAGTTATTGCCGCCTTGGCTGGTTTTACCCCCATTATCACTCAGGAATACGATTAAGGTATTTTCGTATTGACCTGTCTCTTTCAATGTTTCAACAATTTGCCCCACACCACGGTCTACAGCCCAAACCATACCTGCATATGTTTTGCGTTTTTTATCTTTAATGTTTGGGAACTGAGCCATATCCTCTTCTTTAGCTTGCAAAGGCGTATGCGGTGCGTTGTACGCCAAGTATAAAAAGAAAGGTTCTTGTTTATCATTAGCTGATTTAATGAAACGTTGTGCTTGTTTCGATAATTCATCGGTTAGATATTCTTTTGCGCGAACTTCTTTACCATTGTGTTCCAATGGAACCAAGTATTGGGGAATCGCGTAATCTAAACCGCGCTCTTTGAAAGCTTGGTATTTTCTTTCATACTCTTTTGGGAAATAATCGTGCCCGCCATATAAAAATCCCCAAAAATCGTCGAAACCTCGGTTATTTGGGTGATATTTAGCAGTTTCACCTAAATGCCATTTGCCGACAATACCTGTGTAATAACCTGCTTGTTGCAATACTGACGAGATATAAGTTTCTTCTACAGGTACACCTAAACCACCCGCCTGCTTTTGACGCGGAAGGTTAAATTGCGACCCAAACATATGTGGATATCGCCCAGTCAATAACCCAGCTCGGCTAGGGCCACAAAAAGGGTGCACAACATAGGCTGAAGAGAAAGTTGTCCCTGCATTTGCGAGTTTGTCTAAATTCGGCGTTCGTATATCTTGCGACCCGTTAAAACTAACATCAGCATAACCTTGGTCATCGGTTAAAATCAGTAGTATATTGGGTTGTTTAGCATTAACAGCCGACCATGCTTTACTGCTAAGCAGTAAAAACATAAGGCAAGTAATTAATATATGTTTCATTTATTGGCCTCTTTTTTATAGTGAATAACTTAAGGGAGTTATTTATTAATAAATTTTTTTGATTTCAGTTACTTTTCAATAATTAATTCAGTACCTTCCAGTCTTCTACCTGCGAATTAATCAAGCCAGATTGTTGATAAAGCTTGCGAATTTCGCCCATAGCTCGCAATTGAGTTAAACCTCGCTCTAATCGATAAAAAAACTGAGCACCGTTTTCAGAATATTTTGAAACAACCAAATGACGCGTACCATTCAATGCAACTTTTACATTGGGCAAAGGTTTTAAACATACCTCGTCGTGACACCAATTAAGGTTATAACTAGAAGGAAATTCCAATAGGATGAAATCGGCTCTACCTTTTCTCATATACTGGAAAATCGCAGGAGAGTAGCCAACTTTTATATATTGTGTAGTCAGTTGATAAAGCGCTTGATTGTCTAGAGTCCAGTCTTTAACCGACAAACCAGTATAATTACTTAAAGCGACCTGTTGAGGCGGTAAATCAAACACCGGATGCGACATAGCAAAATAAACGCCTTTTTCAAATTCACCTACATCAAGTAGTGGTTGTGTTACATACACATCTGCTCCGTTTGTTTCAGTCGACCACACTGATGATGTCATCGTGTCCATCTTGCCTTGCTCAACTAACAACATACCTCTGCGCTCATTTGGCATACTGACAAACTCTATCTGCAAACGTGTATTTTGATGTTCAAAAGCTCTGCACATTAAGATTGCGTCTAATAACGTTCGATCTATTTGCATTTGGCTGATATCTAGCGCTTGTTGGCATATATCCGATTGCATAAAATGCGGATACTTCTTGAAAGTTTCGACAAATATCCCAGCTTTTATCGAAATCACATTTGAATGATTCAATTGTGCAATGGCCTGCCAATGTGGCAGACAATACAATAACAACACCATCAAGAAGGATTTAAGCATAATTGGTACCATTTAAATATTCATAATATGTTTAAGCTAATGCAAAAAAAGTGGCACTTGGCCACTTTGTACACAATATTTTTTATGCTTTGACTTGAAAATCAGCTACATGCGCAGCTAATTTTTGCGCAGTCGTTTTTAAGTCTTTACATGCGTCGGCCGTTGCTTGAGTTTGATGAGTTAAATTGTCTGTGTCGTCCTTAATTTCATGCACTCTTTGATTAATTTCAGCGGCAACTTGTGATTGCTCTTCTGATGCTGTCGCTATTTGAGTTGACATGCCCGATATCTTATCTAGCTCACTCTGCAAAGACTCAAACGCATGCAAACTACTCACAACAACCTCAACGGCATGTTCACCTTGTTGCTTAAGATGTTCCATACTTGATGTAGTCGCACGAGAACCAGATTGCAGTGCTTCAATTTGTCCACGAATTTGCTCAGTTGATTCTTGAGTTCTTCTAGCTAAGCTTCGTACTTCATCGGCAACAACTGCAAACCCACGGCCTTGATCACCAGCTCGGGCAGCTTCTATCGCGGCATTTAATGCCAATAAATTAGTTTGTTCAGCAATAGCTTGTATTACCTCTAACACTGAACCAATTACTTCTGTTTCCGAATTAAGTTTATTTACTTGCTCTTGAGTATTAGACAGTTCACCAACTAATTTCTCCATGATATCGCGACTATTTAACGCCTTACGGCTGCTTTCGACCGAAGTCGTATGCGCGACTTCAACAGCATCGGCAGTTTGTTGAGAAATACCCGCAACCTCTTCAATGGTTGAGGTCATTTCATTCACCGCAACCGAAACTGAGTCGGTCGCTTGGTTTTGGCTGACAGCCCGCTTTTGACTTTCGTCTGTTGCGTTGCTGACTGAATTAGTCGAGTTAGTAATTGCACTAACTTCAGATTTAACGCCTAAAAGGGCTTGATTAAAGCTGGCTTGTAAAGAATTGAAAGCTTGTGTCAGTTCACTTAATTCGTCTGAGCCTTCTGCGTTAATGGTTGTGCCAACATCTTTACTTTTTGCAACATACTTCATCTCATCAAGTAGAGATTTTAGCGGCTTATTAATAGATAAAATAATAAATACCGAAACCACTATAATCAGTGCAACAGTAACAAAAAATGTAATAAGTTGACCAAATACAACGTCTTGAGCGTCAGCCGCCTCTTCAGAGCTGATAGTTTCGATTCGCTGCTCAGTATAGTTGATGATTTTACGTAAATCGTTCATATTGTCGGTCGACAATTCAAACCAATCATCTGGTTGAAGCGGAAACTTATTCCCCCCCATTCCCAATAGCTTGCGACGAATTTGATTGATCCTTTGTTGATTTTCACTGTCTAAATGCTTGGCATATTTTTGTCGAATATCTGGGGTAGCGTAAGCATATAGCCGTGTTTGCGCATCTTGGATCTGGCGGAAATCACCTTTGTTATTACCGATACTGGTGTAGTCCATCTCGTCTTGCGAGAAAGTTCGCAACTTAGTACTACGTTCAAATGAATAAATATAATCCATTTGCAATAGTGACGCGTAAGCGCCAATAATAAGCGATAGTTCTTTGTTATTTGCAGCAAATGGAACAACCGCATTAATAACATCTAACGCACGGCGAATTCCGGCACCGTATCTATTAACCACCCAAGCTTTACTTTCATCTTGCAATTGAGAGCGGTTAATATAGTCTCTGGTTTCTAGCATGTTAGGTACAATATCAAGCAACTGCTTGATCTCGCCTGCCATACCTTCTAATTTGGCAATCTTTTCCTGGTTTGTTCTAACAAAAGATTGGTATTGTTGAATTGCTCGATCTGTTTGTGTCCGCTGTTCAAATAAAGGCTTTTTGTATTTACCCCCTGCACTGCCAAAAGGTTCACCACGCACATACCCATAGGTGTAGTCACGTTCAGATTGAATATTCCTAACTAACTTGCCTGTCTCACGTGCCACTTCCATTGCCACCGACAAATCTTCCAACTGGCTCAATTTGTCTTGCGCAAGCCAAACTTGTTTTAAAGACAAGATAGCTACAATAACCGTAGGAATAAGCGCAAGTAAGATAATACGCGTGCGTATTTTAACTTGATTAAGAATATTCACTGTAAGAGCACTCCACAACACCTTCATATGATGTTTAAATATAACATATGTAGTCTTATTTTATATAATTATTTACACTTCATTTACAAAAAAAGGCAAATAGAATTTGCCTTTTTAACCAGAACTCATTTTACCGTTAGTCGGTTGAAGCCTTTTAAATAAAGACCATAACAACCAATTAGTAAAGATTTAGATTTATTTCCAAACAATTGGCATAAATACAGTCATCTCAGCTAATCCACGGTTACTCCATGTAAAATATGGCACAAACTGAACTTGATGTGTTTGCCAATCCAATTTGTTGATTTTGCGATACATACCTTCGCCATCCGCTTTACGAACCAAAGCGTCACCACGTAACACAGTTACTCCGCCCAAGAAGTCGTCTTTATGCTCTGCTTGAGGAATTTGATCACTTGGTAAATAGACATCTAACACACCTGCATTTTCTGGCAAGTCAGGTGTTTCGACACAATACACAACCGGACCACGTTTTAATGCAACTTGGTTACGCACTTCTTCGATACGCGGGTGACCTTCGATGTAAGTTGTTTCCATTGGAATATCGATAACAACAACATCTCCTGCCTGCCAGCTACGGTTGATCACTGCATAGGTACCAGGTACTGCTTCAACAGTTGCTTTTTCACCGTTGATAGTGATTTCAGCACCAGTTGCCCAGCCAGGGACACGCAACGCGATATCAAATGCTTCAGCTTTACACTCTTCTACGGTGAATTTAACGATGCCTTTCCAAGGGTAATCTGTATCTTGAGTTAACTTAATGCTAGAACCGTCTAACATGGTTGTTTGCAAGGTGTTGCCACCGTATAAGTTCACATATACACCATTATCCGCCAAGCTGTAAGCCCAACCTGACAAGTTGGAAATAGTGCGGACGATATTTGGTGGACAACAAAAACAGCTTAAATAGCCTTCACGATTAGGGGTTTCAGTCACATCAGCGTGTGCATCATAATCACGTGTACCATGTAACATACGTAAAGGATTTGCATAGAAATAGTCTTTGCCTTCAAGGCCAATACCTGATAATGCACTGTTATGCATAACTAATTCAATGATATCAGCATATTTAGCTTCACCATGAATACCTAACATTCTCCAACTAAACATCGCATTACATAAGTTTGCACATGTTTCGTTGTAGGCTGTTAAGTTCGGCATCATGTAGTCGTCAATGAAACCTTCTTCAATCATGTCACGGTTGCTAGATGCACCATAGTGTGTTTGACCAACCGCACCAGTTGCATACATTTTCTTTTGGGTAACGCTTTCCCACAAACGATCTAACGCTGTGACTAATGCTTTTTCACCCGTTTCAGCATAAACATCTGCCGCACCTGCATAGTAGTATAAGGCTAATACAGCATGGCCTACTGGCTCGTCTGCTTCACGCAGTGGAGTGCGCTCTTGAACCATATCACCAATTGGATAACCAACGGTAGTTGAATCGTGTTCAATTGCATAGGTACCACGACGGTCAATAAATTTTTGTGCAAGTTTCAAATATTTATCATCTCCAACCGTTCTAAATAATTCAACTAGACCCATTATTTGAGTTTGGTTGAAACCAAAACGTTGGAAATGTTTTGTATCTGGATAAAAATAGGTATACAGCAAATCAGCATGTTTGATTGCGATATCTAAAAAGTTGTTTTGACCTGTAATACGGTGATGCGCACATGCTGTAATAAGCAAGTGACCTGTATTATACATTTCGTGATATTTACGATTTGCATAACGTTCTGCTTCAGGTTCAACTTTTAATTGAATCTGAGTCTGTAAGTATCCATCTGGCTCTTGAGCTTTACCTATGATATCAATGTATTCATCAAGTTCTTTTAATAAGCTTTCATTTTTAGTTAAACCATAAGCATAAATTTTCGCTTCAACAAATTTGTAGAAGTCACCATCATGCCAATACATGCCTTGGTGTTTGCCTTCTTTTAAGCCTGCAGCAATTTTAAAATTATTTAAAGCGTGGCCAACATCACCACACAGCACGTCGCCCATATAAGGGATCATTACATCGATGGCTTTTTTGGTTTTATCGGCCCAAAAACCTTGGCTCCAAGTACAATCACCAAAATTAATCGCTTTTAGTTTAACATGTGGGCTTTTTTCATTCGCCACGATAGCTTTATTGTGTAAATTACTCATGTGATACTCCAGAAACAGACTTCGCTAGTTTAGATTTGTTGCAAACATTGCTCGTAAGCTTTGACAAAGGCTTTAGCAATATCTGAAATTTGTTCAATACTCATATCAGCCTTGTACAAAGCTGAGCCTAAACCAAAACCGTTGGCACCGATTTTTAAGTAAGGCAACATACTGTCAACTGTTGGTTCAACACCGCCAACAGGGAAAGATAAAACGTCTTTTGGTAGGACAGATTTAAGCGCTTTATAGCCATCTAACCCCACCATAGATATGGGGAATAATTTGATACCAGTTGCGCCCGCTGCCACAGCTGAAAAAGCTTCAGTAGGCGTGACAACCCCAGGGAACGTAATACAATTAGCTTGATGAGCTAACTCAAGTACCTCTAAGTTTAAATTGGGGGTGACAACCAAGTTAGCGCCTGTATCAATTACAGCTTGTGCCTGCGCGGGTGTGGTAACAGTGCCTGCACCTACATAGATAGATTTACCCAATTCAGCTTGGTACTTTTCAACCAATAATTTAATACTGGTTAAAGCGTCTGGGCTGTTGAGCGGTACTTCAATTAAACTAAAACCTGCATCGACTAAAACCTCTGCAACCTCCAACACATTGTCGGGTTGCACGCCTCGGATAATGGCTATAAGGGGTAGGTGATTATTTACATTGAAAGAACTACTTGGCATTCGCTAATTCCTGAATAAGTTGTTGCATTCCCGACAAGAAACACTCATCACCTGAGTAAACTGTCGCTGATTTATTTAAAGTTTCACAAGCTGTTTGATATCTCTTGCACAAAGTACCACCTCCAACTAGGAGAACATTATGTGCACTAAGCTGGCGAATTTCGTGACCAATTAACAGACCTGATAAATAGTCTGCGATATGTTCATCCGCAACTTGCTGAAATAATCTATGCGTGCGCGCTGCAAAAATACGATTGGTTAAACAACTCGTTTGACTCTCAATAACCCCTTTCATAAAGGCCGATTCGTCATCTTGCTGTTTCGGCAAGCCACGTCCTAAAATGCTATTGTTAAGTAACAAGCCAAACACTTCGCCTGTCATGAACGAAGCAAATGACTGGATTTTGCCATCGGCAAACTTAATGTGTTTACTGTGTGTACCGGGAAAAACCGCATCAAAATTTGCGCTGTTTAAAAGTTGAGCTAAGCCAAATAGTTGAACCTCTTCACCACGCATCACATCAAATATACCAGCAGAATTCTGATGGTTAACGCCAGGAATAATGTAACCGTTTGCGCCCCATGGTAATTCAAATTTATGGGTTTTAGCGGCAAGTGCTTCCGAATCAACGGGCGTCGCTACATAATCAACATTTACCCAACCTTGAGCTGAACCTACCATACCAGCCATGTAAATTGGCAAATGCTTAAAGTTGTCCAACCATTGGCTCAACACTGACTCCAAAACTTGAGCAAATTGACCATCTTCAACCTGCATCAAACCAAGATTCGATGAAGTTTGCTCAACCACTTGGCCGTTTGCGTCTAGCGCAAACGCTCTAAAGTTTGTGGTGCCCCAATCAACAACTAGATATTCTGCGTTTGCATGCTGCATTCGTCTTTACCCTTTTTTACTAAATCTTTTTCAAGCTGTTCAATCGATTTACCTTTGGTTTCAGGCAAAATTAAGAACATGATGATCAACCCACCCAAACCGATAAACGCGTACATCAAAAATACGTTTGCAGCACCAAAGTTGCTTAAGCTCCAAGGGAATAATTGACTAACCGCCCAAGAAGAAACTGTTTGAACGAGCGCGGCAAACGCAAGACCTATACTTCGAACGTTATTCGGGAAAATTTCTGAGAAAATAACCCACATAATTGGGCCAATCGATAAATTGAACGCAGCGATAAAAGCAAATATGCCAAATACAACCGCCAGTGGTTTGATACCATTAATTGTTTGATTAATCACTGAACCAGATGCGAGCGGCAGCTCATTGTTAGTTAAACGCTCCGCCAAAGCAGCTTTTAATGCGACATCGTTTTGATAGGTTTGTCCGACCATATTAGCTAATTTGGTTAAATCTACTGCTTGGCCAGTTAATTCAGTTTGAATGCGCTGGTATGCCGCTTGATCAAAGACATAAGTTGTATCTTTAAAGCCAAACCAAATAGAGCTGTGAGCTAATACAACTAACGCCAAACCACCTAGAGTCAGTTTGCGTCGGCCTAACTTTTCGACTGTAAATATTGCTATAAACACCGCGGCTAAATTAACCACAGCCATGATTACGGTTTGCATAAAGCTGTCTTGAGTCGACATGCCTACTTGCTCGAATACCATAGGTGCAAACGACAACACAGCGTTCATCCCCGTACCACCTTGCACGACCGCATAAACAACCGCAATTGCAATAATCCAAGACATACGACCGCAAAATAGATTTTTAAGTTGAGTTAAAGTGCTGCTGTCTGATTGATTGTGGAAGCTCTCTTTAACTTGGACGACAAAAGCATCTATTTGCTCTGCAGGCATCATTTTATTTAGTGCTAATTTTGCCTGCTCATCTTTGCCTTTTTTCAACAACCAACGTGGTGATTCAGGCACACCTAGCAACAAAGCAACCCAAATTACATTGGCAATCAATTCTGAACCGAGCATAAAACGCCAGACGTTAGCTTCGGTTATAAACTCAATTTGCGATAGGTACTGTAACAAATAATAGTTAACCACCGAGGTCACAAAAATGCCCAAAGCAATCATCAACTGGTTAACTGAAACAAATTTGCCACGTTGGTCTGCCGGAGCAACCTCTCCTATATACATAGCCGAAACGGTTAACGACGCAAATGCCGCACCGCCGATAAAACGCCCAACTAATAACATTTCGTAGCTGGTGGCAAATGCCGACATGAGTGTTGAAACTGTATAGGCAAGCGCAATACTCAACAATACTCTTTTGCGGCCAAACTTTTCGCATAAGGTACCTGCAAAAAATAGCACCCCCATTACCCCCCAAAAGGTTGCACCAATAACCATACCTTGCTGGTTATCTGTTAAACCAAATTGAGCACTGATAAAACGTATTGCACCGGATATATTGAGCAAATCTAAGCCAAATACAAATCCACCAAACGCCGCTATTAGCGAGTATCTTGTGACATTGCTTTGTGTTGTCGACATGTATAGCCTCATACTAAATCTAAAAAAATGCGTCAGGCGGGAATAAATTCGTCTGACGCCAAGCAGTTCTCAAAGAGGAACCTTTAAAAACTAAAGCCTAGCAACTTGCTCCAAGTGTAGTCTCTAGCTAGTTAATCTGATGTTATTTTTTATCTTTACACAATCGCCCAGCAGCTTCACTTAATAGTTGCTCGGTTAGCTTTTCGGCTAAATCACCATCACTTTTTTGAATTGCTTCAAATACCTGCCTGTGAATAGCAATTGTTGCCTCATTTTGCTGGGTGTCTCGATTGGTTACATTTACACTCATTAACAGCGCAGAATAGATAACCCCTTCCATAGAGTTCAAAAACTCATTGTTGGCGGCACACAGAACAGCTTTATGAAAGAGTGCATCAGCAACAATAAATTTTTCAGTGGTATTTTTTTCCAACTCCATTTTGATAACTGCTTTTTCAATATTCAAAATGGCTTCCATCGAACCGCGCTGCGCAGCCCAACGAGCAGCTTTGGGTTCAAAGGCAATGCGGATATCCATAAGTTGTTTTAAAAACTCTGGGTTAGGCGAAGCGGCTATATGCCAGGCCAACACATCGTCATCCCACAATATCCACTGATCACGCGGACGAACTTTAGTGCCAATACCGCGGCGCACATCCAACAAACCTTTACTGACTAAAATTTTAATGGCGTCACGAATAACAACCCGACTCACCTGAAAGCGCTCAGACAACTTGCCTTCTTCATCCATTAAACTGCCCACTTCAAAAGTGCCAGCTACAATTCGTCGGCCCAATTCCCGGGCAACCTGCACAGGTAAACTAGGCGCCATTGAAGCGCTGCTTTTTAAATCGTAATAAACAAGTTCACTCATGCATACTCTCAAACATATGATGTTATAGGATGGAAAAATTTAAACATATTATGTTTGAAGTTGCAACATGTTTCCGAAATGTTTCAGTGGATATTTAATAATAAATAAAGAGACTTTAAATTAGTATTTAAAAACAATAACTTAAATATATATCAGCTAACTTTGGTGAGACTAGAAGTTTAAAGAAAGGTTAAATTAATAAATATAAATTGAAAAACGTTAAGCATATAAACAGGTTATATGCTTAACGTTGTCGATTAAATAAACTAGAAGCTATTGGTCAAATTCTTTATCTAGACGTTCGCATGCGTCACGCAGTAATACTTCGGTTAGCTCCTCTGCTTTTTTACCGTCTCTCGCTGCGATCGCTTCAAATACTTCGCGATGGAATGGAATAGAATCTTCATTTTCGCGTGGGTCTTGGTTAGTAATTTTAACACTAACTAATAACGCAGAATAAATAACCCCTTCCATTGCAGTTAAAAACTCGTTATGCGCAGCATGTAAAACCGCTTTATGGAACATGGCGTCGGCAACAATGAACTTTTCTATCGAACCTTTTTCGGCTTCCATCTTTAATATGGCAGACTCAATTTCCACGATGTCTTTGTCAGTTGCACGCTCTGCAGCCCAGCGAGAAGCTTTAGGTTCAAACGCTAATCGAATATCCATTAATTGACGCAAAAACTGTGGATTTGCTGGCGCGGTAATATGCCAAGCCAACACATCATCGTCCCACAAAACCCATTGATCACGTGGTCGAACTTTAGTACCGATACCACGACGCACATCAAGTAAACCTTTGCCAACCAATATTTTTACCGCATCACGGATGACAACACGGCTTACTTGGTAACGCTCGGCTAACTTATTTTCATCATCAATTAATGTACCTGGCTCAAAAGTGCCAGCAACAATACGTCGACCCAATTCTCTAGCAACCTGAACTGGCAAGCTTGGCGTCATTTTCGCCGCTTTTTTCAGGTCGTAATACACCATTTCGCTCATTTTTTATAACCTAGTCATGTTTTGTTTAGTTGTATTGTGCATATCATTGACAATATAAACATGGCATGTTTGATATTCAAGTATATTTGTATCAAAAACATTAACATTCATGACATATTTAATAATCAAGTCTATTTTTTACTCGTTTATTAACAATAAATAGATTTTTGCACGGAAAGACGGTAGATACCACGGCAGGTTATAAAAACAAAAAAGCCGGGGTAACAGAGTACCCCAGCAAACTTACTTCACGATAAACACACACATAAAACGAGCATCCATGCCCCAAGTTCATACAAAACATGACTAATGAGCCCTCTAGCTCGAAAACAAGACTAACCGCATTAGATTGAAAGATCAACAACAAATTACCTTTTTATTCATATTACGTTTAAATGATAAAAGGAACACCCTCGGAACATAATAAAAACATTTTTGATATAGCTACCTCAATTATCTAACACAACTTGGCGCCGTATTGCTCAACAACTGTTAATGTTTGAATAACAAAAATTCAATACTAAGCTTTTCCTGAGGTATAAATTGGTTTATATTGCTATATTAGCAATATAAACCAATAATTGGGATTAAAGCTTTTATGAAACACAACTTGAGTAAGTTAATTGCAATAGTAGTCGGTATGTCTTTGGTTGCTGGCTGCCAACAACAAGCATCCAAGCAAGACGCGGAAGTTAAACAAACAGTTGAGCAAACACAACCCCGCAACGTCCTGTTTATTTCAATAGACGACTTACGCCCAGAAATTGGTGCGTACGGCAGCCCAATCGCAAAAACACCGAATATAGACGCACTTGCTAGCAAAGGCATTACTTTTACTAGAGCCTATGCGCAACAAGCTATTTGTGGGCCATCGCGTGCCAGTATTATGACGGGCCTACGCCCAGATACACTTGAAGTCACTCACAACTATGTGAAATTTCGCCACAAGTTTCGTGACGTAAAAACCATACCGCAGCACTTTATGCAAAATGGTTACAACGCAAGTTATGTTGGCAAAATTTTTCATCATGGTGATAAAGATGAAGAGAATTCATGGAATTTTCCGCAAGCAACCCACTTGATGCCAGAAGATATGCAAAGCCCACCTATTTATGCATTGGAATCTAACAACAAACTTCGCGATGAATATAAAAAGCTTATGTTTGCTAAATATGGTGAACAAGCTAAATATGGTTTAGGCCGCGGCCCTGCAACTGAAGGTGCTGATGTACCCGACTACGAATACATTGACGGCTATAATGCAGAACTTGGCGAGCGAACTTTGGCTGAGTTAGTTAAAGCTGGCAAACCTTTCTTCTTTGGTTTTGGGATGAACAAACCTCACCTACCTTGGATAGCGCCTAAAAAATATTGGGATATGTATGATGAAGAAGCGGTGAAGGCGACGTTAGCACAAACGCGCCAAGTTGCTCCTAAAGATGGCGCAGCCATGGGCTTACACGCATCTTTTGAATTAAGAACCTTTTCTGATGTACCAAACACTGAGGCAATTCCAGATGAATTAGCATTGCAACTTAAACATTCATATCTTGCTTGTGTTAGTTATGTCGACGAACAAATAGGCCGAATAATTCAAGCATTAAAAGATCAAGGCGTTTACGACAATACAGTGATTATTTTGTGGAGCGATCATGGTTTCCATTTAGGTGACATGGGCATTTGGGGTAAAGCAAGCAACTATGAAATTGCCACCCGCGTACCTTTTATCATCTCAACGCCAGAAACACGTGCGCAAGGCCAAGCTCTAAAAACAGATGCTTTGGTTGAATTATTAGATATCTACCCAACTGCGGCTGAACTGGCCAATATCCCAATGCCAACCCATACCGAGGGTACAAGCTTAAAACCTTTGTTAGACAACCCAAATACCAAATGGAAAGAGTCAGCATTAAGCCAATTCCCTACCCCAGCTTTACGTGAATGGGGAGCATTTCCGCTGCGTCCGGGCATGCGCGAAACCTACTTTGGTGAATTAATTGTGCAAGTGGAACAAAGCATTGAACAACAATTTCCACACCTTTGGGATAAAGAAACCTTCGAGCAAAATGTCATGGGTTATTCACTGCGCACCGATGACTATCGCTTAATTGCTTGGATGAATAGCCAAGACAAAAGTGCCGAACCGTTTTATGTTGAATTATACGACCACAGAGTCGACCCAGCAGAATCAACCAATGTTGCGACCAAACAAACGCAACAAGTAGCACGACTGATGCAAATTTTGCGTACTCGAATTAATTAAATAAGTGAAATTCGTGCATTTATCTTAGTAGCGCTTTGGCTCATGGTTAATCTGAGATCTGGTTAAGCCACCACTAAATTGA
>NZ_ARZY01000015.1 GCF_000568405.1 Catenovulum agarivorans DS-2
GCCGTTTAAGTTTACGCCAGCCGCAGCAAGACTCGCTGCGTGCTTTGGCGGTGGCAATTAGTGCTTCTGAACACAAATTGCTGAACCCACAACGCGATGTGCCAGAATTATTAGAAACCCTAAAAGCCCAGTTCCCTAAGCTCAGCGATTTTGAACGCGACTTTCCATCACTGTGTTTTGCCTTGGCAACGGGTGTAGGTAAAACCCGCTTGATGGGCGCTTTTATTACCTATTTGTATCAGGTGCATGGCATTCGCAACTATTTTGTGTTGGCACCTAACCTAACTATTTATGAAAAATTGATCAGCGATTTTTCACCAGCCTCACCTAAGTATGTGTTTAAAGGCATTACCGATTTTGTGCTGGCACCACCAGAAGTGATCACCGGTGACAACTATGAAAGCCGTGGCGCTCAGGTACAAAACGACCTATTTGGTTCGGTACGTATTAATGTGTTTAACATTGCCAAAATTAATACTGAAGTGCGCGGCGGCAAGGCACCGCGTATTAAACGCTTAGCCGAAACTTTAGGTGAGAGTTACTTTGAGTACTTATCGAACTTACCTGACTTAGTGCTGTTAATGGATGAGTCACATCGCTATCGTGCAAGCGCGGGTATTAAGGCGTTAAATGATTTAAACCCGACGTTCGCGGTTGAGCTAACGGCAACACCCTTTACCGAATCAAGTCGTGGCCCAGTGCACTTTAAAAATGTGGTGATTGATTATCCACTGGCTTGTGCCATGGATGATGGTTTTGTGAAAGAGCCTGCTGTCGTTACTCAGCGTAACTTTGATGCCAGCCAGTACGATAAAGACGAACTGGAAACCATTAAGTTAATGGATGGTATTCGTTTGCATGAGCAAACCAAAGTGGATTTAACCACTTATGCACATGAAAATGATGCCAAGTTGGTTAAGCCCTTTATGTTGGTGATTGCTCGTGATACCACCCATGCCGCGGGACTTTTAACTAAGCTTGAAAGCGTATTTAAAGGGCGCTACCGCGGTAAAGTAATCCAGGTTGATAGCAGCAAAAAAGAAGAAGAAACTATTCAAGCACTACTAAATGTTGAACATGTGGATGAACCTACCGAGATTGTTATACACGTTAACATGCTAAAAGAAGGTTGGGACGTGACTAACCTGTACACTATCGTGCCACTTCGCGCCGCCAACGCCAGAACCCTAATTGAACAGTCAATTGGCCGTGGTTTACGTTTACCTTATGGCAAACGCACGGGTGTTGAAGCCGTCGATACGCTAAGTATTGTCGCCCACGACAAATTCCAAGAAATTGTTGATGAGGCTAATGACCCGAACAATCCTCTGCGCCTGAAAACACGCGTATTAGATCGCCCAGAAGATGATGTAACCAAACAAAGTGTGCAGGTGAAATCGAACCTAGAGCAGCAACTGACTGGTTCAGGCGTAACCGCTACCGGTGCAGACGGTAACCGTGAGGTACAAGAATCTAAAGCCACTTATATCACGCCTAACCAACAAACCGTTGCCCGCGCTGCATTGGGCGTGATCAAGCAATATCAAACACGCCCTACCGATGCGCCAACCAGTAAAGCGCTGTTAACGACTGAGGTAAAAGCACAGATCACCGAGCAGGTGAAAGCCCAGTTAACTCAAGAGCAACGGGAGCTATTTACCGAAGAGTCGGTGGATATTGCGGCGATTGTTGAGCAAGTCACCCAGCTTACGGTGGATAACACCATAGATATTCCGCGTATTGTTGTTTCACCATCAGGTGAAGTGCGTACCGGCTATCACCCGTTTGATTTAGACATTGAATCCGTAAGTACCTTAAAGCCATTAGATAATGCACTTATCCAGCAAATGTTAGGCAAAAGCAAAAACAAAGTGCGTACTTTTGAAGATGGGTATTTGGCTGAAGATGAACCATTTAAGCAAAACTATATTCTTAGAAGATTATTTGAATACGATAGTATTCCCTATGACGAACACTCCGAATTACTTTACCAACTGGCTAGCCAAGCTGTTGAAGCGCTCCTAGATGCTAATAATGAAGACTCAGTAGTTGAAAACATATTGAAGTCTCAAGGTCACAAAATTGCAGAGTTAATTTATGCGCAACTAAACAAACACTTCTTTGAGGAAGCAACTGAGTACGTTGTAGATGTACGCAGTGGCTTTAGCACCTTACGTGACTGCGCTTACACCATAGCGCAAGACCAGCCGGTGCAAAACTACCGTGATACAGTGCGCGATGTCAGTCGCATCAAACAAATGCTCTTTGGTGGTTTTAGCCGTTGTTTATACCCATTGCAAAAGTTTGATTCAGACACTGAACGCCGCTTTGCGGTGATATTAGAGCGTGACTGCGAGAAATGGTTTAAGCCCGCCAAAGGCCAATTCAAGATGTACTACAAACGCGGTAGCGAGCATCCTGAATACGTGCCGGATTTCGTTGCTGAAACCGCCGACTATGTCTTGATGATTGAAACCAAAAGTACCCAACATCAAAACCAAGATGGCAGTTGGAATGAGGAAGTCACTGAAAAAGCCCGTAGCGGAGTGAAATGGTGCAGTCATGCCAGTGAGTATCTAGCCCAACACAGTGGCAAACCTTGGAAGTACTTACTCATTCCGCATGATGCAGTGAAAGAAGCTAATTCATTGGCTTACTTTGCTACCGTGTTTAATCAAAAAGAATAGTGCAGGGTTGAATAATCTAAAATCGGCGACTAAAAGACATAAGGCGCTTTGAAAATGTTAATAGCAAAAGTGAGCACTCAAGTGCTCACTTTAACAAGGAATAACGAATGAGTATCAAACGAGTAAAACCTGTTAAGCAAGGGGATTTAGATGGCGCTTGTGGTTTTTATGCAATTGTAAATGCGCTTAAAACACTTGAACCAGCATTTGATGAGCAGGAACTATTTACACAAGTTATTGGTGGCTATATGCAAGATGGCGATTTTAATAGCTTTTTTAATGGAACAAGGCGCGGAACAATTAAAAATACCTTAAGCCGAGTGATTGATTATATCAATGGGCAGTATGATTTATTTGATGACAAAACCGCAGAGCTTTACAGGCTCAAATTTTCAATTCCTTTTTGGCATAAAGACACAGCCCGAACAAGAAAGTCAGTATTGAAAGAAATTCAGCAAGCTGACAACGGCAAAAATCTTGTGTGTATCATAGGCTATGACCTTCAATATGGTGGGCACTGGTCAGTGGTTAAGAAAGTATCAGATAAAGGGTTGCATATGGTTGATTCATCATACGAAAAATCAATTATTCCTTTAGCTGAAATGAGAGTCGACAGCAATCAGAAACCTAGTAAATTAAAACCATATAATTTATGTTCTGACGACATATTTATCATAGAAAAGCAGTGGTTGGGTGATGTCTTTCATGATTAATACAAAAGGTTTAATCAGGAAGCTATTTTGTTAGTAACTGATTAAATTTTGACTATATTCAACAGATACAGTTAATTCTTAGTACCACAAGGACAATAAATGGATAGCAATAAGCAAGCGACTCAGACTAAAAGCGAGCTTCGTGAACAAAGATTACAGGAATTATTAAATAGCTGCCAAGAGCAAGTGATACAACAAATAATTGGTCCTTTTGGACTGACCCCCGCAATGTTTGATGATAAGCGCGGTGGGAACGTAACTACCCAACATAATGCAAACCAGGGGATTTTTGCTAAAGAGTCAGAAGAATACAGCCGCGTTGATTATGACTACAGTCAAGCTAAAAGGGATAAAATGAAGGAGGCAGTGCAAAATGGCACGATGAATAGTCAGGTTTTCATAGATGAATACACTGGCAAAACGGAATCTACTCAAAGAACCACTTCTACAGGTAAGCTGGGTACGAATGCCGAGTTGGATCATACAAAACCAGTAGCGGAAATCCATAAAGGTGGTGGTTGGATGATGGATAAAGACGGTAGAAAAGCAGTCGCGTCTGAGAAAGATAACCTCCATTACACCACAATGGAAAATAACAGGAAAAAGAGTGACTTGTCTGCTGAAGACGCTTTGTCTGCTGAGAACGGATACGATCCTTCGGTCACACAACCTATAATAGATAAAGCAAATGAAGCAGTTGAAAAACACATGCCAACCGCGATGGAGCGCATGCAATACCATGGTAAAGAGCTCGCGATAACAGGAGCTAAAGAGGCGAGTAAAAATGCGTTACGCCAAGCTTTAGGTGTTTTGCTGCACGAATTTGTTCAAGGCTCATTTGTCGAGCTAAAACAATTGATGTCTCATCCTAATGATCAATCTTTAATTGAACGTTTAATATCAGCCTTTAAACGTGTAGCAGAACGAGTAATTTCAAAGCTCAAACACGCTTTAGAGTCGGCTTTAAAAGGAGGTGTTCAAGGGTTTGTTAGTAATCTTCTTACGTTTATCATCAACTCTGTTGTTACAACTTCTGCTAAGGTGGTTACCATAATTCGTGAAAGCATGAAAGGCTTGTGGGAGGCTTTAACTCTGCTAGTTAAGCCACCCAAAGAACAACCCTATAGCGAAGTGTGCCGTCAGGTTACCAAAATTTTTGCAGGTATTGTAACTATGGGGCTCGGTATGATGTTTGAAGAATCCATTAAGGGATTTATTATGTCGATTCCGATCTTAACGCCAATTGCCGATGTTATCTCACTTGCCGTATCAGGAATACTGACAGGGATAACTACAGCTTTGGTTATCTACGGAATTGATCGCTTCTTTGATTGGTTATCATCAACCGGAACTGAATTGTTACAAGCAAAAGAAGCTCATTTAGACGAACTCAAAAATAATTTTCATCAGATGGCGAACTGGATTGAATCACAGTATCAATGCTCTACAGAATATCGTCAGATTGCCGCTGAATATGGAATGATTGAACGCAATTTACATCGTGCTTCAGAGCAATCACATCAAACTCTTGATAGTGGTAGCCGTATGTTGGAGAGTCGTGCGATAGCAATTAGCAATTTGGAACAAGAAATTGAAAAACATCGCAGTCAGCAAGACGAGTTAGACCGGCTAATGCAAGCTTATTTTGAGTCAAAGGAGACCGATAGATGAGTACTGAGCTTAAACAAGTCGTTCAATCAATGTCTCAGGTTTCAATTCCCCAAGAAATCTTAAACAAAGTTGATATGAAAAATCTTCTGCAAGGTTTTTCGGATGACTACAAAAAACTAGATGATTTAAAGAAAGCTAGATCTCAGCATGAAGATAGAAGCATGATTGGTCGCTGGTTGAACAACGGTGAACTTGAAAATGCACAGCTTGATGCCGCAGAGTTACAGGCCAGTTTTTCGAAAAAGTTAGGCCAGTTGATGGTTATTTCTGTTGCACAATCTCAGCAACTTCACCAACAGCAAGTAGATTTGTCAGGTCAGCAAAAAATCATTAAAAAACAAACTGAGCAGTTAGCTGACAATGATGAGAACTTAAAAACGCAGCAGCTTAGTTTAGAGCAGCAAAATGTAAAGCTTGAAAATTTAGTTAACGAGTATTTTGAATTAAAGGGGTTAACTCAGGATGGTGCTCTGCAATTAATTAAAATTGCCAATGAAGTTAAAGAAACCAAAGAGTATTTGGCTAATGATTTTGAAATACGGATGCAGGAAATAGAAAGGATTCGTCAAAATATTCTCATCGAACAATCTGAGTTGAAGAGTCACCAAATTCAGCAACTGAATATTTTTGCTGACGATGCAAAGCAGCGTTTGGAAGACTATCGACATTTGATAGATCAAACTGTTAAGCAGGCTTCTGATCAAATTCGCTTAACAGAGCAACAGCTGCAGTTAGCAATGAATACGGTAGAAGAGCGAATAGATGAGACATTGTTAACTTCGATGGGAGAGCAAAAACAACAATTAGCAGAATATGATCTGGGTTGGCGAGACAATAGGGACGAAATACTCGCGGTATTGAATCAATGCCAGAATGATAGTGAGAACGCGATTCAACTACAAAATAGCCGACTCGAGGAGCTGCGAGACGATAATGCCCAATTACAACAAAAACTAAATAAACAGGAACAGCAGAATACTCAGCAATTGGACGTATTACATTCATTATTAGATACTCTGAAAACAGAATCCGAGAAGCGTGAACTTTATTGGCAGCAACGCTGGAAATTAATGACAAGTTCAATAGCTGGTATTGCGACTACTTTAGCCGCAATAATAGGTTATTGGGCTTATATGAGTTACTATTAATGAACCTATGGGAGCTTGACTGGCTAAGCTGTGTTCTGTGAGTTAGAATGATGAGAGCTTATGCTTTTCATCAGCCGTCCAATTTTACCGTACATTTTTTTACACACCCAGTTGGGCGAGGTTATAGCAACTTCGCCCTCGGCAAATACGACAAAACGCCATATATCCGCTAATTTATTAAACTCTATACTTAGCAAGGTCTCATCTTTGGTTGAATCAATGTCGTGATTGAATCTGTTAGTGGTTAGATAGCCGCTTATGCGGTCGGTTAAATTGGAGCATTTTGCTTGTACCTTTATTGTGGTTAAGGTTTCACTGTTAAGTTGTGCGGTTTCAGACTTTAGCTCTACGTCTAGAATGTCCATAAGTTTTAGCTCTGAAACTTTTAAGCTCAATTCACTTAAACGAACAAAATATTTTGCAGGGTTGTGGTTATAATCTACCCGCCAAATTTCTGCATTTGGATAGGTTTTGTTTACCTTGATTTGGCCGAATATTCGTCTGTTTAGGCTTAAGCGTATTTTGCGTTTTTTTACTAAGGCTAATATGAGTTTGGCTTCGTTTTTATCGGCACCCGTCATTTTATTCAGTGCTTGTTGGCCTGATAGCTCTTTTAGTACACTTTCGGCGGCCGTAAAATAATTACTCAGTGGCTCAAGCAGGTGGTCGGCTAGTTGGGGCTCCAATACCTGCTTTATCAACAAAAATTGAATGGCTGTGCGTGCCGACATGCTGTTAAGTGCATTGGCGCGCCAAGTTTTGTTGTAGCTCCAGCCGTAAGGTTTACTGCGTTGGTCTAGCTCTATACCAAAGTTACCTGCATTGTATAAATGCTGTAAGTCGCGTTGAATAGAGCGCACACTGGTTGTTTCGCCTTCTGCTATTAATTTGGCGTATAAATCTTGCGTGGTAATTTTTTGTGGTGACCTTGGCAAAAACTGCAACATGGTCATCACGCGCTCTAACAGTTCAACTTTCATAACAGGTATCTTCAAGTAGCTTGAATAGCAGTTTAATACGAGTTAACGGCAAAATGCGTCGTTAACCAAAGTGGATACGTTTAAATCAAACTTAGGTTCGTTTTCTAGCGCGCCACTGAGTATAAAAAACACCTCAATATCTTCTTTGGCCTCGTCGGTTTGGTGTAGCCCTATAATTAACAATGCATTTTCTGCAATATGTTGTTGAATCATATCGCCAATGGTTTGTAAATCCAGCAAGTTAAAGTTGCTACCTGCATTAATTTGTACCAGTGCAGCATGGCTGCGCCTTATGTAAGCATGTAATGCTAATGGGTTGATAAGCTGCGTATGGCTAATACTGTCTATAGCTTGGTGATTAATACTCAGTTGATTGATGTGCACAAAGCTTGGCTCTGTCAGTACTGCTTTAACATCGTTCATATCTAGGTTAATTAAACTGACTTTAGTTAAAATATCGACCACACCAGATAAACAGGTTAAGTTAGCTTGGTTCGATTGTTTAAAACATTCAAGCAAAGTGGTTTTGCCACCAAATATGCTGCGTAACAAGTTATTCTGAATAACTTGAATGGCATTACACAAGCCGGTTATTTTTTGCAGTGCGGCTTGTGCCTGCTGCATACGTTTTTTGCCCTCAAACTCAAAGGGTAGGGTGACAATACAGCAAGTTAATATGTTGGCTTGTTCAATCAGTTTTGCAATAACTGGTAATGCGCCGCTGCCAGTACCGCCGCCAAGGCCTGCGGTTAATACAATAAAATCGTAACCTGATACCAATGCTTCTAGTTGTTTAGACGACTCTAAAGCCGCAGCTTCGCCAACTTGTGGTAAGGCGCCAGCACCTAAGCCTCGTGTGGTTTGCTCGCCAATTTGAATATATTCAATGCCATCTTGCTGGTGGCTTACAATGTCAGTATTTAACGCAAATAAGCTTGCTTGACTTGCAAAACCCGCTTGGGCAATCAAACGCACATTGTTGCAGCCACAGCCGCCTACACCAATTACCGCGACAAATGCATCATTCATATCAACCTCTTAAATTTGTTTATTATTTTGTTGATTTCAGTATGCATTTGGCTGCGCCAGAGTGTGTCGCATTGCGCTAGGCATTGTTAAAAAAACACGGTATAACAGGCGGTAATAGAATTATAGGGCGGATAAGAAATGGATGACCTTCAATTAAAAGTGCTGGATTGTTTGCGCCAAAGCACTAGGCCGAAAACGAAAAAAGAAATTTATCAATATTGTAGCGATGCATCGGAAGATGTCAGCCAACGTTCAGTTGAACGTGCTGTCAATAAGTTAGCTGAACTAAATTACATAGAGCCAGTTGACGCGACCAAACAACGTAACCAGCAATGGCAACTCTGCCTAGAAAGTGCATTGTTTAGTGCCAGTTTATCGGCTTTTGATGCACTGATGATTAAACTTTTATACCAACATAGCCGAGCCATTTTGCCAGTATCAAACTTTAGTCAAGTGTTGTTAGACAGTGCTGAGTTGGTTATTGATAAACTACCGCCTAGCTCGCCGTATCGAAAATGGCATAAAAAAGTTTTTATAGAGCAACGAGGCCAGCCGCTGCTGCCCCCAGAAATTGAAGATGAAATACAAACAACTTGCTACCAAGCCTTGTTTAATGAAACAGCGCTGAAAATTCAATATAAATCCAAGTCTGAAACGAGTGATGTTAGTCAGTGGCGTACGGTTTATCCTGTGGGCTTAGTGATCCGCTCGCATATTCATTATTTAGTTGTGCAGTTTCAAGGCAATGAACAAGCGTATTATTTATTATCAATGCACCGCATAGTGGCGGCGGACAGTACCAGTGATACTTTTGATTATCCTCAAAACTTTGAATTGAACCGCTATGTTCAGCAAGGTAGAACTGGGTTGGCGTATACCGACAAAACTGTTGAAATTAAGCTTAAATTTTATGATTTTGCCCGCAATATAGTCGCAGAAAGCCCAATTAACGACACAATGAAGTGGTTAGAAAGTGGCGAGAACTATACCTTTTATTCTGTAGAGTTAGTGCCAAACTACGATTTTGAAAGTTGGTTATTGAGTTTAGCTGAGTGTGTGGAAGTGGTGGAGCCTGAGCATTTTAGGGAGCATATGCGCCAGCGATTATCGCAAGCGCTTGAGTTGTATGGTGTTAATAAAAAGCCTAACTAGCTTGAAAGGTGGAATAATGCTCATCCCTATTCCACGAAACAGGCCGCTCGCCCAATGCAAAAAAGTCTCGAATTAGCCGCTGTGTTGGTTCGTTATGCAGTTGTTTGTCCATATACACAATTGGAAACTGATTTTTTTGATGGTACAGCACTCTGCCACGCGGTAATTGCTGATATTCATAGTGAATAATTTCAGGATATTGCTCGCGCAAATAGCCGCTATGCTCCCATAAATCTATGTGGGTATCAGGGCTGTCGATGATATTTTTATAGCCTTCAATACCTTGGTTTATGTCGATGGCGCGGCCGATGATTTGTTGCTTGTATAACCAAAAAATACCAATTTTCATAAAGACGTTTCTCCCCATGATTTTCAAATGCCAGACGATCTAATCGCTACGATTAATCTTCATTCTTGAGACATTCGTTAGCTTTAAATATTTTGGTAATCGGTCTGATTAGCTGTGGCATGTGTTCTCCTGTGTATTTAGGTTAGTGCTTGCGTCGAAATTTACATGCCTACAGCTTATACATTCTTAGCGACAAATCATGTCGCTAAGTTTGTGTTTGGTTATGCAAAGGTGATTTTCCACGAGTCGGGGATTAGCGAAGTTTGATGTTGGCTAAGTCCTTCATAGACTTCGTTTACAGCTTTGCGAATGCTTGAGGTTCTATCGATATTTTGATTGCCAATCAAGTGGTAGAGTCGCCAGTTTTCATTTTTTAGGTAATCACGAATTTTACTAATTTCGTTAGGCGATAAATAAATAGTTTGGTCATTGATAGATTGCGATGATTTAACTTCTACTAAACACAATTGCATTTGGCCTTCACTATATTCAGGTAATATCACATCAAAGCCTAAACCATCACCAATAGATGTGGATACTTGCAGTATCTCTAGCCATTTTGATTTACCGGTAGAGTTTTGAAGTTGTTTAAGCTGGTCTTTAAAATTGGATAAGTCTAACTCTTTGAATATCTCTGAAGCTAAGAATTCACGTTCGATAGTCTCGGTCAAAGTTTCTGACCAATCAGGTAATTCCTTCTCTAGTAATTTTAAGGCGTTATATATTACTTGTTGCTCGGCTTTTATTCCTCGTTGCTGCTGCTCTTTTGCTGTTGTCAGCCTTTGTTCTGATGATACTTTTCTCGCATGTGTCGTGTTAGATTTAGACAAAATTGGATTAGATTTAGCTGTTGCACTATTATCCTGCACCTTTATCAAGTCGCTGGTCATTTCTAGTTGCATTGCTAATTGAGCGTCAGCAAATTGTTTTTTTGCATCTTCAAACGCTAATTTATTTACTGTATCTGCGGTAAAAAGTTGATAAATATCTTGTTCGGTTAGAACAAACTTATCGAATTCTGGTGGTTGTGCGTCATCGCTAAGTTTGCTCAGTTTTGAACGATATATTTGTTCCAGTTGCTCTGGGTTTTTATTGCCTTCGGCCTGATTTAGATATAACCAGCAAATTATCTTATCTTTAATACGTTCAATGTTCAGTAGGTGATGGTTAGTTGGTTTTAATGCCGCGAAGAGATTTTTGATTTTTTCACTACAGTTTGAATCACTTTGTACGAATTCATTTAACTGGCTAAATGTTTTATCACTAGCATGCGTTTGATAAAACTTAAGTGTTAGATAGTCCATTGGCTGTGCATTTGTGAGTTCTGCTGGCTTCAACTGGCTATCAATTAATTCCTTAAACTGTGTTAGCTCGCTGACTGACAGTGTATGCTGCTCAATAAAAGCTTGTGTTTCGGTTATATCTGATTCGTCAATGCCCAAGCTAGTTAAGTAATCTGTTTGTGCATTTTCGATTGTTTTAGTTTTGGTTAAATGATGTTTTAGTAATAAAGTTTGCAAACTTGCCCCTAGAACGCGAGTTCGAAATATTGCATCGGCAAACACTTCACCAAATTTGTCGATATCTGGGCTGTTTATTGCATCTTCTAGGTCATGAGCTATTTCTCCGACTCGAAATCGACTGTTTTCATCTTTTGAGTTGCTGCGCTCATCCAAAGCTAAAGGTTTATACAAAACGTCTTTATTACTACCTTCATGTTCTTTGCTTTCATTGATCTTTAATTGAACGTCATCGGCTTTATAAATAACGAGCTGATTCCAGCGTTGCAATACATCTGTTTTTTCTAATTTACTGCCGAGTGTTGCTTCTGCTAGCAATAACATTTCAGCTAACAACTGTGATTGTAAATACTGCTTAAATTCAGTATCCACTTGTTTGCTGTTTTCTGGAGCATAGATTATTTGGTAACTCGGGTTAAATAAGGTGCAGTTTAAATAGTCTTTGGCAAACTTACTGGAAAGGTTGTCATCAGCAATTAAATAAACGCTGTCGGCAGGTAGATGGGCTTTATGTTTTTTCTGCTCTCGGTCAACAAAATAAACTTGTTGGCCGCTGCAGCGGTAATCATCTTTTTTGCCATCAGACACTAATACTGGCAGGTTTTGCAGTTGATCTTTGATAGCACTTGAATCATCTAGACGAGCCAAGCGATACACCAGCTGTTTGTATAAGGTTTTATGTTCTGTTGTTATGCTATTTTCTTTGCTTAGGGCTGCTAGTGCATTAATCAGTTTATCTGCATTTATTGTGTTTTCTATTTCAGCAATTTCAAATACGCGGTGAAGATCATGATAGTCATGGTTTTTACTGGCTTGTCCTATTGCTGGGCGTTTATGCTGGTCGTTAAATAAAAACGTTTGTTTAGGTGTGCAAAATTGCTGATTTATCTCGTCAAAATACCATGCTTGTTCAATTAATTGCGTTTTTAATTCATCAAGTATATTTGACGACAATTGTTGCCAAACAGGCAAACTCATCGCGATAAGGTTTTTATAGTTTGGCTGATGGGTTGTTATGTCATTTTGCGTTGAAATATTAAACCCTAGTTTTATTGGCTGGGTATCTGATTCACGACAAATGGGTAATACCTGCCATATGCCAAACAAATTATAGATTTGTGTTTGTTTGGTTTTAAATTTATCAATTATTTGAGTACATTTAGCTAAATCTAAAATGGCAAAATCTTCATGCAAAATAGATTTGCCAACTGTCTGTCCTGTATAACAGTAGCGTGCTGGACGCCATTTTCCACCTTCACATGGAAATTTAATTTTGCTGACTTGTGCAAGTAATGAGTTGTTTCTGTCTTTTGCATTTTTATTAAATGCATCTAAATTCATGCTTTGTGATTTTTCAATTTGCTCGTGTAACAACTGCATGCTCAGCTTCAGAGTGTCAGTATAAATTGCCTCTATATTGAAATTTTCACTATTGTGTTGTGGATAAGCGCTGGTTAATTGCCTGATAATCTCAATGGTTGAAAAAGGTTTTATGTAGTTAAGTGCTTTTAAAAATTCAAGTTCGTTATAGTCGGTGATGGTAACATGCCTGATATTTTGGAATGCAGCTGGCGCAACTATGGCTTGCTGTGCGTCGTTTGTTTGGTTGCCTTTTAAAAATATTGCTTGGTTAATGTTATTGTCGTGGTTAATGCGGCTGGACAATGGCACTACACCGCTATAAGTGGGGATTATTTTTATTTCATCGTCACAAAACGTTTCGCAAGCAAGTTTTTGCTTATCTTCTAATTCTTTGACGCTGGGTAGGCGTTTATGTTTAGCTCGTAACTTTGTTTCAATTCTATCAAGCCATATTTTTAGTGCTTGTAATGCGTGTTCACATCGTTGTGGTATTTCCCCGTTTTCCGCTGAGTTAATATTATCGCCTGTTGTTAAATTTGTTTGTGAGTAGGCTTGTTTTAAAATTGATTTGAGCAAGCGGGTATCTTGCAAGTTAAACAACTGTTTTTCTAATTCGTCACTGAAAGGGCTTTTATTATCTAGCTGCAAAAACAAAGCAAAATGTGGCAGGTTAATAATGCTGTTATCTTGTAAGGCTGCTATAAATAATTGTGCTGCGTGATTCAGTAATAATTGGTTGTATGGGTTATTGTTAAAATCAATTTGTTTGCGCGACACATCTAATAAAAAATCAGCATGAATAATAACACTGTGCGCACAACGAACTTCAGTTGGTAGGTAGCAATAAAATTGCGGGTGAAATTCGTTCGATTTAGCTAACTCAGCTTCTAATGGCAAAGCAATTGATAGGGTTGGTTGCGAAATAGGGTAGTTGAGTGCTTTGGCTTGTTCGCTTAATTCTTTTAACTCTTCGGGTGTGAAATTTTTCTCAAATGTTCGCCATTGGCCAATTTTATCTTGAGTTGACAGTGTTTTTAAAAATTCAGCAGGTTGCTCACTTTCATCAGATGAGTTTTGATTCGGAGTGATTTTTAGTGTTAGAACAACATTTTTATTCCGCGCGCTAGCTAGTTGATTGATAAAAATAAGTTGGTGTTGGGCAAATGCTTTAATTTTTTCGGCTAAATCTTTTAATTTATTTTTTGGTATATCGTTAAAACGAATGATGGTTTGTGGTGTTTTATTGTCAAAACATACTGGTGAAAATAGCTCGTTAATATTCGTTAGTTGTTTTGGGAAATAAAACGAAGGTACACAGTGACCATTATTTTGGCCATTAGCGAGTTTTTGCTGAATACCTTCATTGTTCAACCAACTTGTAATGTTTGGCTCATTGTGAAATTGTTGTGATAGTTCGTTTGAGGTTAGATCTCGGCGAATGTTAAATCCCCACTTTATACCATCTTTAATACTGGCTATGTCAACACTTTGGGTGTATTCCCAGCAAGATTTAAAACCAACGCCTTTGTTACCGATAGACTCACCAACTTTTTTACTGCTGGAGTGGGTGGTTAATAGCGCATGAAAATCTGATTTTTTATCAAAGCTTTTTGGGAAAATTGAAAATCCTTGTCCGTCATTTGCAATCATTAAGCTGCGCTTATTTTCATCTAACACTATCCAAATATTTGATTCAGCTCTGTCTATCGCGTTTTGAAAAAATTCAAAAATCGCTCGACCTCGATAGTCATTGGTAATGGATTGCTCAATATTAATGTCGCGTTCTAAATCTGAATAATGTTTTTGGGCTGATTCTTTAATGTGTTCCGCTATAATATTATCGATTGATGTCATGTTAACTCCTTGTTGTTAATTTTGATTGTGCACTTAATTTGAATTTTTTGAAACTCAATAATCTAAAAGCTAATGCGTCGTGCGCCTCCATTTTTAAGCGATTCTTCAATTTTTAACTGCTCATAAATAAATCCAGAATTTAGTGGTTGGTTTAACACTGTGGCTTGTCTATTAACTTTGGCTAAATCGCCCGGTGCAATCTTGGTGAGTTGTTTTAGCTGATTTTTTGATTAATGCTTGCGCATGGGTTAACAATAAAATTTTTAAAAATCGTGCATATCGTCGTGCATATTTATTCAGCACAGCTGTCTGCTGTCCAACCATATTCAACGCCGTAAAGGCGCTCTAATTCATTTTTTAAACACTCAATAAATTCCTACTAGTATCCAATCAAAGTAATTTGGTCTCTTTGGATTTCTGCGTTTGTTTTGCGCCTTTATTTCTTGTCCGGTTAATCAAGGGTTCTAAATTGCACCTATTGCAGTGTCCAGTGCACCAGTATAAAGGTTAAACCGTAAAGGATAGATACATGAATAAACCAGTTTCAACGCGTTACATTAAATTAGAACAATTGGTCGATTTTGCTATTTACCATCTTGACGCGAGGAAAAGCAATATCGGGATTTGGAGTGATTACCATCAGGCTTTTTTGATTAGCAAATACGAAGGCAGTGTTAAACCTGAAGTATTTTTTGAAACACACTGGGATACTGTCAATGAATTGGGTTATTGGGGGACTGCCAAACCACTGAAACAATTGGCTATCTGCCCTGATAAATATAGAGCAATTGTATCGTCTGATGCATGGCGATCTAATTCTGCTATCGCCACTGTACTTGATTATCTTGATAATTTAGAAGCCGAATTAACTTCCGACTATAACCTAAATTTATTACAGCAGCGGCAGAAGCAGGCTTTTGGTTGGCGCGATTATCAAATAAAGCAGCGTAATAGTGTTATTGGAAATTCAAGTGTCCCAAATGCCGTGGTGTAATGCAGCCAAATGTTTTGTTGTTTGCTGATGATGGGATTGATTATTCCATTATACAAGCTCAAAAGTTAGCATTCCGCTCTTGGTTAAGATGAGTTGAGTCTAATAATTTAGTGATTATTGAACTTGGCGCGGGCACTGGTATTCCAACTATTCGGCGCGAAACCGATCGAATACGAAGGCTTAGTTTGCTGGGGTTAACCTGTTCATCACTTATTTAATCATAGTGTTTATCATTTAGATTAATATTTCGGGAATGATCCCCCCACCTTAAATTACTCAGCCGACAACAAGAACTCGCCCCAAGAGTTCAGTAATTCCCGCCGCTGGTCTATGTAATCCGTTCGCCTGTATGCTCGTACTACTTTTGAATCTGTTTTATGAGCAAGCATCATTTCGGCAATTTCATGCGGAGTATTTGTTGTTTCTGCAATCCAATCCCTCAAGCTCGATCTAAAGCCGTGAGGCCTATATTCCAATCCAGCCCTTTTCATAAAAGTCGCCATAGTTGCATCAGAGATCACACCATCTTTTGAATTAGCGAACAAATATCCATTTTTTTCAAATTTCTTTGCTAAAGTTATCAACCTAATTGCTTCTGCTGTCAGTGGTACTTTAAACTCATCAGAAGAACCCTCTCGACCTTTCATTAGTTCAGCGGGCACAGTTAATATCTTGTCTTTAAAGTCGATATATTCATACCTTAAAAATCTAACTGGGGTCGATCTTAGCCCTGTAAGTATCAGTAATTTTAATGCGAGTTGTGAAATAACACTTTCGTCTAGTGAGCCGTAAAACTGAGGCACTTCTTGCCAAGGCATGCTTGGAATATGCATTACTTTGGTTGATTGTTTACCTAAAAGCGCTTTTGCTTTGTCTACGGCTTGCAAGTCTACTTCTAACCCTAGCGCAGCGGCGTGGCGAAATACGATGTTTAATCTATTTAGGGTTTGTCTAGCAGTTTCACTTTTTGTTGCCCAAATGGGTGACAAAGTGTTTCTAATGTCAATTTGATCAATTTCAGAAATAGGCACAGATCCTAGCTTTGGAATAACATGGATAGCTAATGGGCTAAACCACCGGCCATTTTTACCATCACCCCGTAATTCAGCTTTTTTGCTTTCAAATGCATCTAACGCAACATCTTTGAATAAGACCATGTTTTTTTCTGCTGCTCTTTGATCTTTTTCACGTTGTTTAATTGGATCTATTTGTTCTGCAATTTGTTCTCGGTATTTTGATGCAAGTTCTCTAGCCTGTTTCAGTGAAACTGACGGAAAGCTACCAAGGCCCATTTCTCTGCGGCGTTTATGTACTGTAAATCGAAATAGCCATCGGCCTGAATTTTTGCTATTTTTTATCAGTCTTAATCCGCCACCATCTTCATATTGGCCTTTTGGATTATTTTCTACAGCCTTTGCACTTAACCTATGAATTGCTCGCATATCTACCCCCCAATTTACCCCCCAATTGGAGCAAGAATACATTGTATGTTACTGGATTTTGTCGGACAAGCGTTTTCTTAAGTTGTTGTTTTTATTTGTATTGTTTGATTGTGGTGGACTTCTCTGGATATGCCCCTTGTGCAGTCCCTAGGCACCACTACTTAGTTATATTTTCTGCCGTATATTCCCTAACCTGACAAAAATATTGCATTGCTTCTGCAGCTTTAAACATTTGCGGGTAAAAACCACCGTATTTGGCTTCGACTATGGTTTTTTTCATCGTAAACAAGTACGCCTGTAATATCATTGTCTTTATTAAATTGAATGGCTTGTTGTTGCAACTGAGCTAGCTCTGCAGCTGATAATTGAGTAGTTGCTTTACTATGGTAGATAAGTCTAACTAAATTGACCATTTAATCACCTGTTGGTTTAGCTAAAACGATTTGATTGCGCCCTTGCTGTTTTGCTTGGTACAGGGCTACATCACATTGTTTAAACAGTTCATGTATTGAGGGCTTGCCTGCGTCACATACAGCGACACCTGCACTGGCTGTAATCGTAATTGGATTATGTCCTGATATTGGCATTTTGAGCTTTTCGATTTGTTTGCGGCATCGTTCGGCGATTTGAAAGGCTTTTACATCGTCTGAATTTGGTAGTATTAACAGAAACTCTTCGCCACCGTATCGGCCGAGTTTGTCGTAAGGGCGAATGTTACCTTGAATAATTGAGCAAAAGACTTTTAGTGCATCATCGCCAATCTGATGGCCGTAGCTGTCATTGATATTTTTGAAAAAATCGAGATCAAACAACACAACGCCCAGTAGGCTTTTGTCTCTCGTTGCGCGTTCCCATTCTTCTTTGAGGTGGTTCAGGATCATTCTTCGATTCCAAGCACCAGTTAATGAGTCTTTATTTGCATAAAATTCCAAGCGCTTTTCTTGTTCGATAATGCGTTCTCCGACTTTCAATCTGACTCTTAGCTCGTCTGCCACAAAGGGTTTAGTCACAAAATCATCGACGCCATTTGACATAGCTTCAACTATGTTTTCCGTACCTTTTTTACCCGTTAACATAATTATATAGTGGAAAAAGTCTTGTTCGTTTTTTAAGCACTGGCAAAACTCTAAGCCATTTAATTTAGGCATGCTCCAATCAATAATAAATAATCTAAGTTCAGGTTCACTTTTGACGATTTTCCATGCTTGTTCACCATCTTGAGCTGAAAATACCAGATAACCCCAACTTGAGAGGTTGCGAGTGAGCAGCATTCGGGTAATAGGATCATCGTCTGCAATTAGTACTTTAACTTTGCTTTGGTTGGTCATGCTCTTTACTCGACTGAATGAAATCTCTTAACTCGCCGACAAGTTTGTCAATCAAATATTTAATTAGATCTAGCTGTTCAATCATATGTTCCTTACGGTGTATTTCTTTGCTGTATTCTGCATGTTCAATAACTTCAGTGACCAATCCGTGAGCTAAGTTAGCCAACATGCCTTTGGATTTGTGTAGTTCAGCACTAAAATTCTGTGAGTTACATTCAGCGCAGGCGTTTTCTAAGGCCTCTATCACTAGCGGTGTTTGATTTAATACCAGCTCAATGACTTCTTTTAAAAGTTGACCATCACCGCCAGTTGCTTGCATAGAACGTTCAATATCAAACAACTGGGTCTTTTCAATTAATCTGTAATAGTGTGTTGAATTATCACGCGGTGTTTTTGTTTCGCTGTTAGCAGCAGTGATTGTGGTGGTAGGCGTGTTAGTTGGCTGTAAGCGCTCAGAGTGATAACCGTTTTCTAATATCTGGAGTAGTTTGGCGCCATTTATCGGCTTAGTAACGTATAAGTCCATGCCTGCTTGGATGCATCTTTCTTTATCGCCCGCGAGTGCATTTGCGGTCAAACCAATTATCCAATTATTGATATTCTTGCTCTGTTGTTCGTATTCGCGTATTTTTTGCGTTGCTTGCAATCCGTCCATTGTTGGCATTTGCACATCCATTAAAATCGCATCAAATGCGCCTGATTTAGCTTGATACAAAGCCTCCAACCCATTATTTACAATGGTTACTTTATGTTTGTGGTTTTCGAGCAAGTCTAATAGAAGTTTTTGGTTAACTAAGTTGTCTTCAGCAACTAACACGGTTAATTGTTGTTTGTTGTTGTTTTGTTGTTTCGTTTTTGGCGAGTTACTTGTGTAAGCTTTGTCTAATACTGACAGTATGCTATTAAACACTTCAGATTGTTTTACCGGTTTGCTTAGCACATGGTGAATACCTAGTGATGAAAGTTGATGCGGACTACATTCTACATCACTAGACGATAACATTATGATGACTTCAGGCGTGGCGAGGCGCTGTTGTTTTAGTGATTTGACTAAGTCGATTCCCGTCATGCCTGGCATTAGGTTGTCTAATAACATGATTGTGTATGGGCGTGCGTCACGGTTGGCCGCTTCCAGCATTTTTTGGGCTTGATTGGCAGAATGTGCAATATCAACTTGGCATCCCCAGGCTGTGGTCATATCACGCAGCCAGCGGCGATTGATTTCGTTATCATCCACCGCAAGACATTTGACTTGTTCTAAGGCTTTTTTGGCGTTTAACCAAGGGGCCTCTTCAATTTGGGTGCACTCATTTGACACTTGAACCGGGATACTGGCGATAAAAACACTGCCAAGGTTTTTTTCGCTCAATACTTCTATCTGACCGCCAAGCAATTTTACTAGTTGATAAACGATAGTCAGCCCCAAACCAGATCCACCATATTTGCGTGTGGTAGAGCTATCCGCTTGTTTAAACGGTTCGAAAATTTGGCTTTGCGCTTTGTTGGAAATGCCACAGCCGGTATCGCTGACGGTTATGCGTAAATGAAAAATATCTTCTGTTTGTTGGGCTTGAGTATGGTCGAGCGTTAGTTCAATTGACACGCCACCTTTTTCGGTAAACTTGATTGCATTGCCGACTAAGTTGTAAACAATTTGGCTTAGCCTTACCGGGTCGCTCGCGACACAATCAGGAATGTCGGGGGCTATGTAATAATCTAAGCTGATGCCTTTTTTGTGTGCCAGTGGCGCAAAACTTTTAACCGCATCACCTATGCGTTCGGCAAGAAAAAACGGGACTTTTTCTATTTCTAATTGGCCAGACTCAATTTTGGAAATGTCTAAAATATTATTCAGCAAGCTGAGTAAAGCTTGGGCTGAATTGGTGATCATTTGCAGATAATCTTGTTGCCTTGCATCCAATTCAGTTGTAGCAAGTAATTCAGCAATGCCAATCACACCATTCATTGGTGTACGAATTTCATGGCTCATATTGGCCAAAAAGGTGGTTTTCGCTTGATTGGCTTGTTCTGCTTTTTCTTTGGCATCGATCAGTTTGCTTTCCAACAGGCGTTCGCGTGTGATGTCGATATTGCCGCCTATCACTTTTACTACTTGGTTGTACGCATCGAGCACTGGTCGAGCATTCGCTTTAATGGTTTTGAGCTTTTTGTTTGGCGTGATTACCCTAAATTCATATTTCCATTCTTTTTTGTCTTCGACTGCTGAGCTCAGTGAGCCTTCTGCATTTTCAATATCATCTGGATGAACACTTTGCTGCCAAAAACTATATTGTGGTTTAACTTGTATTTCGGGTGGGGTTTCATATATTTGATGCATTTTTTCATCCCACACCAATTCGCCTGTCGCAATATCCCATTCCCATACGCCTAAATCTGAAACGTCGGCGGATATCTGGGTTCGATTTTTTTCTGCCGCGAGCTTGGCATTAAGCTTTTCTCGTTCTTTGACTTGCTGTTGTAGAGTTCGAGCCTGAGTTCGAGTGACCAAATATAAATAATATGTCAGGCCGATAAATAAACTAAATATCAAGCCAATTGCCGGCACATAGTAGCTAGTCAGGTACAGTTTGCCTATTTTATCTGGTGTTGCCGCGGTTATTTGTCCTTGCCAATATGGCGGGTTAGCATATAGCTTATGCCAAAAGGTTGGCTGTTTTTCAAAGTGGCTAACAAATGGCTGTGCATTAGCCAGTCTTAGATTGAGTAGATATCCTTCACTGCTGGCATAAGTGAGCAAAGGCGCCCAAAGCTCAAGTTGATCAATCATGGTAATTAGCTGCATGTCTTGTGAAACTGTCATCACTAATATCAATTGGTGTTGCTTGAGCAATTGGCTGTTACCACTATGAATATATACTGGCGTAGGAGGAGCTGTTTGCTGCGTTTTTGTGGATAAATAGATATCAACTATCTTGTTTGCCGTTAGCTTGTTTTGCTGCGATGCATGCCACAGCACTGTGTCTTTATTTAACAAAGTGATTGAGCTAATCGTCCTGTTTTGTTGAACGTAGTTTGTGGCATCTTCTTTATTAAAGTCATCACTGGCTTGCGTCGGCTTTGAGGCGATACGTTGCTGAAGGCGAGTAAGTGCGTTTCTAGTACTGTTCCATCGTTCGTTAAATAAACTGGATAGATGCGAATTTGTTGACGCCAATTTGTCTTGGTGGTGTTTTGTTTGTTTAAACTCTAGTAATACACTTAGCGCTACACTGATACTAAAACAAGTCAGCGCGGCCAAAATAGAGTGGTGAAAGCTGAACCTATTTTTGCTATTTTTTACATTGTTAAGCAAATAGACTGACAGTGCGTATACGACGGTTACTATACCCAGCATAATATCGGCACAGTTTAGTTCAAGGTCTGTGCATTGATACTGATGGGCTAAATATATTGTGGATAACCCAATGCCTTGAATAAACAGGGCGCAGCTCAATAAATCTCTGGTGATATCCCATTTTCGGCTGGATAAAGAGCGGTGCAATGCACAAGCTAACAGCACAAAATTTAGCAAAAGCATGCTATACCATACTAGGTTTATTTGCGCCAAATGGTAGTGAGGATCATTGCGCAGTAGCTGCAACCAATAATTGGCTGACAGTATTAAGCCGATAGCTGGGCTGGTAATTAGGTTGCAATTAAAGCTGTACTTAAACCATAAGAATAGCGAGCACATTAACGTGCCAGTAAGCACAATATACCAAACATCCAGTATGTTTAAGGTAATCATTTGTACTCCTGTTGTCGAAGCCTTTGGCTGTAAGGTGATAGCCTTGTTATTGTGTATTTTTGAGTATAGTCAAGCTAATAGGAATCGCGAATATTCAGCCCGCTATGCGTTAGATCAAACACAAGTTGCAATAGAAAGTATAGATTAGACATTTTATATAACAGCAGGGGATATGTATGGAGTCAATTGAACACGCTCTGCCCAATTTAACCAATCACTGGGTGGGTTATGCGGCGTTATTTGTTTTTGTTTTTGCTTACATTTTTGTCGTTTTGGAAGAAAAACTACATTTGAGGAAGTCTAAACCTGTGCTGTTGTCAGCAGGTATTATTTGGGCGCTGATAGCGATTGTTTACGGCAATATGGGATATTCGCACCAAGTTGAACATGCAATTCGACACAACTTTCTTGAATATACCGAGTTGTTTTTCTTTTTACTGGTGGCAATGACTTATATTAATGCCATGTTAGAGCGTGGGGTGTTTGATGCATTGCGCAATAAACTAGTTGCTGCTGGCTTTAGTTATAAAAAGCTATTCTGGTTGACTGGCATATTGGCATTTTTTATTTCACCAATTGCTGATAACTTAACTACTGCTTTGATCATGTGTGCGGTGGTGTTAGCTGTAGGTAAAGATACAGCCAGTTTTGTTAGCTTGTCATGTATTAATATTGTGGTTGCAGCCAATGCAGGGGGCGCGTTTAGCCCCTTTGGTGATATCACTACTTTGATGGTGTGGCAAAAAGGCATTGTTGAATTTACCGAATTTTTTGACCTGTTTATTCCTTCAGTCGTTAATTTTGTTGTGCCAGCCATCTTAATGCAGTTTGCATTGCCAAGCGGCAAACCAAAATCTAAAAGTTTGGATCTTGATGCGATGAAACCCGGTGGTTTGACTATCGTGGGTTTGTTTTTGCTCACCATTGTGACAGCTGTCAGCTTTCATAGCTTTCTGCACTTGCCGCCAGTTTTTGGCATGATGTTGGGGATGTCGTATTTAAAATTGTATGGTTATAGCCTAGGGCTTAAATCTAAAAAGTGGAATACCCATAAAGATAGCCCGCCAGCAGGTGACTCAAACCCTTATCAATTTGATGTATTTAAAAAAATCGCCGGAGCAGAATGGGACACTCTATTTTTCTTCTATGGGGTAATATTATCAGTTGGTGGACTCGGTTTTATTGGGTATTTAGCCAGTGTTTCAAGTTTTATGTATGGTGAGCTTGGGGCTACTCAAGCGAATATTTTGGTCGGGGTGCTGTCTGCATTAGTCGATAATATTCCTGTGATGTTTGCGGTATTGTCGATGAACCCTGAGATGTCTCATGTGCAATGGTTGTTGGTCACCTTGACCGCTGGGGTGGGTGGTAGTTTGTTATCTATCGGATCGGCTGCTGGTGTTGCCCTAATGGGACAGGCGCGAGGTTATTACACATTTTTTGCTCATTTAAAGTGGGCGCCCGTGATTGCACTTGGATATGCGGCAAGTATTTGGGTGCATTTTTTAGTTAATGGTTAATTTAATGACTAGAGTGCAGATTTACCTGTCTGCACTCTAGTTAATTTGCAATAGGCCCTAATGCAATGGGCTTAAAACAAACTCATAGCTATATTCACCTGGCTGTACTTGATATTGTTTGAGTGGTGCGCCAAGTGCCGTCCATGAGTCCGTACCACCCACACCCGACTGGATTAAGTCAATGTTCAAGGTATAAAAACCTTGAGGGCGCAAATCATAGCTGTGATTTGCTTGATCTAGATTTTGTTGTGACCAAGGCCAAATAGACATGCTCAGCGGTTGTACACCATCTACTTTTAGCCCCTGTCCTGAAGCGCTAGTTAACTTCCACCAGTCTACATCAGTACGATTGCCATTTTCTTGTGGCACTATGTACAAGTAGTTCATTTGTTCAGCTTTGGCTTGGTAAATGGCAATTTCAGCGCTGGAGTTTCTGTCGATATAGTTTTCGTGTGGGCCTCGACCATAATATTCTACATTTGATAAAGCCGGTGAGACACCCATTTGCATCCCTATACGTTTGAGTGGGGGCAAGTTCGGCGCGGCCACAAACTGAACCGACACTTGGATATTACCATTGACTGAAATCAAATAACGGTGCGAGAAATTGACTTTATCATCAATACTTTGGGCGATGTGAACCGCGACACCTGCAGGTGTTTGTTCGGCAGTTATCGAGTCTACAGTTAGTTTTTCTGCGGCAGTCTTCCAGAATGCGAGCTTTTTCGCTGATTGCCAAGCTCCCTTGTCATTATCGGTTTGGGCTCGCCAAAAGTTAGCGCGCAGCGGTGATTGAACTAACGTTTCCCCTTTATAGGCGTAATGGGTTAAGGCGCCTAATTGACGTGAGAATTTAACTTGCAGGTGCTGATTATACACTTGGATTGTATCATCAGATTGTTTGATAGTTAGCTCTCCCACGGAATTTGTTGTGTTTGCTAGTGGACGATACCAGCTAGTGAGTTCAAATTTTTCTTTGGCAACTTCATATCCTTGGTCTGCCCATATCGACGACTCGGCGAGTTTGGCACTCATTCGCAGCCAATATCGAGTTCCTGGTTGTAAACTTGGTTGCGTTAGTGGCAATTGAACGTCGATATTTGTTTGTGGTGATAATGTTAGCTTAGTTAAATCACCTTGTTGGATTACTTGATTGTCAGCCATTAATTGCCAACTAATTTGCAACTTGTCTAAGTTGCTATGAAATTGACGATTGCTAATATTGATTAAGCCTTTATCTAGGTCGACAGCTTTAAACCAAACTGGTTGAAAAATATACTTGGCATGGTGCAACTCGGGGGATGGATTGCCATATGAGTCGACAATACCGTTTTGATTAAAGGCTTTTGAATTTGGGGTATCACCAAAATCGCCACCATAGGCAAGATATTTTTCACCGTTATGTGTGTGTTCTAAACCTTGGTCCATCCAGTCCCAAATATAGCCACCAATTAAATTTTTTCGTTGCCAAATTAGTTGCCAAAACTCGTCGAGATTACCCAGTGAATTGCCCATTGCGTGCTCATATTCACACATCAATATTGGGCGCTTGATGTAAGGACTGTCTGCCAATCCTTTGAGGTAGTCGACACTTGGATACATGCGGCTAATTACATCTACATATACCGGATCTGTGGGGTTTGCCATTGGGGTGTGGCGAGCGAGTTTGTCCAGTGTTTCTGGTACCCAATACCAACCTCGAGGTGGTTGCACAAAGTCGGGGTGTTCAGGTTGACCTTGAGCACCTTCGTAATGAACAAATCGGCTTGGGTCATAATCTTTTATCCAGCCAGCGGCAGCTGCATGTGCAGGCCCCATACCCGATTCATTGCCAAGCGACCATGAGATTATCGATGGGTGGTTTTTATCGCGCTCGACCATGCGCATTATTCTGTCCATAATGGCTGGTACCCACATGGGATCATTGGAAAATTGCCCACCAAATAGGTGGCTCTCGACGTTTGCTTCATCCATGACGTACAAACCGTACTCATCACATAAATCAAGAAAATGCGGGTCGTTCGGGTAGTGGGCTGTTCGTACCGCATTGAAATTATTTAATTTCATTAGTCGCACGTCGTTTTCCATATCAGCACGCGTTAGAGCTTTGCCCCTTACTGCATGGTGGTCATGACGGTTTGCCCCAATGATTTTAATGCTCTGGCCATTAACGAGCAATTCGCCTGTATTTTGATCAATTTTTACTTCTCTAAAACCGACCCGTGTACTTTTCGCTTCAACAACTTCGCCTTGGTCATTTTTTAGTGTCAGTACTAAAGTATACAAATTGGGCGTTTCGGCACTCCACAGCTTTGGCTGAGCCACTTTTAGATTGAGTAAATCAAACTGGATATTTTCACGTTGTGGGTATTGCTGCATTATACTGTCGGCGGCAATGGTTTGTGCAGTAACTATGTCGGTTTGTTGGTTGTGGTACAATTGAGCTTCGAGTGTCCAACCCTTTAACTGTTTATTGTCTGAGTAGGTCAAGAAAGGTCTAATTTGCAGTTCGCCCGTTTGGTAGTTGTTGGACAGTTTTGGTCGCGCAAAAAAATCTTCAATGGCTATTTTCGGCTGAGCCAACAATAAAACTTCACGATGAATGCCGCTAAGTTTCCACATGTCTTGACCCTCAAGATAACTGCCATCACTCCAGCGCATCACTTGTAAGGCGATTTTGTTGCGACCTGAATGAACATAGTCACTGACGTCAAATTCTGCTGGTAGTCTGCTGCCTTGGCTATAGCCGACTTTATGTCCATTTACCCATAGGTAAAATGCAGAGGTAACTCCTCCGAAATGTAAGATGACTTGTTTTTTGTCCCAGCCTTGAGGTAATTCGAAGTGGCGTATGTATTTGCTCACTGGGTTTGCACGGCTGATCTGGGGTGTTGTATCGGGTAGGGGAGAGGTGCCACCATTGCTATAAAAAGGTTGTTGCGTGTTGGTATAAAATGGGATGTCGTAGCCGAGTAGCTCTACATTGGATGGCACTTGAATTGTGTCCCATTCACTGGCGTTAAAGCCAATTTCGGCAAATCGAGTATCGATATTGTCGTCATCATATTGAAAGCTAAACTGCCAAGCGCCGTTTAAGTTTACAAAGTCGCTATTGTTTCGATTTAATGTTAATGCAGCCTCTGTGCTTGGGTAAGAATAAGGCGCAGCTCTGGTTGGTAACTTATTGCGCGAAATCACCTCTGTTGACTCCCAGTCTTTGGATGAAAAGTTATCCGAGCGGTTTGTTTTTATTTGTGTTGTATGTACGCAGCTACTGAGGTGCAGCGACAGTATAGCCAGAGCGACAAAATATTTCATAATCCTAATTTACCCAAGAATATTGTTGTTGGTATTTGATTGTATATTGTATACAGAATGTTAAGGGATACCAAGGAGAAATTATTCCCCTTGGGGGGATTTGCTGCTACTGAGCTAAACTGCTCTCTAATTGGGTGATTTGTGCCACTAGTTTGGCTGATGGGCGCAAGGATTTTGCTGTTTTCAGAGAAGCCATTGCTTCGCTAATTCGATTGAGCTTGCTAAGTGCAACGGCTAAATGAAAATGAACGTCGGCTTGTCTTGGGGCTTTAGTGTATGCTTCGCGCAGAAATTTCAGCCCTTCGTCTGCTCTGTCTAAGTTCACCAAAACCCAACCGTAGGTATCTAGTATTTGTGGGTTTTTTGGTGCTATTGCATAGGCTTTTTCAATGTAAGCTAGCGCTTGAACCGGGTCATTTTTAACTAGCAGGTTTGCCAAATTATTTAACAATCTTGGGTCATTTTCGGACAGTGCTAGGCTGGCCTGCAAGCTTTCTATGGCTAGATCAGCTTGGTTATTTAATAAGTATAAATCAGTCAGAGTAGTTTGATACTCCACAGCGTTTGCCTGTCCATTTAGGATGGCTCGGGTGTAATTGATGGCTTTTTCATATTCACCCAACTGAGTGAGCAAGCCAATGCGCTCTTTGACGTAACGCTCGTAGGTGCGAATATTTAACTGGTGTTCAACCATTTCTAGCGCTTGTTTTAAATCGTTTTCTTCAATCAGCAGTTGTTTTTTGGCTTCTAGCCATATTAATGCTGGTACTTGTAAACGCACTTGCTCTAAGTAAGATAAAGCAGGCTCAATGCCACTGGTTAAATAAATAGATCTTGATTTAATCTGGCAAATATTACGCGCATCAACCTCTAGCTTTTCTAAACGCTCCACAGTGCTGTGCAACCCCTCTTTATCTGGAATGGCCAGCTGGTAGTTGGCAATTCTAAACAGAGCTGGCACATCATTTAAGTATAATGCGTACATAGAGCGAGCTGACTGTTTTGCCATATGCTCATTTGATTGCGCAATAAAGAGTTGTACTCTCGCTTCAATCACAAAAGGGCTTAATGGCTGTGCATCGTTTAATTGACTGATATATTTTTCAGCTTCGGATAATTCAGTTAAGGCTAAACTGACGGATACAAGCTCTTTTAAGACTTTATTGGGCACTTGAACGTACTCTAAACGCGATTCCAAGAATGTCTTAGCTTGGTTTAGTTGGCCGTAAGATTTGTAAATTTGCGTTTGAATATTTATCGCATCTTCATGAGCAGGCGATATTTTTAACACTGAATCCAATAAATTTTGCGCCTGTTGTACTTTTTGTTCTTTTAAGTAGAGGCGAATTAGGTTTATTTTTGCAGGGATAAAATCAGCATCTTTAGCGATAATCTCTTCAAACACTTGTTGTGCTTGCTCTGCTTGGCCGTTTGCGAGTAAACAAGCACCATGGAAGTTATGGACTGCCCAGTCATTCTTAGCTTTTCCGATGATTTTACGACTATACTCCAGTGCTTGTACATAGTGTCGTTGCTGGAATAGAATATTCGCCAACTTAAACTGGCTGTATATTTCATCTTCATACTTTTTAAATATTCTTTTAGCATCTTCTATTTTATTTAAATAGACGTACGTTGAGGCAAGTAGCTGCTCTAACTTGCTGTTATTCGGAAAAACCTCCAAACCAAGCTTGAGCAAATCGTGCGCTTCATTAAATAACTTAAGTTGAGCGTAGGTTTGTGCTAGCACTATATAATATTTAAAGTACTTAGTTTTATCTCTACGCCACTTTTGCAATAAGTTTTGTGCCGTATAGTAGTTACCCGCTTCATATTCAATTTCGGCTAACATGGTGGCTAAACTGATATTGCTTGGCCTTTGTAGCAGCAAAGGATTAATAGTTGCACGGACTTTTTCTGGTTGTTCAAGCAAATAATAAGCAACAGCTCGAATAGTGTTTAGTTCGTAATCTTGAGCTAAATACTCTTCCGGAATAGACGATAATTTATCAGCCAGCGCAGATAATATCTCTTTGGCTTTCTTGGAGTCTCCTGTGACTAAGTGCCACATGCCACGATAATATTTAGTTAAAGGATCGAGCGGATACTTCTGCTCTAGCTGTTTAATGGCATTATCTGCTTGGTCATTTGCTTTAGTTTGCATGGCATATTCAATATAGCCATGAATGGCATCTAAATTTGATGAGTCTAAATCGATTGACTGTTGATAATAGTTAAAAGCTTGTTGGACCAGGCCTTTTTGCCGTGCTATTTCAGCTAATAGGTAGTAAGCCTTAGCAGAAGGTTGTTGTTGCACTATGTTGGACAATTCACGCTCTGCTTTATCGAACTTTTTATCTATCATTTCCAAGCCAATCAATGCTAACTTGGCTGGTAGATAATCGGGTACTTGCTGCAGTGCTAAATTGAACTCTATACGAGCTTTGTCAAACAAGTTTAATGCTGATTGTGCACTGCCTCTTAAGATATATATTTCCGCATCAAATAAAGGATCAGTGTCGGACGGAACAATTTCTTCTAATAGAAGCTGAGTTTTGCCTTGTTGATATAAGGCCTTACCGTAATCCAGTAAAATTAAACTTGTATCGGCACCTAAGCTCAAGGCGATTTTAAATTCTTTTTCGGCTGCTGAAACTTCGCCATTTTCTAAGTATATTTGACCTAATAAAACGCGTGCCGCAATATTGTTAAAGTCTTGCTGCAGTGAATTTTTTAGTTCAATAACAGCCTCTTCTTGTTGCCCTTTAATCTTGTATTGCAGTGCAGACTCAAAATAATCAGATGAGGTTAAAGCATGAACATTTACACTGAAAAAAGTGCTCGCAACAATGCACTGACTTAGAAATTTTAGTTGTTTGTTTGGCATGGTTTTATAGTCGCTTCGGAGATGGATTTACTAAGCTGTGTTTGCATAGTGGTATTATTAATGGCATAAAATCTCATATTAGGTAAAATTACCAATAGATGCAATCTGTCGGCTTTCTTTACAATGATTTGTTTAGAAAGTGAATGGATTTTTATTTACTTATTCAAAATCAATGTATTGAATATTTTGGTTTGTATCTTGCATGTAAAGTGCTGATTAGAGAGTGTAGCGTTAATTGTAGGGGTTACTGGGTTTAAAGCTCAAACTAGGATATAGATTATGAGATTTTACAGCGTATTGAAGTCTGCCGCGATTGTTTCTTCGTTACTGTTTGCAAGCCAAGCTTCTGCTTGGGAGTGGACAATGGACTTTGACAGGTATTACGACACAAATGGAGTTGAGCAATCCATTCAAATGGGCGATATTTTGAGCACTCAATATCAATCTGGCTATGTATATGATGAGGTATCTGGCTCAGTTGTTGACACAGGTGTTGGCGCGACTATTTTTGCTGACAATTATAGCTCTTCTGCGGACCCAGATTTTGCTGTGGCGTTAAATACTGATGTTAAAAAAGGTGTAGAAGTTAATGGGCGACGTCATTATGATGCCGATTTGCAAGCGCCCTTTACCCAAGCTGGTGGGACAGAGGAATATTCTCCGGGTAACATCGTTATTTTACAAGAAGATAAGTCGCAGAGTTACTGGATTGATGGGCAAAAGCAAACCATAAACCCGGAACACACCTGTTTTGAAAATAATGATACTAGCCAGAGTGTTAAAGGGCATTGTACTATCGTGGATGACGAAGGCCGAAAAGCTAAACCATCTGATGTTATTTTTGCCGACGACCCTAATGACGAGTTTGATGTTGTACAATATAATGAGAAGAAGTCAGGTCATATTTTAATCGAATTAACCGAGGATGTGACTTTAAAGTCAATCAATTTCTTCGACATTGCAAATCATGAAGACAGTTATGTAATCACATCTGATGCTGATGGTAATCATATTGAAACAGTACAAGTCCCAGGTATGGGGGCTCGTAGTGCGTCGGATAGAAAGTGGGCAACAGTGAATTTCTCAGAAATTGAAACTGTTCGTCGTATCTTTATCAGCTTAGGCGGGTCTGGTGGTTTTAGTGATATTAAATTGGCTAAAGTTGCGCAAGAAGTATCTGAGCCTGGTATGTTGGCGGTATTTATGCTCGCAATAGCTGGTTTAGCTGTACGAAATCGTAAGTCTAAATTAGCGGCTTAATTTACCTCTATAACGATACTTTACTACCCTAATAAAACCACATGTTTAATCAGCATGTGGTTTTTTTGTTTGTAGATTAAAATAGCATAAAGCATTTGTACTTGGGGGTTTTGCTTGTATGATTTGTTGTGCGTTATTCATTTATTTTTAAATAGGAATTAAATATGGCAACTGTTACATTGAAAGGCAATCCATTTGAGACTATTGGCTCTTTACCATCTGTTGGCAGCAAGGCGGCTGATTTTTCGTTGGTTCAAGCGGATTTGTCAGAGGTTACCTTAGCGAGCTTAGCTGGCAAAAAAGTCGTGTTAAACATCTTCCCGTCAATTGATACACCAACTTGTGCGACTTCAGTTCGCAAGTTTAATGAGCAAGCAGCTAGTTTTTCAGACACAGTCGTGTTATGTGTTTCTATGGACTTACCATTTGCAATGGCTCGTTTTTGTGGTGCTGAAGGCATTGACAATGTATTGGTTGGCTCTGGCTTCCGTTCGAGCTTTGGCCAAGATTATGGATTAACTTTTTCGAATGGCCCATTAGCGGGTTTATATTCTCGCTCTGTTGTGGTTGTTGATGCTGACGGTACAGTTTTGCACGCGGAACAGGTTGCAGAAACAGCAGACGAACCTGATTATCAGGCAGCAATCGCTGTTTTATAACCCTGACTAAAGCTGGATTTCATCATCCAGCTTTAACTTTAGTTATTCATTCAATATTTGATTGCGAGGCTTGTTTTGAGTAAACGATTGAATATTGAGCGCGATTTCATCTACCAACTTTTGCCGTGAGTTAATACTTGCCCAAGCAACGTGAGGTGAAACCAATAAATTATCCAAGTTTGCATTTAGAAGTGGATCATCCTGTGCGGGTGGCTCAGTGGTTAATCCATCAAGTAACGCAGCTTGAATATGCTTTTGTTGTAAAGCATTGAGCAAAGCGCTTTCGTCAATTAAACCTCCTCTAGCGGTATTGACCAAAATTGCAGAGTCTTTCATTTGACATAAAAACTGCTGGTCGACCAGTTTGCTGTTATTGGCTGTTAATGGGCAATGCAACGAAATTATGTCAGCTTGGCTGATGACCTGCTCAAGAGTATGGCGGCCTTCTCGAACACTTTGTCCTTTCCGTTCTGCGACTAGCACTTGCATGCCAAATGCTTCAGCAATTTTGTGGACTGACTGTCCAATGTTACCATAGCCGATTATCCCGAGAGTTTTACCGGCTAAATCAGCAATCGGTAAGTCTAACAAACAAAAATGTTGGCTGTATGCCCAGCTACCATTGGTTGATAGTTGATGGTATTGACTTGGTTTGTTTAGCCAGCTTAAAAGTAGCGCAAAGGTATGCTGAGCAACGGCTAAGGTTGAATAGTCTTTGACATTTGTTACTGTAATACCATATTGATTGCATGCTTGCAGGTCAATGTTGTTATAACCAGTTGCGGCGACACAAATTAATTTTAGCTGTTTTGCTTGTTTCAACAATTGTTCATCAACAACGACTTTATTGGTAATAAGTATGTGTGCATCATCAACATAATGTGAGGGGTTGGTATCAAAATCTTGTTTGTTAATTAGCTGAAGTTGCCCTTGCTGCTGCAATGATGCGAAGTTTACATCACCGACAGAGTCAGCATCGGCAAACACTATTTTAGTAAAACTCATATGTAAAAATTCCGTTAACTGCTATACCTATAGTAGAAATAACTATAAATTCTTTAAATGGACATTGTATGTATATTATCACTGTTGAATACGTAATCGACCCCGGACATATGCTAACTTTTATGGATGCGGTGTTAGAAAATGCAGAAACCTCATTGCACAAAGAGCAGGGATGTGTACAGTTTGACGTAAGCCAGAGCCATGATAACCCGACACAGTTTTTTTTGTATGAACAGTTTGTAGATGAAGTGGCTTTCCAGCAGCATGTAGAAAGTGAGCACTATTTAACGTTTAGTCAAAAAGTTCAGCCTGCAGTAGTGAGTAAAAGCGTTCGTCACTGGTATAGTTGCTAAAAACACAGATAAGCAGTCGTGGTCATATGAATATAAGTATTATTGGTGCAGGTTGGGTTGGTCTGCCATTAGCACAATTGTTAACCTCAGGTGGGCACCAAGTCAAAGTAAGTCGCTCATCAAACCAAGGGATTGAATCGCTTTTGCAACATGGAATGGATGCAAAAAAAGTCCAGCTCGACCAAGGTGAAGTGGTTGAAGCTGATGTTGTAAATTTAATTGAACTGGGCCAAGCTGATTGTGTGGTGATCACCATACCGCCTGGTTTCCGAGCTGGCAATGGTCATTATTATCCGCAACATATTAAAGCGCTGTGCCAGCATATTGCACCGACTGTTAAACAGGTGATTTTAACCTCATCTACTGCAGTTTACCCTGAGGTTGACCGAGATTTATCAGAGTATGATGCAGCCGCGTGGAATGAAAAAGCACAATTGATATTACAAGCAGAAGACGAAGTCCGCGCATGTTTTCCTGCTCAATACTTAATTGTACGCTTTAGTGGGTTGTTTGGTTGTGGCCGCCACCCTGCAAGATTCGTTAAGCATATGCGTTCACTCTCTAGTCGCAGTTATGCAAACATGCTTCATCAAAAAGATGCGGTTCACGGACTTGAATTTCTGATTAATCAACAAATTTGCAAAGAAGCTTTTAATCTGTCCACCCCTGAAAAAATATCCAAAGCGGAATTTTATAAACTGGCTATCGCAAATTATTCAGCGGAAACACCCGCTTGTTTGCCCAGTTTAGTCGATAGCGGAGCGCAAAAGTTTGTATTAAGCGACAAAATAAAAACACTGGGTTATCAATTTAAATTTAGCCAAATTAAAGACGCATTAGCACATTGCTAGGACCATTAGGCCCTGGGGCCTATTGGTCTGGTCCTAGTGAACTTATTAAATATTCTGATTTAGGGGAAAAATAATGTTAAAAAGGATGACCTTAGCGGCTGTTTCGATGGTTTTGGCTAGTTGCGCTTCGACTTCAAATGATGATGCATATGTTGAAAAAACTTTCTTAAAAATTCAGTTAGATGCCGGTGAGCAAACTATTTTAGATACCGAAGTTTTATGCGAGGGCGTGCAGCAGCTTAGGTTTGGTGATGAAGTTTCAGAACAAGCTTATATTTATAAGAACTTTTTAGCCAAATATGTTTCTGGCTCGCTTGATGTGCAAAATACAGCTATTGATGGATGTACGGCAAATGTGTCGTTAACCGCTCAGTTATATGCTGATGTGTCGAGTCGTCAACAGGTTAATGGTGCTCTGGTGTTTAATGGCGACTACCTGCAAAGTATTTCGCAGTCTGCGGTGGCAGTTTCGCTTGAGCAAGGAAAATGGCAAGATTTTATTGCCGATGCTTTTATCCTGAGTATCGAAGCTGAAACTCGCAAAATACCTTATTAACCAAAAGTAAAAAGTTGGCATTAACTTTGAGTGCAATCTAGTCTTAACAACAAAAGATTGACGTTTTCGAGGTTAAACTTGCTGAATAAATTGGCTATTCTCTGCTGGGTTGTGTTACTTGTTGGTTGTGGTGGCGCAAGCTCTGAGTCGGACAATAATAACCCAGACGAAGGAAATACAGGCGTAACTTTGCCCGAAATGGCCAGCCAGTTGGTTGCAAGTGGCAATAACCTGCCTAGCCAATGTGAATTTACCGCACAGACCATACGCCCTTTTAGTCAATGTCGAGTCACTTTTGCTATTCAATTGACAGCTGGCTCGGCGGCAGATGCCGCTTTTGTGGGTCAAGTTTCTGACGACAATGGGGTAAGTTGGACAAACCTCACTACAGATAGTCAGCTCAACTTCTTTTTAGATGCGCAACTTTATAGTGGTGATGTGCTTGTGCGCGCTAAAATGAATGCAAATGGCAGTGAGTTTTTAACGCAAAACTATGCTTATCGAATTGTCGCCAATTCAGTTTCGATTAATGCCGCCAATGATTTTGCTGAGCTGGCAACGATATATTTTACCCAAGGTGAAAATAAACAACTGCATTTGCCTAGCTGTAACGATAGTGACGGAGATGCAACCAAAGTTGAGTTAAGTATTAATGGCCGCTATTGGTTAGAGCAACAGCCTAATGCCAAAGTCAACTTGGCAGCAAACACTGTATCTGAAGGTGATGTTCTGGCTGCGGCTTGCGTCGATAGTTTAGGCGCAAAGGCTAACGCGCCAGGGCAATTGCAAGTTTCTTTTGCCGCTAACCCACAACAGAATCAAGCGCCTGTTGTTGCATTTGCAAACTTGGCCGACTCGGTTAAGTATTTCTCGTCGCAACTGCGAGACTATCAACAAGTGCCCATTTGCTTATTAACGTCTGATGCGGATGGTGATGTTTTGACTGCCAGTTTTCAAGCGCGCATCGACAATATAGCGACAAGTGCAAGCCAGTTATTGCCATTAGCGACCGATGGATTGTGCACTGAGTTGGATACCAGTGAATTAGGTGGCAACCAAGTGGTTATTTTGGCAGAAGTTTCTGACGGCGTGAATACAACGGCCGCTGAGCTTAATTTAGGCCTGGTGCATCGTGATAGTATACCAATTGCCACGAGCCAAAACTCCAGCTGTTTGGTTGGAGAGAATGCGCAAACTGTTAATCTTGATATAGATGCGGATGCGCAGTTTGATCCGGTTAGTTTGCAAGTTATTGATCTGGATAGTGAACAGGTATTAAAACAACTTAACATTCGCCAGCAAAATTCAATCACCTTTGACTGTAACCAGCTTGGCCTGACCCGCTATCAAATTCGGTCGTCGAGTAGAGGTCAAGTTGTTAATAGTGTGGTGTATAGCCACTCGGTTACGCAATCGGCTAATCAAGCGCCAGAGGTGAGTATTGACGTGACGGGAGATAGAGTCGGGCTGTTATATCGTGACAATCAAACACTAGAAGCATGTGTTGCTGCAACTGACGGCGATAATGATAGTTTAACTGCCAGTTTAACCTATGCGTGGGATAGCCAACCAGCACAACCAATGATGTTAAGCAATGGCTGCGCAAGTGTGTCGACGCAAGGTCGAGGCGGTCAGCAACTAACCTTTTTTGCCACTGTCGATGATGGACAAACACAAATTCAGCAAAGCCTAGCATTGGGGCAAATTCACGCTGACACCATTCAATTTGCTCAATCAGAAAGTTTAAATTGCACCTTGGGGGCTGATGCGGTTACCTATTCATTTAGTTTACCGCCCGACAGTGAAGGTGATGAACATACGCTCAGTGTTATTGAAGCAGATTCATCACAGCTTTTATTCTCATTAGGCTCAGCCACCCAAGGACAATTTCAACTCAGTTGTGAGCAATTGGGCAATACACCTTTTGTGCTGCGCACTGAAAGCCGTGGTTTAACCGTACAGTCAACTACCTATCAACACACAGTTACCCAACAGCCGAACCAAGCGCCTAGCATAGATTACAGTTTTAGCGCGGAGCAATTTAACGACAATTATCGTGATTACCAAACGGGTACTTTATGTTTTAGTACCAGCGATCCTGAAGGGCAAATGGTCACTCTTTCTGGGAGTTATACGTTTGACGGTCAACTTGAGCACACCCTTAATTTAGACAGTAACCAATGTATGACTATTTCGTTATTTGACCGTGGTGGCCAAACACTTGCGGTGCAAGCCAACGCCAGTGATGGAGAGGTTTCTAGCAACTTAGCCGTGAATATTGGCCCTATTTATAAAGACACCATTCAAATTGCGAGCAGTCAAGACAACAGCTGTACTCAAGGGGATGGCTCATTAACTTATAATATTAGTTTGCCAGTCGATATAGAAGGTGATGCAACTAATGTTAGTGTATTTGATGCCAGAAACAATCAAGTTTTAGCCAACTTAGGGCAGATTGACAACCAAGCCAGTTTTGCCTTGTCATGTCAGCAGGCCGGTGTGTTAGAGTTTTATGTGCGCAATCAAAGTCGAGGGCTGACAACTTATTCGCGAGTCTATCAGCATACAGTTAACACACCAACCAATACTCCGCCAACAGTTGCTTTGCTGTTGAGTGATCAACAAACTTATCAAGATAAGTTGCGCGACAATCACGAATTTGAAATTTGTTTAGATGCCGATGATGCCGATGGTGATAATTTAACGACCAGTTTGAGCTATAGCCTCAATGGCGGCGCGGAGCAGGCAATCAGCTTGAACTCTGATTGTGGCCGTTTCTCGACCAATGCATTAGGCAATCAAACGCTTGTATTCACAGCTGTTGTAACTGATGGTATCGAACAAGTCAGTGCGCAAAAAACTTATCAAATTCATCAAGATACAGTGCAATTTGCCTATACCAATAGCCAAACTTGCCGCCAAGGGGACGATGCTAGAATATATAGTGTTGAAGTTGCCGATGATATTGAAGGTGACAGCTATGCTTTGTCGGTTTATCACGCGACAACTAATCAGTTAATTGCTAATTTGGGGACAAGCTCTCCAGCGAGTTTTTCATTAAACTGTAATGCAAACGGGGTGACCCCTTTTGTGATTCGTACTAGCAGCCGTGATCTTTCTAGTTTGTCTGTTCAATATCAGCATGTTGTTGCTGCACAAAACAATAGCGCGCCCAATATAGATTTAACGATTAATGCTGATGCTCAGCGGTTTAATGGATTGTTGCGTGACCAACAAAGTATCCAAGTCTGTGCGAGTGTCAGTGATGCTGAAGATGCAGTGTTAAATACCCAAGTTTTTTACCGATTTGATAACCAAACTCAGCAAAGTTTATCGTTGAATAATCTTTGTGGCAGTATAGATTTAACTTCACGAGGTGGACAGAATTTAACCATCGAAGGTTTTGTCAGTGATGGTACAGCAACAGGTAATGACACCATTAATGCTGGTGTGATTCATTTAGACTCAGTGCAAACTGCACTGTCTTCAAGTGGTAGTTGCCGAGCGGGTGAGCAAGATAGTGTTTTTGCCGTACAAGTAGCCGCAGATGTAGAAGGCGATCCCTATAGTATTGATGTGGTGGATGCCATCAGTTTAGAAGTATTGGCATCGCTTGGGCAAATTACTGCTGGCACCTTTAGTTTGTCTTGTGATGCGATTGCTGCAGTTGATTTTATGATCCGTACAGTTAGCCGCAGCCAGGTTCAATATTCTTTGGTATACAGTCATGTTGTCAGCAACACCTTAAATGCTAAACCGACACTGACTATGGCATTGCAGCAACCTGAGGAGTTTAATAACCAACTGCGTGATGGCCAAGAGGTTATGGTCTGTTTAGCTGGTAGTGATGCTGATGGCGATACCCTTAGTTATCGGGCTGCCTATCAATTTAGCAATGAATCCTTTCAAAATCTGGCGTTAAACAGTGAACAGTGCGCGAGTATCAGTACGCGCAATCGAGGTGGACAGAGCCTAATCATTCAAGGTTTCGTCAATGATGCAGCCGCAGAAACAACCTCGGTATTAAATGCGGGTGAAATACACCAAGATACGTTAGCAACCGCGGCAACAGTATCATCAGAATGTAGTATTGGTGAGACGTCAATTGAGTATTCAATTGATCTTGCAGATGACGAGCAAGGTGATGCACGGGGGATTCAGGTGCTAAACCAGCAAACTTCAAGCGTTATTGCTTCTTTTACCGAAGGCGACAATTATAACTTCTCTATGGCGTGCGATACTGTCGGCCAAACTTCATTTTTGATTCAAACCAGCAGTCGTGATCTAGTCACAGATTCAGCAACTTATACCCACACAGTTAATCCGAGTTTAACCAATACAGTTGATGTCTGGCGCACAGCTGGTGACGCTAGTTTATTATTGACGCAGCGGGCGCAACAAATTTTGCGTGCCGGCATGGGGGGGGCGACCATTCAAGTTGATGTTAGTGATAGCCAGCCTGCTCAACAACTACAAGGTTTTGGTGCCAATTTAACTGACAGCGCAGCCAGTCTGATCTTTCAGTCAGCACAAGCTAGTAATATAGTAAATCAAATTTTTTCAACTGAGTCAGGCATAGGTTTACAGCATTTACGTGTACCGCTGTCAGGTATGGGTGAGTTTATAGCCCGAGCGCCTCGAAGTTATAATGATATGTCTGCTGGTCTTACGGACCCTGAATTAAGCCAGTTTTCACTGGCAGACGATGAAGATTATTTAATACCATTAATTCTGGATATACAAGATACTCAAGCTGATATTGCATTGCACGCGGTGAGCTGGAGTGCGCCCGCTTGGATGAAAGACAACGAAAGTTTTGCGGGTGGGTCGTTGCGAATTGAGTTTTATCAAAGTTATGCCGATTATTGGTTGGCGTTTATGCAAGGCTATCAGCAGCGCGGAATCGAATTTGCCAGCATTAGTTTGCAAAACCAGCCTCACTTAGAAGCAAACTTCCCGTCTATGTCGTGGTCGAATGATGATTACTTGTTGTTTTTTGAAGACTTTTGGTATCCGACAGTCGGACAGTTTAGACCAACACCCGAGTTTTGGTTGTGGGATGGCAATTGGACAGATTTTGATAGCCAACAAGCGGCAGACCTTGCTGGCTTTGCGCGAAGCGCGTTAGCAGATGATTTTGTTTATGGGCGAACAAACGCCATTGCATTACAGTGTTATCAAGCAACGAATGGCGCGTCTGATTATACTCAGGCTATTAGCCAAATTTTAGCGCAAACTCGTACGCGGCCCGTGTATTTAACCAGTTGTCGTAATCAACATGATGGCCGTAGTTTTGGCCAATATTTAACCGACACTATGACCGAGCTGTTAATGCCGGCGTTGAATGCTGGAGCATCGGCGGTTTTTTACGACAGTTTAGCGTTAGATGGCAGCAACGGGCCGGTGCAAAATGGTTGCACGGATTGCCGTGGTTTAGTCACTATAGATAACTCTGGCAGCATGACTGCTAATCCTGAATATTATGCGTTTGGCCATATCAGTAAGTTTTTACAAGACGGCGCTGTGTTGATTTCATCAACATCAGGCTCGCAAGATGTCGCAACACTCGCGTATAAAAATCCTGACAATACCGTGGTTGTGGTGTTAGTTAACACTACAGTGAATACTCTTGATGTCGATGTTAACTGGCAGGGTCAATATACCCAAGTTGAGTTAGCAGCATACGACATGGTTAGTTTAATTTGGGATACAGATAATTCGCCTGTGGTTGATTTACAGCAAATAGCGCAAACTAATACGTTAGCACAAAATATTTATCAATTAATCGACTCGGCGCGAGATGACAATGGCTTATATCGACCATTTTTAAATGTTGATACAACAGACAATCATTTACGCAGTGGCAGCGCAACAGGTTTAGGGCTTATCGCCTTGAGTATTGCTCATAATATGCAATGGGACAGTTCGGCAGCCGCGAAAATTGTGCAAACGTTGCAAACATTGAACGCTGAAAATGAAGCGGTTAGCCCAGCAACCAATGTTAACGGCTGGGTAGCTCAATACTGGAATGAGGATGGCAGTGTTGCACTCGAGTCTAGCTATTATTCTGCGATAGATACCGCCTTGTTGCTGGCAGGTATTAAATTCGCTGAAAAAACCTTCACGGGTGATACCGTCACCACTGCAGTAGATACTATAGTACAAAGTGTTATTTGGGATGATTTAGTCAGCAATGCGAGTTTGGGGGAGATTAATTTAACCCAAGATGCAGATGGCATAAGTTTATCCAATCAAGGTGTCTATCACCAGCAAATGCTGGCGGTCTGGTTCGCGATGAATATGCAAGATGGCCTAGCAGAGCAAGTTTGGCAAAGTTATTATCAAACAGGCCAACAATTCCCGCTAGTTTATGTCGATGGAAATGCTTTACCTGCCGATGAAAACAGTAATTCAGTGTCTGCGCTAACCCATCAGCTTAACTTTTATTTAGTTAATCATATACTGAATTCGGCCAACTACCGCCAGTTGTTCTTGTCGCATGCGCAAGCCGAAAAAGTTTATTGGGATGAAAACTTCTCTGAGCCTTCGTATGTTTGGGGTTTTGGTTTAGATTCAAGCATTGACCATCATAGCAATAATATCGCAGACGTTAGTGTGGTTGCTGGATTTGTTGGTGCAGATGCGTCATTAGTTGCAGATGTGCTCGCTTGGCAGGATAACAACTTGGCAATTTTGGATACCCAAGTAAATGGGATTCAATTGCCATGGCGTTACGATGTCGATGACATCAGTTGGCAAAGCGATACTTTGGATATGCGAGCATTAGCCGTTATGTTGATGGGGTTATCTGCACACCCTGGCTTGTTGGATGTGCAGTATTTCCGTCAAGTAACCAACTTTGAATTTTAGCTCTACATAAAAAACTCGTGACTACTGAACCATAACAACCTGGGCTGGGCTTTTGGCGATGGTGATATCGACTTTTCGTTGAAAAAAGTTACTCTCCAAGTCATCTTGCAAATGTGCTTGTTCCCCCTGTGCGGTAAAACTAATGCGTTGTGCAGCTATGCCCATTTTTTGTAAAAACTTCGCGACAGATTGCGCCCTTTGTTGCGATAGTTGACGATTATAATTTGCACCTCCTCTTTGATCAGCAAAACCCGTGAGCTGAATGTTTAAATCTGGCATGGCATTTAACAAGCGACTTACCCCTACTAGTTGCTGACGGTAATCTTCAGTCAGCTCGCTAGATCCTGTTTTAAATAAAATTGTTAAGTTTAAGCTACGGCCCTGAGTAAAGGGGCTGGCATACATATCAATTTGCTGAGAGACTTGCTGTAATTGCAGTTTTTGTTGGTGCTGTTGCTGCTGTAAGTTTTGACTAAGTTGTTCTATTTGTAGTTGGTGCTGCGAATTAGAACTATAGACTTTTTCTAACTCAGCATGTTGTTCGTGTGAATGCCCAATTAAGCCACCAATGACAGCACCGACGACAGCACCTAGCGGTCCACCTGTTACTAATCCTAAGCTGCCGCCAGACAACAAACCAATATTTTCTGGTTCTGCCATTTTTTCCTGTGCATGTTCAACTTTTTGCTGAAAGTGTGTTTGCCATTTTTCTAAAGTTTTGTTTGCAGATGCATTGGCGGTTACTGTCATTAACGATAAAGCTACAATAGAAGGTTTTATAATTTGCATTGTGTTTCTCCAGAAGATTAAAAGTTAGCGACACATAGCTGGCTTTTTCTGCTGTGTCTGGAGGTCATTAAACACAAACAATCTGTTTTTCTTAGCTGTGAATCATGGCAATTCGCTGAGCAATTGTGGCGAAATTATGCCTAGAAATGCTTCACGCGGAGCGCTTCCATTTGTTCAACAAAAGTTTGGATATTACCTGTACGCATAAATTGAGTGAAAAGGGGTCTAGCCTCAATTTCAAATTCGGGTTTGGTACTGCGATCAAAAAAATTGGAGGTACCATAAGCTTTAAAAACATGAGGAACTAATTTTTTGGCAAATGGGTGCTGTGGCAACCTGGCATTTTTATTGGCAGCTATTGTACCAATAGGTTGGGTGAGCTTTTCTTGGGATTTTGCTTTTGCTAAAAAGGCTAATAATTTTAGGGCAGACTGCTGATTGTTTCCCAGCGCACTAACATGTATCGCATTTATTGGGACACTTTCGAAGCGTTTTATTTCGGCAATTTTCGGAAATGCAAAAAAATCGGTATCCGAGATGTGTTGCTCGCGTTTGAAGTCGTGAACTAGGTTAAACGGTAGGCCAAGAATTTTACCCTGTTGCGTGGTTGCGCTTTTTAGATGGCTAAAAGAGCGGTCAAGTTTGTTCTGTTGCCAGAAATCAGTTAACTCAAGCAATTTTCCTTGCTGGTGATAATTCAATAAGCGATAGCTGATCTGACCAAAAATGACATCCAGAGGTTTGCCTGAATGGGTATACCAGTTTTTGTCTATATCCAATTGTTTTATATCAGCCAAGCGGTGGCGGTTAATTTTAATGCCGGTCTGTTTAGTAAATTGAGTAAACAGCAAGCTTTGAGCGAGCACATTGGTCGAATTGTCGCCAATTGCAACATTTAATTCTGGCTGTTCAGCGGCTGCTCTGAAACAGTTTAATAAAAGAATTAAAGAGCAAATCAGCATTCTAAACAATGTGACATACTCCTTGACTTAGCGGGTTCATGGGTGGCCAACAACAAATTTAAAAATAGACAATAACCCAAGATTTTTCAATTTTATTGAGGGTAAATAACAAAATTGTGGCAACAATGTGGCAATTGTTCTGCTTCGCTTGTGTTGGTTCATGCATCGGGTATATTGCGTTAAAAACAACTCTTTTAGATGATTGAATTATAAACAAAGATCAGCAGGCCCTAGGATGTCAGTTAAAAAACACATTGCTATTATCGAAGATGAAGCTGCATTGCGAGACAATTACGCTAGTTTATTGCGTCAACATGGTTATTTAGTTGACTGTTATGCTGACCGACCTACCGCCGAGCAAGGTTTGGCTGATAACATGCCGCAACTTGCCATTATCGATATTGGTTTAAAAGATGAATACGAGGGCGGTTTTGCCCTTTGCCAGTGGTTACGCAGTCGTTCACAACAAGTGGCTATCATGTTTTTAACCGCGCGTGATTCAGATATAGATACAATTACTGGGCTGCGAATAGGTGCTGACGACTATTTAAATAAAAACATTAGTTTGGTGCATTTGACCGCGCGGATAAATGCGTTGTTTAGGCGGATGCAGGCACTCAATCAATCATTGGCGCAGCAGCAAACCAAAGGGATTGAATTGGGAGCATTGCGGGTTGATTTAGATAAAATGCAAGTAAGCTGGCAAGATAATATGCTGGATTTAACGGTAACAGAGTTCTGGATGTTACATAGTTTGGTTAAACACCCAGGCCATGTACGCAACCGTAGTCAGCTAATGCAAGATGCGCATATGGTCGTTGATGATACTACAATAACGTCGCACATTAAGCGCATTCGACGTAAATTTGAACAGCTAGATAGCCAATTTCAACAAATAGAAACGGTTTATGGTATGGGCTATCGCTGGAAAGTGTAATGCTAAAAAAACTATTTTCTTTAAAAAGTAAACTGCTGCTGTTATCTAGCTGTATGTTGCTACTGCCATTGTTGGGGTATCAATATGTATCTGAAATGGAAAACTTTCTACGAGCAGGGCAAGAGCAAACTATGTTGGGCACAGCCAAAGCGGTTGCGACCGCATTGCATGAGCGGCCAGCGCTATTTGATCAATCCGCTGCATATCAACAACAAGTGATCCCAAGTCGCGATTTATACGCCTATGCGTTGCCGGCGCCAGTCAAATTGGACGGTCATTTAACCGAATGGGCGAGCTTAGATAAATACCAGCAACAATATGATCATGCACATCGTTTAGCTATATTCGATAATGCAGCAAAATCTACCGTTAGTTTTAGCCAAAAGGTCGGCCAGTATCAGCAACATTTATATTTGGCCATAGCAGTTAAAGACAACTATGTGGTAGCAAGGGCGCCGAATAGTTATGCAGTGGATAAAAACGACTATTTACAAATTTCAATTTTTCGACCCGAAACAGGACTGCAACGATATATTTTTGCTGCCCAAGCTCATCCAAATTTAGATTTATACACTCAAGGTCAGTGGGTGAATGCATTTGCGGTCGACGATAACAACCGTGCAGAATTGCCTGAAAAGCAAGTGCAAGGCTATTGGCGCAATACAGCACAAGGCTACAATTTAGAGCTTAGGTTGCCAATTAGCTGGGTGGGGGCAAAAGTTGGTTTTGCCATTTTTGATGTCGACAATTCAACTACTCAGCAATTGGTTGGCGCAATAGGTAATGCTGATGAACTGGGAACCATTTTGGTGCCTTCGCCCGAAATCGATGCGATAATTAAAGGCTTGAGTTATCACAATTCGCGCATATGGGTGGTGGATAAACATGGTAGAGTGTTAGCTCGCAGTGGTGATATTCAGCAAGCGAGCACAAGCTATCACACTAGCAATACTTCGGCTAAATTTTTGCAGCAGGTACAAAAGTTACTGCAACCAATATATGACGCAGTTTTGACTCACCCGTCTAAAATCTTTATCGACCAGTTAAAAGATGCGGTCAAGATTGAAGACCAAGCACTCAAGCAAGCACTGCAAGGTCAAGCTGACACAGCATGGCGATTAACCCCAGATAAGGCGGCTGTTATTCTATCGGCTGCTCACCCTATTTATATTGACGGACAAGTTTTAGGAGCCGTGGTGATTGAAGAAACCACTCATGGCATACGTACTTTGCGTAATCAAAGCTTGCAAAACTTATTTAATCAGATGGTATTACTGTTATTGGTTGGCAGTTGCATCTTTTTATTGTTTGCGCTGCGTATATCTGGGCGTATTCAAAACCTGAAGAAACAGCTCGGTTCTGCGGTTGATGCGCAAGGGCGAATTTTAGCTAAGGTTAAACCAGAAAAACAGTTAGATGAAATAGGTGATTTATCCCGTTCGGTCAGTGACTTGGTTGAACGATTGAGTCAATACAATCGTTATTTAGAAAGCATGTCGTCGCGCATGTCGCATGAATTTAAAACGCCCATCGCAATTATTGCATCTAGTTTAGAAGTGTTAAAAGCGGAACAAACGCAATTACAGGACAGTGAATTTTTTCAAAGAGCAGAACAAGGCATGCATAGGCTTAATTGTATGTTGGCGGCAATGACAGAAGCGACACGTTTAGAGCAGTCAATCCACCACCCAAACTATTTGGCACAAAAAGAAGCGTTTGATTTTGCGACTGTTGTGCAAGGTTGTGTTATGGCGCATCAGCAAACGTTCCCCAACCAAGTGTTTAAACTAATTGAATTGCCAGGAGATTACCAAGTGATAGGTAGCCCTGATTTGATTGTGCAAATGCTCGAAAAAATTCTCGCTAATGCCATTGATTTTGCTAAAGCAGATAGTGAAATTGAAATTAGATTAATTCGAGATAAAAAGCAGCTAAAACTCACGATATTTAATCAAGGCGCTTTATTGCCTGAGCAGATGGCGGCTAATTTGTTTAACTCTATGGTATCGGTGCGCGACAGCAACAGCCAGCAAGCACACCTCGGGTTAGGTTTGTATATTGCTAGATTAGTCAGTCAATTCCATAATGGTCAAATTCGTGCCTACAACCAAGATCAACCACAGCAAGGTGTAGTGATTGAATTTGTGATGGGGCTAGTTAACTAATTTGCGTGTATACTCTTGACTAATTCCACGGTTACAAAACAATATCAGTTTGCTTGTTAATTCTTATGGTTAAACTTTTCTCCGCTACACATAAAAAAAACACTAAACAACCCAAAGCCATTGAAGTAATTATTGATGGTATTAATCATCAAGGGCATGGGGTTGCACGTCATCAAGGTAAAGTCTGTTTTGTTGAAGGTGCACTACCTGGCGAAACATGGCGAGCCAAAGTGGTCGAAGACAAAAAGCACTTTATTCAAGCACAAGGCCTTAAGTGTCTAACGGCCTCTGCTGATAGACAAACGCCACCGTGCAAATGGGCGGAAACCTGTGGTGGCTGTCAATTGCAACACATGCAACCTCAGGCACAAATAACCGCCAAACAGTCCTTTGTTGAAGGTTTATTTAGCAAAGTGAAATTGCACACTTTGCCTTGGCAAACAAATTTGCAAGGTGATGACTTACATTATCGCAACCGTGTGCGTCTAGCAGCGTGGTATGAAGGTAAGCAAGACAAATTACACATCGGTTTTCGACAGAAACGCAGTAAAAAATTAGTTGCAGTTGATAGATGTTTATTGGCAGCTAAACCATTTGAAACAATACTGTCAGCTTTGCGTTTGCAACTAGATTCACTAAAAGACAAAAAGTATGTGCAACATGTTGAATTGCATCAAGTCGACCCTTGGTCGATTATTGTCTTGCGTGTCGCCCAACCCTGTTGTCGCGAGGATATTCAGCGATTAACTCAATTTTCCGAGCAAAATAATTGTGTGGTTTTTGTGCAAAGTGGCACAAGCCCTGCTTTGCCCATAGATGGAGTTGCGCGGGAACTAAGTTATTCTATTCTAGGTCTAAAGATGCATTTCGAGTTAGCTGACTTTATTCAAGTTAACCACCAAATGAACCAGCAAATGATTGAGCAAGCGATCAGTTGGTTAGACTTGCAACCCAGCGATAAAGTTTTAGATTTATTCTGTGGCAGTGGTAACTTCTCATTACCTATTTCTCAACATTGTCAATTTGTTGCAGGGATTGAAGGGAGTGAATCAGCGGTACAGCGTGCCCAGCACAATGCTCAAACAAATCAACTTAAAAACTGTCAGTTTTCGACTAAAAATTTGGCCGAGCAAGCAGAGCTAAAACAGATTAATTGGGGGGAATATGATAAAATATTGCTTGATCCTTCCAGAGATGGCGCGGCTTTGTTATGTCAGCAGGCACATAATTGGCAAGCTAACTCGGTGTTGTATATTGCGTGTGATGCAAACTCACTCGTAAGAGACAGTCAGTTTTTAGATGACGCTGGGTATAAAATTAGCAAAATAGCACTGGTTGATATGTTTCCGCATACTGCGCATGTTGAAACAATGGCTTTATTCAAACGAGTTTAACGGTAGTTATTATGGTTTCAGTACGACAATCGCATGACAAAAACAAAAAATTCTTAGCGTTTTCGGATTGGATTGAATCGATCGAATTCTCTGACGATGTACGCAAACAGGCGGTTGAAAACTGTTATACATTATTGGAAGAATTAGACCCTAGCCCATTAATGCTGAGCATTTCGCGAGAGCTAGTTGAAATACTGTCGACGCTCAATATGGACAGCGAAACATTGATCGCCGCCATGCTTTATCCATATTGGCAACGTAAACTGATAAGCGAAAAAGCCATAACCTCGACATTTTCGAAAACAGTGTACGACTTAGTGCATGGTATTGAACAAATGGCTGCTATCCGCATTTTACACCATCAAAAACGAGGTGAATTGTCGACGGAACAAGTAGACAATATTCGGCGTATGTTGTTGGCTATGGTTGAAGATGTGCGTGCGGTTGTGATCAAGCTGGCCGTATGTATTATCGAATTGCGCTTAGCCAAAAACGCAGATGAGGAAACTCGAGTTTTAGCCGCTAAAGAAGCTGCTACTATCTACGCACCACTTGCAAACAGGCTTGGTATTGGCCAAATCAAATGGGAAATCGAAGACTATTGTTTCCGTTACCAACATCCAGAAACATACAAAAAAATTGCCAGTATGTTGGATGAAAAGCGCAAAGACAGAACCAGTTATATTCGCCAATTTGTTAAAGAAGTGCGCGCATCGTTAGCTGAACACAATATTCAAGGTGAGGTGTTTGGCCGACCTAAACATATTTATAGCATCTGGAAGAAGATGCAAAATAAAGATTTATCGTTTGAGCGCCTATTTGATATACGTGCAGTGCGGATCTTATTGGAAAGCAAATTAGATTGTTATCAAGCAATGGGGATAGTGCATAGTAAGTGGCGACCTCTTTCAAAAGAATTTGATGACTATATTTCTGCACCCAAACCTAATGGTTACCAGTCTATTCACACTGTTGTTATTGGTCCTAAAGGCAAAACCGTTGAAGTGCAAATTCGCACACACCAAATGCATGAAGAATCTGAGTTAGGTGTGGCTGCGCATTGGCGTTATAAAGAAGGTACCGCCAATGGCAAAGAAGATGGCTACCAAGAAAAAATAAACTGGTTACGTAAATTATTGCAATGGCAAGAAGATGTTAACGGTAATGGTGACATGCTTGAAGAGCTACGTAGCCAAGTGTTTGAAGATAGGGTGTATGTATTTACCCCTAAAGGTGATGTAGTTGACTTACCACAGGGCAGCACACCGTTAGATTTTGCCTATTATATCCATAGCAATGTCGGTCATTGCTGTATTGGCGCTAAAATATCAGGTCGAATTGTGCCTTTTAGTTATGTCTTGCAAAACGGCGATCAAATTGAAATTTTGACCAGCAAAGAGCCTAATCCAAAACGTGATTGGTTAAACCCGAGTTTAGGTTACCTAAAATCGACTCGAGCGCGTGCCAAAGTTCATCATTGGTTTAAACAGCAAGACAAAGAAAAGAACTTGCATGAAGGACGTGAGTTATTAGAAGCCGAATTGAAGCGTTCAGGCTTAGTGTTAACTGATGCAGAACAGGCGGTTAGTCGATTCAATATGCATAGCATGGACGATTTGTTGTCTGCTGTAGGGGGTGGAGATATCGGCCCTAGTCAAATCATAAACTTTATACAGAGCAAACAGCAAAAAGCCAACAATGATATTGATGAGCGTTTGTTGAGCAAGCTTGAATCTAACCGACCTAGAGAAGCAAATGCTCAAGGTATTATTGTTCAAGGTGTCGGTAACTTGTTAACTTATATGGCTAAATGCTGCGAGCCAGTAAAAGGTGATGTTGTCTCTGGTTATATCACTCATGGTAAAGGGGTATCTGTTCATCGCAGCGATTGTGACCAGTTAGCACAAATGTTAGAGCAGCACCCTGAACGGGCAGTAGATGTTGAATGGGGTGGCGCAGATTCGCAAGGTTATCGAGTGACAGTACGGGTAGTTGCCGAAGATAGATCAGGATTGTTACGTGATATCACCACCATACTGGCAAATGAAAAGGCTTATGTGTTAGGTGTTCGCAGCCATTCAGACGAGAGCAAACAAGAAGCGGCAATTGATATTGATATGTCGGTACCGCATGTTGATAGCTTAACTAAACTCTTGTCTAAAATCAGTCAACTATCAGGTATTTTTGAAGCGACACGGTTGAAATCTTAATGCAAAAAGACTTTTATTCTATAGAAGATCTTCAAACAATTATGCAGGCTCTTCGGACGCCTGAAACGGGTTGTCCTTGGGATCTTAAACAAACATTTTCTTCAATTGTATCGCATACACTCGAAGAAGCCTACGAAGTTGCTGACGCAATAGAAAGGCAAGATTTTGCAGAGCTAAAATACGAGCTAGGTGATTTACTTTTTCAAGTTATTTTTTATAGCCAACTGGGCAAAGAACAAGCCTTATTTGATTTCCCCGAAGTGGTTGATGGCATTTGTAAAAAACTTATTCGCCGTCACCCGCATGTATTTGCTGATGCAAAATTGGCAACAGACGCAGAAATTAAAGCCAATTGGGAAAAAGAAAAAGCGAAAGAGCGAGCCGAAAAGTCATCAAACACGCACAATAGTGTTTTAGATGATGTGCCGAATAATCTTCCTGCACTTTCACGAGCGAATAAGCTACAAAAACGCTGTGCAAGTGTCGGGTTTGATTGGCCGCAAATTAATCAAACTATAGCCAAAGTTAAAGAAGAAATAGCTGAACTTGAAGTCGAAATTGCCGCCAAACAGCAAGATAAAGCGGCGGAAGAGCTCGGTGATTTAATGTTTGCACTGGTTAATGTAAACCGACAACTTAAAATTGATCCAGAAACGACATTGCGTAAAGCTAATCAAAAGTTTGAAAAAAGGTTCAGACAAGTTGAGTTGCTGGCACAGCAAGTTTATCAACAAAATATAGATGAATTGACACTAGAGCAAATGGAAAGTTTGTGGCAAAGTGTTAAACGACATCAAGCCCTTTGATCTAACTGATCTTTTCAACTATTGTTAATCAACACGTTTCGCCAATTTAGGAAGTGCCAGTGCCTAGACTCAATACCTTGATCTTTATAGCTGTATTTTTAGCGATAAGCTACAAAATTATAGAGCCCATGTTGTTTGAAGAAACTAAAGAAAAAGAAAAGAAAGACAAACAAGAGCAGCCAATACAGCAGTCAACAACCGTAAAAGTTGACCCGAAGCTGATGTATATTCAAGAACGCCTGTCGGAAGATATGCCCAAGTTGTATTCTTGGCAACGATTGTTGCATTTAAACGATGCATCCCAACGTGAACCTTTTCAACGTTATGCCGATGAGTGGCTGGATGTAAATCCGCAGCAGTTATTCAAATATGCATTTAAGGGCAACAAAAAAGTTGTCGATGGCTCAATACAGCAAAAACTCTTGTTTCGAATTGTGAAGGTATATCCTGATCACTACATGCAGTTGTTAGGTGAATTATTGCCTGCTGGCTACGTCGAGCAATTGGATATTCATCTTGCTTTAGGTTTGTATCAACTAAACACTGGGCCTGCTACCCGCAATTTACTTGAGTTAGCCAATTTTCAGCAATTACCTAATGAGGTGGCGGATGAGTTTATTGGTAAAATTTTTAACCAAGATTATTTAGCGGCAAAAGCTTGGTTTGAACAAACCCCTAAGTTTAACCAGGTTGAAGTGTATTTAGACTATGTTGATGAAAGAACTCGACAATACCAAAAATCTCAGCAACAAAGCCAAACCGTGAGCCAATAACAAATACGCAAAAATGAACTATGCTTAAAATTAAACACTTAATAATTTTAGGCATCTATGATTTTTACTAGCTGGATTAGTGCCACAGTTTTAACCACAGTTTTTTTATTTAGTTCGGCAATAGTGCGTAATTGCGCGCCAGGTAATACGCGCCGCATTCGCCGAGTTGCCTTTTTTTGTTTATCTTATCTATTTGCTGTTGCTGGCTTCCAACTGGCTATAGGGCTAGAACTCGAAACAAATACGATTTCGCAAACGGCGGAAAATCTGTGTTTTTTATTGGGCTGGCTAACCATAGTTGAAGTCTTTTCCATTTTGGTCTTTAAGCTCATCTTACCTAAACTAGGCCATCACTTACCCTCATTGGTCACAGAATTGTTTTTAGGCATTTCGATTGTCATCCTTTTGATTATTACCTTAAAAAACTTTGACGTTGACACCACAAGTATTGCCGCGACATCTGCGGTTATTACTGCAATTTTAGCCATAGGTTTACAAGCAACTTTGGGCAATGTTGTTGGTGGTTTAGCATTGCAGCTTGATCGGTCGATTCGTATTGGTGACTGGATTGAGTTAGAAAACGGCAAGCAGGGGCGTGTTCAAGAAATACGTTGGCGGCATACTGTGTTGGAAACTCGTGATTGGGACACTTTAGTTGTGCCTAATTCGTCACTGTTAGCGGCGAATATCATTATTTTAGGCAAGAAAGAAGGGCAGTCTCGTAAACATAGAATGTGGGTGTATTTTGCGGTCGACTTTAGGTTTAATCCATCCTTTGTGATTGGCAAAGTTGAAAAGGCCATTCAGGCACCGCCGATTATTCCGAATATGGCACCATTCCCAAAGCCAAACTGCATATGCTATGACTTTGTCAAAGAACATCATAATAGTTATGCCATTTATGCGATTCGTTATTGGTTAACCGATTTGCAGGAAGACGATCCCACAAACTCCTTGGTGCGCAGGCGTTTATATGCTGCCTTGCAACGTGCGAAAATTCCTATGGCGATTCCTGCTGCACAAATTTTTGTTGAAAAAGACAATAATGAACGCCGAGAGCGCAAAGCGCGTAGTGAAATTGAAACGCGAATTGAAGCGTTAAAGCAAGTTGAGTTTTTAAATGGTTTAACTGCCAAAGAGTACGCGCAGCTTGCCAAAAGCTTACAACCTGTTTTGTACTCTAAAGGTGAAAATATTATGGTGCAAAACGATAATGCTCATTGGTTGTATATTATGACTGAGGGTGAGGTTGAAGTTTGGGTGAGTGTACGTGGACATAAACGTAAAGTGACAGAAATGTCAGCGCCTACTTTTTATGGTGAAATGGGCTTAATGACGGGTGAACCACGCAGTGCTACTGTGGTTGCTGTTTCTGATGTGAAGTGTTATCGCTTGTTCCGTGATGCATTTCAAAAAATTCTTCACGATAGGCCGGCTATGGCGGAGGAAATTTCTTCTATTTTGGCGGCGCGTGAAGTGGAAACTCAATCGGTTAAAGAGCAGTTGGATGAGGAATCGCATAATGAGCGAGTGACTCAAGCATCTGTGCATATGTTAGATAAAATCACCTCGTTTTTTGGCTTAACCGATTATAGGGATTATGAGTAGATACAAAAGCGCGATTTAAGCCTGTGCCATAGAAGTTCAAGCTGGTTGGGATATTTTTTGCAAAATCGCTGCAAGGCCATCCATGGCCCGCTCTCAAACGGTATCCCTACCGATTGGAAGTTTTGCAAAAAACACTCCCAACCATCTTTCACAGAGCTGATAATGCTATTTTTTTGTTATTTCACTCATACTGAGTATATTTATGCTGGACTATTCCTGCTGCGCTGGCGAAAGTTTGAAGATGGACACTCGAATGCTGATTTTCTAAAACTTGGTAAAACAGGAATGTTTTACGAGAGCGACCATGGATGGTGTACAGCGTTTTTAGAAAGTTATGCTTCGAGTGGCCATTCAGATGCACCACTTGAAGCACTACTTTATCTATAGGTTCTAAGCTTTTTTGACAAATTCAGATTTAAGCATCATCTGCCCAATGCCATCAATTTTACAATCAATGTTGTGGTCGCCATCAACCAAGCGGTTAATTTTTACCTTAGTGCCAATTTTAGCAACAGACGACGAGCCTTTTACTTTTAAATCTTTAATTAAAGTAACTTGATCACCATCTTGCAAAATATTGCCATGCACATCTTTAACCACTAACCCTTCGTCATCGACAGGATCTGCATCTGACCATTCATGAGCGCATTCAGGACAAATATATAAAGACTGATCTTGGTAGGTGTATTCCGATCCGCATTGTGGGCAAGGTGGCAAAGTATCTGACATAAAAAATCCTAAAATTTAAACTAAGCGCTCAGAATTGGCACTCAATAATTAACCCAGAATCTGGGCAAATAAAAATGGCGTTGTGATTTTTAATCAACAACGCCATCAAAACTATAATAATTAGCCAGCTTAGGGCTAATTATAAAATTTATTCAGCAGCGGCTTCGCGTGCTTCACAGGCTTGTAAAGTATTGGAAATAAGCGTCGCAACTGTCATTGGGCCAACACCACCAGGTACAGGGGTTATAAAGCTCGCTTTATCAGCAGCGACAGAATATTCAACGTCACCGACTAACTTGCCCGTGCTTAAACGGTTAATACCTACATCAATTACTAATGCGCCAGGTTTAATCCACTCACCAGGAATAAATTCAGCTTTACCAACAGCAACTACCAATAAATCAGCGCGGCGTACATGGCTTTCTAAATCTTTAGTGAATCTATGCGTAACTGTCGTTGTGCAACCAGCAAGCAATAACTCTAATGCCATAGGGCGACCAACAATGTTTGATGCACCCACAATAACAGCTTCCATACCTGCGATATCTTGACCTGTACTTTCAATTAATTTGGTAATACCAAATGGCGTGCACGGGCGTAATACAGGAATACGCTGGGCTAAACGGCCAATGTTGTATGGGTGGAAACCATCAACATCTTTTTCAGGTGCAATGCGCTCAATAACTTGGGTGGCATCTAAACCTTCAGGTAGCGGTAATTGAACCAAAATACCATCAATTTCATCATCTTGATTTAATTGGTCTACTTTAGCTAACAATTCTTCTTGGGTTGTTGTTGCGGGTAAGTCGTAAGATTTACTCACAAAACCAACATGATCACAGGCGTTGCGTTTGTTAGAAACGTAAACTTGTGAAGCTGGATCAGCACCCACTAAAATAACCGCCAAACCCGGTGCTCTTTTACCGGCGGCAATACGAGCATCTACTGCTTCTTTTACTTCTGCTCGTATGTTTAAAGCGATACTTTTACCGTCAATTATTTGCGCTGTCATTGATTGCCTGTCTCTGTCTAAAATGGTTGAAGCGGATACCCAAGCAGCTTGGGTATCTAGTTACATGCGCGTATTGTCGCATGAAATTTAAGATTAATCAGCTTGTTGTTTTAACAAATATAAAAAGTCTAATGCCTGCCTTGGTGTCATACTATCTGGGTCGCAGTCAGCCATCATTTCAGCTAATGGATGTTTGGCGGTTAACCAGTCCATTTGATTATTAGTTGATACTGCTGTGTTGCCTTCAGCACCTTGTGTTTCTGCTTGTAGTGCTGGTTTGTTTTCAAGCTCATGTAATTTACTTTTAGCTTGGTGAATAACATTCTTCGGCACACCAGCAAGTGACGCAACTTGTAAACCAAATGAGCGATTAGCCGCGCCTTCTTGCACTGCATGCATAAAGGTAATGCTGTCACCGTGTTCAATGGCATCTAAATGCACATTGGCTACTGTTGGTAATTGCTCGGTTAATTGAGTCATTTCAAAATAATGGGTGGCAAATAAAGTAAAGGCTTTTAGTTTACGCGCTAGGTTATCTGCACATGCCCAAGCAAGTGATAAACCGTCATAGGTGCTGGTACCCCGGCCAATTTCATCCATTAATACTAAACTGTATTCGGTGGCATTGTTGAGGATATTGGCGGTCTCGGTCATTTCTACCATAAAAGTTGAACGACCGCTGGCGAGATCGTCAGATGCGCCAATGCGGGTAAATATTCTGTCAATTGGACCAACAACCACTTGGTCAGCAGGGACAAAACTACCGATATAGGCCATCAAAGCAATTAATGCTGTTTGGCGCATATAAGTTGATTTACCACCCATGTTTGGCCCAGTAATGACTAACATGCGGCGTTGTTCATTTAACTCAACAGGGTTCGCAATAAAAGGCTCTGAGGATAAAACCTCAACAACGGGGTGGCGGCCACCACTGATATGGATGCCTGCTTTGTCACTGAATTGGGGTCGACAATAATTCAGTGTTTCTGCGCGTTCTGCTAGGTTATTTAATACATCTAACCGCGCAATTAAATCAGAAGTGTTTTGCAGGGCACTGACTTTTGGGGCAAAAATATCAAACAACTGTTCGTACAATTGTTTTTCAAGCGCAAGTGCTTTGCTTTGCGCAGTGAGAACTTTGTCTTCTAACTCTTTAAGCTCTGGTGTTATAAAACGTTCAGCGTTTTTAAGTGTTTGTCTGCGGGTATATTCAACAGGTGCTTGTGCTGCTTGCGCGCGGCTAATTTCAATAAAAAAGCCGTGTACTTTGTTATAACCAACTTTTAAAGTATTTAAACCTGTACGCTCGCGCTCACGTGTTTCAATTTGTTCTAAAATACTTTGTGCACCTGCGCTTAATCTGCGTAGTTCATCTAATTCTGCATTATAACCTTCGGCTAATACGCCGCCGTCACGCACCACTACAGGTGGGTTTTCAACAATCGCGCAGTTTAAAAGTTCAGCTAAATCTTCAAAAGCGTGAATTTGTTTGCCGTATTCTTGCAAACGGTTTTCACCTGAATCGGCCAATAAAAATTGAATATCAGGCACAATTGCAAGGGCGTTACGCAAGCGCGAGAAATCGCGTGGGCGTGCTGAACGCAAAGCTATACGCGAGATAATGCGCTCTATATCTCCCACTTGTTTTAGTTGATGTCTAAGCTCAGCATAAATGCCTGAATTCAAGATGCTTTCAATTACATCTTGGCGCTGATTTAAGCGAGTTAAATCACGAATTGGATGGACAATCCAGCGTTGTAATAAGCGGCTCGCCATAGGTGTGGCTGTTTGGTCGAGCACCGACAATAAACTTTGCCCACGTGCGCCCGATAAACTTTGGCTGAGCTCTAAATTACGAATTGAAATCGCGTCTAAAAATAAGTTGTCGGTCAGGCGAATAACCTTCAAGCCACGTAAATGCGGCACGGCGGCTTTTTGGGTGTCTTTGATATATTGTAAAATCGCACCCGCTGCGCCAATGGCTGCGTGTTTATCAGATACACCAAAGCCAGATAGGTCTTTGGTATTAAACTGTTTGGTTAATTGGCGAAACGCTGTATCGGCTTCAAAGTCCCATTCTGGGCGGCGTTTACACGTGTTTACTTCATCCAACAAAGTTAAATTGGCAAAATTATCTGGATACAGCAATTCTGCTGGGCGTGTTTGTTGCAAAAAAGCTTGTAAAGCTTCTGATGAATCTAATTCAGCAACTTCAAATCGACCTGAGGTAATGTCTAAAGTAGCGACCCCAAACATCAATTGTTTTTGCCAAGGTGATTGCACTTCGCACAGCGCCATTAAAATATTATCGCGACGCTCATCTAATAAAGATTCTTCAGTAATGGTTGCAGGGGTTAATACCCGCACAACTTGGCGCTCAACAGGCCCTTTGCTGGTGGCCGGATCGCCAATTTGTTCACAAATAGCTACTGATTCACCCAAAGCGACTAATTTAGCTAAATAGGTATCTACCGCATGGTACGGCACACCTGACATAGGAATAGGTTTGCCGGCGGTTTTGCCTCTGTGGGTGAGTGAGATATCTATCAATTCAGATGCCTTTTTTGCATCATCAAAGAAGAGCTCGTAAAAGTCACCCATACGGTAAAATACTAAGATGTCTTTATACTCTGCTTTTATTTTCAGGTATTGTTGCATCATTGGGGTGTGTTGCTGTTCATTGGTATTTGATTTTATTGTGGTTTCACTCATTTTTTATTATTAACTCTATGATATTTGCCATTTGTTGTTTTTCGGGACTGTCTGTTTTCGACAATGTTGTCCAGTGAAATCCAATTCAATCTAAGATTAAAGAGTAGCTTTTTGGTCTAGCTTTTTGTTTGGTATGATTTCGTAACTAGCCGGGGCGTTAAAAAGCTATACTTTTGCCGTGAAAGGTGCCTACTTTAACCGAAAATATTTAGTTGATCCTCTTATTCAATATAGGGTAACAAAGCTATGAATAAACCTCTACAACCAAGAGCTACCGAAACCATGAAAGCAAGGGATACGCAAAATGCTTATATCACTAGTTAATCTGTGGCTCTGAGGAATTGACGCCACATACGCTCTGCGATCAATGCTTGCTTTAAGCACTTAAAACCCGCTTGTTTAGTCTGGCTCGCAAGGGCTGAATGGCATGTAGAACAAAAGTCGAGCTTAGCGTATAATTAAATTTGTTTTATTGGAGATAGTTATGGCTCAAACAGAAGTTAAAAAAACGCAAGCAACCAAAACGTTTGTACCCAAAATGACTAATTTTGAGATTAGCTCCCGATATGAAGGCTTAACTTTCAAAAAAGAAAATTTAAGTAAATCACTCGAAGAGCTAAAAGCTAAGTATGCGAGATAAATACGGTGTTAGTCAGGACAGCTATTGCTACCTTAATTCAGACGTATTGATCAATAAGCTAAATATTACAACACAAGACAAGCTATCGGACGCAGAACTGGAGTTTACTGCCTATAGGTATAGCCAATACACATCAAAAATAACTTCGCTTACAGAGTTCAATTTTAGTCACCTCAAGTACCTTCATTTGCACTTATTTCAAGATGTTTATCAATGGGCGGGGGAAATAAGAACTGTAGACATATCTAAAGGGAACACTCGTTTTTGTAGTTGTCTGAGAATTGAAGCTGAAGCTAACAAGCAGTTAGCGCGCATTCAGACTTTAGATCCAACGCAATCTCATTTTTTCCAGGAAATTACAGATATTTTCTGTGAGTTAAACGTAATTCACCCATTTCGTGAAGGAAATGGGCGTACTCAACGGTTTTTCTTTGAAGAGCTCTTTTTCTACCTTGGCTACAATGTTGCTTGGCCAGACATATCAAAAGAAGAGTGGATTGAAGCCAACATCAAAGGCTACCACGGCGATTTAGGTGCGTTATGCGATATATTGAATTCAGCTACAGCCAACCACTCTCAGCTATGATTAAACCTCTATGAGTATGACTAAACGTAGATATATTTGTAGATAGTTTAAGTTCAGAGCATGACCGCTTAATCAGTCAAAGTGGTCTATTTACAATTTCACCCTTTGGTGGTTCCGATACTTTAGAATCTCAAATAATAACCGAGCTAGCTGAGCGAGAAGTAGATATTGATGACTCAGAAACACTTCGCCGCTATATTTTTAAAATACATGTTCCTATGGAAAGTGAGGAGGAGCGAAGAGATTGCTTTAAATCTTTGCTTAAGATGAATTTACACCACGCCAGTTTGTACCCAGATTTAATTGGCTCCTCATTACATTGCAATGAAATAGTGAAAGAAACTTATTTGGAAATAGCCGCGTTGAAAGAAAAGAAATGACTCTAGATTAAAGGCGAAATAAGTTTTTGGTTATTTTAAGTGAAAAAGTCACTTTAAAGTTGATTTATTTGCTCTATTTGTTTAATTTTAACTTAATTTAAACGATTTTTTTGGATAACTGATTATGTTACTCCGTTTTTCCGTTGAAAATTTTAAGTCTTTTAAACAAAGGGTTGAGTTTTCAATGTTGCCGAGCCGGGTTAAAAGTCATCCGGCGCATGTAATACGCGCAAAAAATACTAAAGACATCAGCGTATTAAAATCTTCAATTATTTATGGTGCTAATGCCTCGGGTAAATCTAACCTGATTAAGGCCATGCGTCACGCGCAGGCTATGGTTGTTGAGGGAGCAAAGCTAGGTAAAAACCTACCTTACGATCCTTTCCGCTTAGATCAGTCCTGTGCAACACAGCCCACTCGCTTTGAGTTTGAAATTAAAAGCGGTAAACAAAATTACGCTTATGGTTTTAGTGCCGACCATAAAGCTATTTATGAAGAGTGGTTATTCGAAATAAATAAAAGCGGCGAAACCTCAGTATTTGAGCGCTCATTACAGAATAATCAAAGCCAGTTTGATTTTGGACCGTTAAAGTTTAAAAACAAAGAAGATGAGCAGTTTTTGCAATTTACCGCCAAAGGCACACCGACAAATCGTTTATTTTTAGCCGAGTGTTACGAGCGCAATGTATTAACCAATTTAAATTATTTAACAGCGTTTGTGGATGTGAGTTATTGGTTTCATGAAAAGCTGAATATTGTATTTCCTAACTCTAAATATCATGGTTTAGAAATGCAGTTGCATGTAGGCAATGATAATGCCGATATGCTGGCTAGAATACTGAACGAATTTGATACTGGCGTTGCAGGTTTATCGCTTAAAGAAATTGACTTTAATAAAGAGTTACCTGAATTACCAAGCTCGGTTAAGCAAGATATTCTGCAAGAAATTGACGAAAAAGAAGCTATTTTTGTTGCCGGACCACGTAATACCCGCTATCAATTTGTAAGGGACGAAACCAGTCAAGTAAAAGCATTTAAATTAATGACTAAACACTTAGATGCAAGTGGAGAGGAAGTGCTGTTTGATATCTTTCAGGAATCAGATGGTACACAAAGGCTATTAGATATTGCGCCCGGTTTGTTAGATATTTTTTCTAAAGACAAAGTGTATATCATAGATGAAATAGATCGCAGCTTGCATAGTGAAATCACTACGTCGCTTTTAAATACTTTTTTAAATTTAACTTGTGACGTGCAAAGCCAGTTGATTGTAACCACTCACGAGTCAAACTTATTGAACTTGGATTTAATTCGCCGAGACGAAGTTTGGTTTACTCAAAAGGATAAACTAGGCGCTACCAGCTTATATTCACTGGAAGAATTTCAGCCAAGGTTTGATAAAGATATTCGTAAAGGTTATTTAGTTGGCCGCTTTGGTGGTGTGCCTGTTATTAAAGATTTGTTTTCTGAGTTTAAGGGAGCAAATTGTGCCTCGTGAGCGTCGGGACTTTGATCGAATAACGGGTGTTAGAGATCCTTCATTAATCGTAATTGCAATGGAAGGCGCTGAAACAGAGCCTCAGTATTTTAACGCAGTCAGTAAAATAGCTGATGAGAGCAAATCACGTCTTAAATTAAAAATTTTACCTAAGCGGGAAAATGCTGTCAGCGCTGCTAAATATGTTTTAGAGCAAATGAATGATTATAAAAAAGAGTTTGGTATTAAAAAAACGGATGAACTCTGTTTGGTAATTGACAGGGATGCACAGTCTTTAAAAGAGGCGAATCTTGCAGATGTTGCCCGCTTATGTGCAGATAAACAGTATTTGTTAGCGCTGAGTAACCCGTGTTTTGAATTATGGCTATTATTACATCATTTAGATGTGTCGGCAGAATCTGGAGCAGAAAAACAAAGCTTATTAGCAAACAAAAAGCAATTTGCCAAAAATAAACTCAGGCAGGTTATGGGAGGCTATAATCCTGCTAATTTAAACTTGGATGACTTTTGGCCTCAAACCAGAGTTGCGATAGAAAGAGCTAAAGCACTAGATAATTCTCCTAAAGACAGATGGCCAAATGATTTAGGCTCGCGTGTTTATTTAATAATGGATAAAGTGCTTAATATGCTTGAGAGTGACTGATACACTAAAACAGCATAAATTTATAATAATCAGGATGTTGAATGAAGTTTACTGAGTAACAGCTTGAAAAAGCAGTGATTAGGCTTTTGCAAGAACAAGGCTTTAGTTATGTGCGGGGCGATGAGCTTAGCCGAAACAACGGTGATGTGTTAATTAAAGATGATTTGCGCAATTATCTGTTACACAAATATGCTTCGTTCAATATTACTGATAATGAAATTGAAAGCATTGTTCGCAAGCTTGAAGTATTACCCGCGAGTGATTTATACCAAAGCAATAAACAGTTATGTAGCTGGCTAGCCGATGGTTTTGTGTTAAAACGTGAAGACCGCAATCTCAAAGATATTCATGTCAGTCTGATAGACTATTACAACTTATCCAGCGCGCTTGAGCAGTTATTTAAGCCAATACAAGACTTTACCCAAGCAAAAGTTGCAACTAGCAGTCCGCACGCTTTTGATACCAATATTTATAAAATTGTAAATCAGCTCAATATCGAAGGCGCGGATGGTGAAACCCGCATTCCTGATTTAATTTTGTATATTAACGGCTTACCGCTGGTGGTGTTTGAATTTAAAAGTGCTATTCGTGAAGAGCAAGCGACTATATTCAACGCCTTTGAGCAGCTAACTGTGCGTTACAGGCGTGCGATTCCCCAGCTTTTTGTCTACAACGCTTTTTGCGTGATAAGTGATGGCGTAAACAATAAAATGGGCAGTTTATTCTCCCCTTATGAATTCTTCTATGCCTGGCGTAAAATCACTGGCAATGAATCGGTCGAAAAAGACGGGATCAATGCTTTGCATACCATGCTGCAAGGTTTGTTCGATAAAAACAGATTGCGCGATGTGGTTCGAAACTTTGTATTTTTTCCGGATACTAGCAAAAAAGAAATCAAAATAGTTTGCCGTTACCCGCAGTATTACGCCGCACGTAAGTTATTCGCCAATATTAAGTTACACCGCAAACCTGAAGGCGACGGTAAAGGTGGTACCTATTTTGGCGCTACTGGCTGTGGTAAAAGCTACACTATGCAGTTTTTAACCCGGCTATTGATGAAAAGCGTTGAGTTTGGTAGCCCAACGATAGTACTGATTACTGACAGAACTGATTTGGACGATCAGCTTTCGCAACAGTTTAGCAATGCCAAACTTTATATAGGTGATCAGATAATTGAAACGGTTGAAAGCCGGGATGATTTAAGAGCTAAACTTAAAGGCCGTAACAGCGGTGGTATATTTTTAACCACTATTCATAAGTTTACTGAAGACACTAAGTTGCTATCTGAGCGCAGCAATATTATTTGTATTTCAGATGAAGCACATCGCAGCCAAGTTAACCTAGATCAAAAAGTTAAAGTTGATTTCAAAAAAGGGACTGTGACGAAAAGTTACGGCTTTGCCAAACACTTACATGAATCTTTGCCGAACGCGACCTATGTAGGCTTTACCGGCACACCAATTGACGCAACTTATCAGGTTTTTGGTGAAATGGTTGATAGCTACACAATGACTGAATCAGTTAAAGATGAAATAACTGTTCGCATTGTGTATGAGGGGCGTGCGGCCAAAGTTATTTTAGACAATGCCATGCTGGCCAAAATTGAAGAATATTATAAAGAGTGTGCCGAGCAAGGTAGTAACGAGCATCAAATCGAAGAAAGTAAAAAAGCCTCGGCTAATATGAGTGCTATTTTAGGTAATGAAGACAGAATTAAGTTATTAGCGCTCGATTTTGTTCAGCATTATGAAAACCGGGTGAGTGAAGGGGCAAGCGTTAAAGGCAAAGCCATGTTTGTATCGAGCAGCCGTGAGATTGCCTATGATTTTTACAATGCTGTGAAAAATATTCGCCCCGATTGGTTTACGGTTAAACAAGCCGAAAACATTAACCAGTTTAAGCCTCAAGACAGAGATAAAGCGATCAAAGCGGGCACATTAGCCAAACCGATAGAGCAAGTAAAACTGGTGATGACGCGTGGGCAGAATGACTGCAAAGCGTTATGGGATTTACTCGGCGATAAAGCTTATCGAAAAGATTTGGACACCCAGTTTAAGAATCCGGCGTCTAATTTCAAAATTGCCATAGTGGTGGATATGTGGCTGACCGGTTTTGATGTACCTTTTTTAGACACCATTTATATCGACAAGCCAATTCAGCAGCATAACCTGATTCAAACTATCTCACGGGTAAACCGCAAGTTTGAAGGTAAAAACAAAGGCTTGGTGGTTGATTATATCGGCATAAAAGATCAAATGAACAAGGCTTTAGCGCAATATTCTAAAGGTGATTCCATAAACTTTGAGGATATTGAGCAATCTTTGATTGTGGTTAAAGATTATCTGGATTTACTTAATCAAATGTTTAGTCCATTTGATGCTTCAGCTTATTATTCTGGCGACCCAGTCGCTCAGCTGAATTGCCTAAATTGGGCGGGTGATTTTGTATTGCAGAATAAAAAGTTTGAACGCCGCTTTATGGAGTTGGTCAAGCGTTTAAAAGCTGCTTACGATGTGTGTTGTGGCAGCGAAGCATTAACCCAAACGCAAAAAGATACGATTCATTTTTATTTGGCTGTGCGCTCGATTGTTTACAAGCTAACAAAAGGTGATGCACCGGATACTGCACAAATGAATGCCAAGGTGCGTGAAATGATTGCGGATGCTTTACAAGCTGACGGTATTGAAGAAATTATGCAGTTGGGTGAACGCGAAGAAGGCATAGATATTTTTGACGATGACTATTTAGCTAAACTAGAAAAAGTAAAACTGCCCAATACGAAAGCCGAGTTACTGCAAAAACTGTTAGCCAAAGCCATTGGTGATTTTAAGAAGGTAAACAGAGCTAAAGCCATTAACTTTACCAAACGATTTACTGCTTTGGTTGACTTGTATAACCAGCGCAAGGAAGACGAGATATTTGAAAGCAATGTACATGAGGATTTTTCATCTGAAGTATTTAAATTGATTGATGAGCTAAAAGCTGAAATGTCATCATTTGCGGATATGGGCATTAATTTCGAAGAAAAAGCCTTTTACGACATTTTAAAAACCTTAGCTGAAAAATACCAATTTGAATATCCAGAAGATAGTTTGCTGACATTAGCTAAAGAAGTTAAAACCGTGGTTGATGACAAGGCAAAATATACTGACTGGTCTGATCGAATCGACATTAAAGCTGAATTGAGGGCTGATTTAATTGTACTGCTTGCCAAACATGGTTATCCGCCAATTGATCGCAATGAGGTTTACAAAGAGATTTTTGAGCAGGCAGAAAATTTTAAGAAGCATAGAGCGAGTTAGTTGGCACAATTTTTAAATTAGATAACAACTTATACCATTTATATTTTGAGGGTACAGAATGGCTGTGCAACGCTGAATTTTGGCACTTCCCCCCTTGACGAAGATGTTAATAGTTCATGCCAAATGGTTATTGTGGCAGCGGAGTTAGACGAAAGTACAGAGCGCATCATTAATTATTTAAATGATAAAGCCAGCGTTGCTGTTAATGCGGTGTTTTTCTCTGTGTTTCAAGATGGCTCAAACCAATATTAAAGTCGCTCTTGGATGATTGACCATTGAAACGGAAGAATATGCAGTTAATGCAGCCAAGCTCGGAGAATGGAACCATGAGTTTTACGCTAGCTCTGGAGCAGGCGGTAAAAAGTGGAGTGACGCTGTAAAATATGGATTTATTTCAGCTGGTGGTGGTAAGTTGCAAGTAAACTCTCGAGCTGAAGCTACAGTTAAAGCGGTTAATTTAAAGATTGATTGACCCAAAGTAACCCCTTGTTTATGGGGGATACTTTAAACTAAAGCTACATTAATATTGTTGTGACATAGGAAAAATAGGATTTGTCATGACAATTTTACCCTTTTATCGGCTTATACCCGCTATAGGACTTGGTGTTCTAATATCAGCTTGTTCATCAGATAAACGCGTTGACATTGAATCACCTGAACCGGATCCAACCATAACAGTCTCTTTAAATGGCACTGCGGCCGTAGGGCAAGCAATCGTAAACGCTACTATAACCGCAACTTGTCAAAACGGATCGGGTTTTACAGTTTCGCCCGTAGTTACCGATGACAAGGGAAAATGGAGTGGTGAAGTCGATAGCCAACAACTACCTTGTTTACTTGAGTTGGCTGGAGGTGAGCCCGATATACAATTGTCGAGTATGGCATTTTCAGCTGGCACAGTGAATATTACACCACTGACGCATTTATCTCTGATTAAGGCTAGTGCAGATGCCAATCTAGCGTGGAAAGATAATGTTGCTATGTGGCCCAATAAAAATCAAATTGAAGCGGCAGCTTCAAGTGTATTGGATGTATTCGAATCTAAAAATTATATTGATGAAGAACTCGTGGGTAGTCCTTTCTCAACCGAGTTCGAAGCAGATGGAACCGGCTGGGATAGACTACTTGATAATATCCTCACCCTTGTATCGGATTCAACTAATCAAATAGATGATTATCAATCCTTAGGGCAAATTTTGATAAATGATGATCTGGAACGTTTACCTGTTTACACCAGTACAACGCCCACAGAGCCAACAGAACCGACGCCTAATGAGGAATTACTCAATCAACTTAACGGAATTGCGTTTACGCTTGATGGGCATACTTGGATTATAAATCAGCCTTTTATCCCCTCGTCTAATTATCAAAGTACTAATCGGCATATTCGTGCCAACAACTTTATCGGTGATGTTATTTTAGACGAGAGCTCATTTAAGGGAGATGAATTGGCTTGGGCGCAAGTTACGTTAGCTCATGGCTTATGGGGAAAACAAAATTGTAGTGCGGACACTGGACTTACTTTATTAACCGTTAATAACGACGGTGAAGTTCCTGTGCAAAAAATTTGGAGTGCGACCGAGTGTGAATTGCAGGTTGATTACCATATTGGCAATGGCGCAAGTGAGGGGCGTATTGTCAGCGCTAAGCTGGTTAATGACAAAGATCAGACAGAAGCAGTATTGACTGACGGGCAGTTTCGTATTTTTGTGCATCCAGGAAAAACAGGAGAAGTACCTACTTCTTTGGCTGACGACGTTTGGATGTCTGTTGCAATAGATAAAGGGACTGCGGAACTGAAGTCGGGATACTTTTTAATGTCTGATAAATATTCAACTAAGTTAACGGAAGATGGTTCTCATCCTGATCACCAAATTAGTATCTCCCTAGATAGTAGTTCTGCTTTAGAAAGTCGTGAGCCTGGAAGTTATACCTGTGGTGTTGACCCTATCAGTTCTGTCAATATGACGCTCAAAATGGGGTTTAATAATGCATACGTTTTTAGCACGAAAAATGGCGGAGACTCTGAAGGGAAATGCAGCTTTAACATAGATAGTAGCTCTGGGCGAAAATTTGAAGGCAGCTACACTGCAACCCTAATTGCGCAAGCAGCTAACAATGATATCGATATGGATGCTACAGAAAGAACAATTACGATAAGTGGTCGAATCCGGAACTTTATTACACAAGCGTTTGTTGCAAACAATAATGGAAACGAAGGTGATTTAGCTACTGATGTCGCAGGCCTTAGCATGAAAATAGAAGAGGGGAACACTCACTTTATACAAGGGCAAAGCTTTTTATTGGTAGATGATCTAAGTGAAACCAGTGGTCATATCGTTCACTACGAGTGGAAAAAAACGGATGAACATATCGCGCCATTACGTATGACTTTCTCTGGTTTGCCACTCAGTGTTGGTAGTTATGTTTGTAATGAAATAGTGGGTGATCAGCAGCTTAGTATGAGTCTTGGAACCAATGTTAATATTCCCTACAGCACGTCATTCACTCAAGGTGGGGTGCAGCAATTAAACGATGGAGCTTCTTGTTCTGTTGATGTTACGAATATTGGTACGGGTAGTATAGAAGGAACTTATACCGCTACATTAGTCGCGCGTAATGTTGCTCCAATGCTACCTGAGCAGGATGCTACTATTTCTATTTCAGGTAAATTCCGCCACTTCTATACGGAAGATCAAGAGCCAACAGAACCTGATCCTATAGATCCTGCACCGACAGACCCAAGCGACCCAACACCTAAAGATCCTGAACCTGGCTCTTTGCAAGAGCCTATAGGTAAAGCCGTTTTTGGGGATAATGCCAGCCCAACTAGTGAGGAATTTATCGCATTAGTGTCAAACACTTGGCCTGTTGCAATTTATCAGGTGCCGGATTCTAACCCCGAATGGTACGGGAAAGGCTCACTAACTATCAGTGGTACTAGCAATTCTTGGAATATGGAATTAAGAGGGGCGGACAACAGCGTTATTTCAAGCCTTAATTCTAGTAATGCTTTTACCAATGCATTAACTCCTTTTTACAAACAAGATCTTGGTGTTTTAGTCGTTTATCAACCTGGGCAGATTTTTATTAACAAAGGCACGGACATTACACAGTACATGACGAGCTTTTTCTACCAGAATTCCGGATTGATTGAGGGCAGTGCGGGTGGCAATGCGGAAGTTAAATTCCGTAATAGTGTTGAAGCCTACGGTACTGGAGTTCCTGATATTTTTAATACTTTAGCGGGTACTTGGACTGCCAATGTTAATGTGTATTGTGACGGCCCATTTGGCGCACCGACAGCCGTGACGAATACAGCCACAATTACCAATGGTGGGGTAATTACGTTAGATGGAAAAACGCAGTTATGCGGCAATACGCTTCCTCAAACATTTGCGTGGGAAGGACTCAATGACTTTTTAATAATCGACCCAGAAGAAAACGATGGTTCTTACATAATGCAGATTGATGCGCAGAATTTAACCAAAGTTGGAAATGGAAAAATACAAATACGCTTTAACCCTGATATGACAGTGAAAAGCATTAGTGGCTTTTTGCCCGAGTTATTTGAGTTAAAAGGTGCGGTTAAGCAGTCGATTTAGATTTTAGCAGCAAATATTTTTGAGGAATTATTAATGAACACTTTGTTATCTGCTCGGGTTATACCAAGCCTGTCAGTATTGGCTCTTGTTATTGGTTGTTCGTCTACCAGTGAAAGTTTGCCTGACTACAACCCTGCTACAAACGCTGCGGCTCAGGCTGACAGCTTTATTTACGCTGAAAATGAAGAGTATATGAAAGGCGTGAACAAAATAGGGGTTATGTCCTGTAATGTCATGTTCGGTATGACAAGCTCAGCTTCGGCCTCAACCAGCGGTGGGTTCAGAGCAGGAGCTACGCGTGCAACAGGTACGGTTAGTCGGTCGGATGTAAAAATTTCGGTTACATACACAGCAAGTGGGTTAGAAGAAACAGAATTGCAACGTTTAGCCGATCAAGCATGTGAAAATGCTGAATTAGAATTGTCAAACGCAGGTTTTGAACTGGTTCCACATTCAAAAATTAAAACTAACAAATATTATCAGGAATTACATGCAGGCGGACAAGCAAGTCCATTTGAGTTCAAAGGTAAAGGTGATACACGATATTTAGTATTAGGTCGGAATGGAGAAACCATTTCTGATCCTCGTTATATCAGTACTGCAAGTGGTTTCTCGCAAGTTTTTAAATCCATTGGTGGAGACTCTTCAGAACAAATTGAAGATTTTTTAATGAAAGATTTAGGTATGACAGGGGTTAATATTAACTTACTCATTGATTTTGCCAGTCTGCAATCTGATGGAGATAAATCTTTTGCTGGGTTAAGCAATAAAGATACAGCTAAAGTTGATGCTTCTATTCAATTAGCTGTTAGTGGTGATATTCGTTTTCAACCAATTACACAACAAAAATGCTGGAGTGAGTGGGGTAAAGAGAAATGTATGGTAAAGCCTAGCCACCAGCCCGTATTTGGTAGTAAACGAGATGTTGCCAGTTCCACCATTTTTTATGAAAGTATAGAAGATGCCACCACAACTGCTGACAAAGTAACCTCAGGTTTAACTAAAACATTAGGCTTTTTAAGTGCTTTAGGTGGAACATCTAGTAGCGTTGCGAGGGATATCACACGCTATCAGGTGAATATAATCCCTACAGTGTACGAAACTGAAAGCAAAAAACTAACGAGTGGCCTTGTGGAGATGGCTGCCACTAAAGCGGTATCTAAAAAATAAAATATTAGCTTAGTGCCTTGGATTTAAGTCGGTTGATTTTGATCACCGACTTAAATCTCGTCAGATAGTTTAAGTCTTGTCTATTTAGTCGATTTATACTTAACAACTACGGGAATCAGCTATTCACCGAGCTAACGTAGGGAATAGTTTGCCATAACCCCCCATTCGACTGTTGCCATCTGCCCACTCCTGCATCATCTTAGTTTTCTTATGTTATTATTGGTGATTATCGTTCTCGTTTTTGGGTGAAACTTAAAGCAAGACTTGTCCAAGGATGTATTAAATAGTCCAGCTGAAGCTACTTTGAAAGTATAGCTTTTAGTATGGTTTTTGTGGGTTAATTTAGAAAAGTTTAGTATTTTCAACACTAACACCCCTGTGCATCATAGGTGTGTGTTGACTCAAACTTTGTTATGGATAAATATCTGTACTAATTTGTAATTTTTACCTGATTTGAGATTTGCCGAGCATGTATTGGACTGAAATTCTTCAAGCCGCTGAAAACTGTGGCGCTATTTTAACGCGGAAAGGGCTAACCATTGCAACCGCTGAATCATGTACTGGCGGCGGGATTGCTTACGCTTTAACCGAAATCGCCGGAAGTTCTGCCTATTTTACCCAAAGTTGGGTGACTTACAGTAATTTAGCTAAAGAAAATTGTTTGGGTGTGGCAGCTGATACGTTAGAAAAGTATGGTGCTGTGAGTGAGCAAGTGGTTGCGGAAATGGCTACCGGTGTGTTGCAAAACTCAGGTGCGGATATTGCGGTGACCACAAGTGGTATTGCAGGGCCGGGTGGGGCAACTGAAACTAAACCGGTTGGTTTAGTCCATTTTGCTTGGCAAATTAAAGGACAATATACGCTGTGTGAACATAAAGTATTTGCTGGTGATAGGGCGGCAGTTCGGCAACAGGCTATTTTATATGCTTTGAGTAAAATTGTAGTTTTGTTGGAAAAAAATTTCCAACAAAAAACTTGATACTGTATGAGTAACCAGTATACTTTAACCCAACTTAACGAATACCTAGTCGGAGATTTCTTAAATGAGCGACAATAAACAAAAAGCCCTTAGTGCAGCATTAGGACAAATCGAGCGCCAATTTGGTAAAGGTTCGATCATGAAATTGGGTGACAACTCAGCATTGGACATTGAAAGCATTTCAACTGGCTCACTTAGCTTAGATATCGCACTAGGTATAGGTGGTTTACCATGTGGTCGTGTTGTTGAAATCTTCGGTCCAGAATCATCTGGTAAAACAACGTTAACGCTACAAACAATCGCTGAAGCACAGAAAAAAGGTAAAACTTGTGCCTTTATTGATGCTGAGCACGCACTTGACCCAGTATATGCAGAAAAGCTTGGGGTAAACATAGACGACTTATTAGTTTCTCAACCAGATACGGGTGAGCAAGCATTAGAGATTGCTGACATGTTAGTACGCTCAAGCGCCGTAGATGTAATCATTGTTGACTCGGTTGCGGCATTAACACCAAAAGCTGAAATTGAAGGCGAAATGGGTGATGCACACGTTGGTTTGCAAGCGCGTTTAATGTCGCAAGCTTTGCGTAAATTAACTGCGAACATTAAGAAATCAAATACCCTGTGTATCTTCATTAACCAAATTCGTATGAAAATTGGTGTTATGTTTGGTAACCCTGAAACGACTACTGGTGGTAATGCACTTAAATTCTACGCGTCTGTGCGTTTAGATATTCGTCGCACTGGTGCAGTGAAAGAAGGTGATGAAGTAACAGGTAGTGAAACACGCGTTAAAGTGGTTAAAAACAAAGTGGCACCACCATTTAGACAAGCTGACTTCCAAATTATGTATGGCCAAGGTATTTCTAAACAAGGTGAGTTATTAGACCTAGGTGTTAAAGAAGGTTTAATCGACAAATCAGGTGCTTGGTACAGCTACAATGGCAATCGTATTGGTCAAGGTAAGGCAAACTGTATTAAATTCTTACAAGAGAATGTAGACATGGCTCAGGAAGTAGAAGGTATTTTACGTGAGCGCTTGTTACTACCTTCGAAAAAAGATGCGGCTAACGCGGCTGAAGATAAAGCAGTAGAAGCAACGGACGAATAAATTGATTGCTGCTCTAGCTGATTGTTCATTTTTATAAATTTTATTTTAGCTGTTACAAATAAAAACGCCGTGTGCTAATTCAGCCCACGGCGTTTTCGATTTTTATCGGTTTAGTTGGCGTTTTTAATACTTTTATTCGTTGTATCAAGCAAATGCAACATAGCTGCTTGTGCAGCGGCAGAATCACGGTTCTGTATATTTACCAGCACGGCTTTATGCAGTGGTAGTGCTGCCAGCCAATTTTCTTCAGCTTGGTTGGTCGTAATATCAAAAGAGCGGTAAAGTGCTTCTGCTAACATAGTGCCGAATGATTCGATAAGAATGTTGCCTGAGGCGGCTAATACTGCTTGGTGAAACTCAACATCGGATAATAAGGTTTGTGGCGTACCATACTCTGCTGTCTCCATTTTTAGGTAAGCGGACTCAATCGCGGTAATTTGCTGTTCAGTTGCATTGTATGCTGCGAGTTGTGCAGCTGTTGGTTCAATGGATTGACGAAGTTGAAACAAGTCTTGCAAAACTTTGTTACTTTGTGCGCTGGCAAAACACCAATTAAGGACATCTGGATCAAATAAATTCCAGTATTTTTGTTCAGCCACTTTAGTTCCAGTTTTAGGCTTTGATTCAATTAATCCTTTTGCTGATAAAAGTTTAAAAGCTTCCCGAAGTGCAGTGCGTGAGATATCAAATTCAGCCATTATTTTGGCTTCTTGTGGTAAATTAACGCCTTGTTGGTAGTAGCCATCTACAATTCGCTCGCCTAAGGTGGTTGCGACTTGCCCGTATAAACTGCGTTTGTTAACTGTGCGCTTGTTCTCCAACATAGGTTTGATCCAATTATCGGTATAACTAATGAGTGTATGATAATACTTTATCAAGAGGGCGAAAAAAAGTGGTCAAGGGGAATTGAGAGCGTCCCCCAAAATGTCGCCTCGGGTACAACCCTTGAACTGTAAAGCTCAAGGCGGGTAACAACACTCTACCGTAGGCTTCTCGGTGCATGCCGAGCTTGCTCAATAGTACAGATGGTGTAACCCTAAATAAAAGGTATCAGCTCTGGGATATAACCCAAAAACGAACATCTCAGGGGAACAAAACTGTTTATGCCGCGCACTGTAACAGACCTACTATCTATTGCAAGTGCTCAACTGTTAATGAATTAATTTTAGGTTTTGAATGGTGTTTTTTCCAGCTATGCTTTGATAATTATTGTTCACACTCAAATAATCTTTGCTTATTTGTATATCTGGTTTGTTGCTATTGTTGGGCAGTGATACCATATTGGCAGTTTAAATAGCAATTACGAGTACCCGAATGGCTGAGCCAATTTTACCTGAATACGATGCGTTTGATTTTTTTCTTCACCAGCATGAATTGCCCTGCACTGCTGCTGAAATTCACGGCATAATTTGCGGGTGTTTATGCGGTGGCATGGCCTACCAGCATGGACAGTGGCGCAAGTTTGTTAGTGAATTTGCACTGCAGGAAGCAGAAATTCCAGATGAAGTTGCCAGTAAAATGCAGGAGATTTATAAAGCAACTTACCAACAACTACTTGATCCTGACTTTGTGTTTGACGTGTACATTCCTCGTACAGAAGACATTCCACTCGCTGAACAAGCACAAATGTTGATTGAATGGTTAGCGGCGTTTATTTCATCTTTTGGTGCAACTGTTGGTGAGCGTTTTGCGAATGTGGATAAGGAAGTGCGTGAAGCTTATCAAGATTTAATTGCCATTAGTCAGATGGATACTGAAATGGAAGAGTCAGAAGAAAACCTTATTGCTTTTGAGGAAGTTGCAGAATATATCCGAATGACGACCATAATGTGTTTTGGTGAGTTAGGGGATAAAAGTGGTGCACAAACTGCTGAGCCTGGTGCAAAGCCAACCTTGCATTAACCGAGCAACGCCGGAGTATGAAAACTTTAGAGCATAATTATCGCAAAAACGCTGGGTTAAGAGGCGACTTTTCATCCTTGAAGGTAAGGCCCTGTCGTCATCCATGACTCCACCTCATCAGACTGCGAAGCTCCGCTTCGGTTCTGATTCGCCCATGGAAAAGAGATTTTGCTCTAAATTATTGCTCTAAAATTTTCTTAAGCATTTGTGCTCTGCTCAGAGCTAAAAACGGTAGGTAAAAAATCACACAACAGGATTAAAAGATGATTAAGCAAGTAGAGTTTTATAATCGCCGCCAAGCTGTATTGGCGCAAATGGCTGACAACAGTGTCGCAATAGTTGAAGCAGGGCAAGAACAAACCCGTAGCAATGATACCGAATACCCGTTTCGACAAAACAGTGATTTTTGGTATCTAACCGGTTTTAATGAACCGGATGCTTATTTAGTCCTCATAAAAAAAGCTCAGCTAGAAGAGTCTTGGATATTTTGTCGAGCGAAAGACCATTTAGCGGAAATTTGGAACGGTCGTCGTATGGGACCTGAACTCGCTCAAATCGAGCTTGCAGTTGATAAAGCTTTTACCGTCGCTGACTTTCCACAACAAATCTTATCTGCGTTAGATGGTTGTGAAACTGTGTATTGGCCTCACGGGCAAAACAAGTTGGAAAAAACAGTGTTGGGGCTGGTTCAAGATATTCGCAATAAGGGAAAGCTTGGGTGCCCGCCATACCAATTTAATGACCTATCACGCATTGTGCATGAAATGCGTTTAATCAAAAGCGCCAGCGAAATTGAAGTGATGCAGCAAGCTGCCAATATTAGTGCTAATGCTCACAAACGAGCAATGCGTTTTAGCGATGCAGGCAAATTTGAATATCAATTAGAAGCTGAAATCCAGCATGAGTTTGCCATGAATGGTGCACGTTTTGTTGCCTATAACAGCATTGTTGCAGGTGGTGATAATGCGAATATTTTGCACTACACAGAAAATTCAGATGAACTTGTAGATGGCGATTTAGTTTTGATTGATGCCGGATGTGAATTGCAAGGTTATGCTGCAGATATCACTCGGACTTTCCCTGTTAATGGTAAGTTTTCACCGGCACAAAAAGCGCTTTATCAAATTGTGCTGGATGCACAATTAGAGTCGATGAAATTGTTAGTACCGGGTAATACCATAAAACAAGCGACCGACCGAGCGATTGAAGTCATTACTCAAGGGTTAATCGACTTAGGCATTTTGCAAGGGACGCTGACTGATAACATTCAACCCAAAGAGGGCCAAGCACCAGCCTACAGACAGTTTTTTATGCATGGCTTAGGGCATTGGTTAGGTTTAGATGTACATGATGTAGGTCAATACAAAGTTGCTCAGCAAGACAGACAATTACAAAAAGGCATGGCACTAACGGTTGAACCAGGTATCTATATTAGTCAAGATGCTGACGTGCCAGATGAATACAAAGGTATTGGCATTCGCATTGAAGACAATATTGTGATCACAGAATCCGGCCACACAGTATTAACCACATTAGCGCCAAAAAGTATTGAAGACATTGAAGCTTGGATGCAAGGTTAATCTATGCAAACAGAGTTAAATTTTGATTTAGTCATAAACGGTGGTGGGCTTGCGGGTTTAACCTTAGCTGCCGCTTTGGTTGCGTTGGCAAAACAGCACAATCAAAACTTAATCAAAATTGCCATTATTGAACCTCAACCCGTTGACCTAGCGGCGGGCTATCATCCAAGTTTTGATAACCGTGCGATTGCACTGGCTTACCATTCAGTGCAATGTTTTAAACAATGGAAAATTTGGCCATTAATTGAGCCGTATGCCCATCCGATAAAACAGATAGAAGTATCAGAACAATCGACCGCAGGTTTTAGTTATATTCACCCAGACAAACAGCACTCTTTTTTAGGTTACGTCGCTGAAGCACAAGCTTTAGGTGTTGGTTTAAAAAAATATTTGAAAGAGGCTGATATAAGTTGGTTTTGCCCAAATAAAATAGTTCAAATCCAGCAGCAAAGATCGCATGTTGATATCACTTTGGATGACGGACAAAAGCTTAAAACTAAATTGATAACCAGCTGCGATGGTGCGCAAAGCCCGTTAAGGCAAAAACTTAATTTGCCAATTGAACAACATGATTATCAGCAAGTTGCGGTGACAACCAATGTGCAGTTATCTCGCCCGAGTGAGTCAATTGCCTATGAAAGATTCACACAAACAGGCCCATTGGCTATGTTGCCTATGTCAGCTGAAAAATATGGTTTGGTTTGGTGTTTAACACCTGAACAAGCGCAGCAAATGTTGGCTGCAAACGATGTTGAGTTTATTGGTGCGCTACAGCAAATATTTGGCTTTCGAGCGGGGAAAATTGAGCAAATAGGCAAACGCGCCAGTTACCCGTTAATTAGTTTGGTCATGCCGCAATTGCACCATCATAGAGTGATCTTTTTAGCCAATGCATCACACACATTGCATCCGGTTGCAGGGCAGGGTTTTAACTTAGGTGTGCGCGATATTGTTGCTGCAGCTAAAGTGATTCAACAAGCATCACAGGCACAACAGGATATTGGTGAATATCAGCATTGGCAAGGCTATTTAGCCCAGCGCCAGCAGGATATTCAACAAATGACCGCTGCGACCGATTTTTTAGTTAGAAGTTTTTCTAACACTTATCAGCCATTACAATTAATGCGTAATATTGGTTTATTTACCTTAGAAAATTTGCCTGTACTCAAAGGTTATTTTGCAAATTTTGCTATGGGTTTTCGACATTCTTGAGAGTTAACTTATGCTGAATAAGCACGATGTAGTGATAGTGGGCAGTGGCATGGTAGGTGCGAGTTGCGCGCTCGATTTAGCCCTTGCTGGCTTAAATGTGGCAATAGTGTCACCCGATTTGCCCGCAGAGCCAACCAATTTAGACATTGACGATGAAGCCATCGAGAAATCATTGCGTTATAGTGCGCTAAATCAAGCCTCGATAAATGCTTTTATCCGCCTAGGAATATGGCCTATAGCTGCAGCAGCTTATCAAGATATGTTGGTGTGGGATAAAAACAGCGTTGGCCAAATTCATTTTAGCGCCAGTGATGTAGGCACAGAGCAGCTAGGTTATATTTGCAACAATTTATTAGTGCAGCAAGCTTTGTTGAAACGTTTAGCTGAGCTGAATAATTGCCAGTTTTATTCAGCTAAAGTCAGCCAAATAGACAACTCGCAAGGTAATCCGTTATTGCAATTAGACGATAATAAATTATTACAAAGCCGCTTTTTAATTGCCGCTGATGGCGCAAACTCAAAAATTCGCCAATGGTTAGATTTACCGCTTAGTTTTTCTGACTATGGCCAAGATGCGATTGTTGCGAATGTTTGGGTTGACCAGCCACATGAAAATACTGCTAGGCAAATATTTACCCCAACTGGCCCATTAGCGTTACTGCCTTTACAAGACACAAATTTATGCTCAATTGTTTGGTCACAAAACCGTGAAACTGCACAAAGTTTAATGGCATTAGATGATGCAGAGTTTAACCGTAGACTGACTGCTGCGTTTGATGCACATTTAGGTTTAATTGAGTTGGCTTCTGAGCGTGTTAGTTATTCATTAATGGCGCGTTACGCTCAAAATTTTATTCAAGGGCAAAGTATTATAATGGGGGATGCGGCACATACAATTCATCCATTGGCTGGGCAGGGTGCTAATTTAGGTTTGTTAGATGCTTTTGCTTTTGCGCAAACTTTAACAGCGCATTGGCAGGACGATGATGCTAAGTTGGCTGTGGAGCTTAGAAAAACCATGCGCTGGCGTCAGGCAGATGCGCTGGAAAGACTTGCCGCTATGGAGGTGTTTAAACGCACTTTCTCGAATGACTTTACGCCAGTTAAATTATTACGTGCGGCTGTGATGAACGGGTTAAATCAAATTAAACCGGCGAAAAGTCAAATGAGTAAAGTGGCAATGGGGTTAACGGGGAAATTACCGGATATTTGTTTACCCGAGTAGTTTTGCTAGCATAAGGGAGCTTGTCTTTAATCATATAAATCCAAACTCCCGCCAATGGCAGCGGTATTTTCACAAACAAGTTTTTCATTTAAGAAGGCTGCTAAATAATTAGGCCCACCGGCTTTCGGTCCTGTTCCAGATAAATTCATGCCACCAAAGGCTTGGCAACCAACCACAGCACCTACTTGATTACGGTTAATATAGACATTACCAACTTGAACATCTTTAGCTATTTGTTGCCATAAATGCTGGTTGCGCGTATGTACTGCCATAGTTAACCCATATCCGATGTTTTGCAGTTGTTTTAAAACCATATGGTGGTTTTGATAGGCACAAATATGTAATACAGGTGCGAATACTTCTTGTTGAATTTGAGAAATTTGTTCTATCTCGATCAGGGTCGGTGGTACAAAGTTGTGATTTGCTGTTTGCTGGGCAAAGCGACTAGCAATTTTGCTCTGGTAAATAATTCTAGCTGATATGAAGTCTGAATTGAGATATTGTTCGACTGAATCCTTGGCACTTTGATCAATTAGCGCAGTTACATCTGTTGTTTGCAACTGGGGCTCATCAACCGTTAATTCAGCCATAGCTTGAATCAGTTTGTTTTTAACTTCCGAGTAAATGCTCTGATGGACCACCAGTACTCGGGTCGCGGAGCATCTTTGCCCCGCACTTGCGAATGCTGATTCAATAACATCTCGTATTACTTGTTCGAGTAAGGCACTTGCATCAGCCAGCATAATATTAATGCCGCCGGTTTCCGCAATCAATTTGACAGTGTGTGGGTGGCTGTGCAGTTGTTGTTGGATGGTTTTTGCTGAGTGGTTTGAGCCAGTAAAGCACACACCAGCTAGATAACAACCTTTGTCATGGTAGTTTGGCTGATAATTTAATAACTTTTCAGCAAGGGCCTTGCTGCTGCCCGTCACCAGTTGTAACACACCATGTGGTAGTCCAGCTTGCTCTAACAAAATTTGGCAAAAGTGGCCAATCAGTTGGGTGTTGTGCGCTGGCTTGGCGATCACTGTATTACCTGTGATCAAAGCTGCGACTATTTGGCCCAAAAATATAGCCAATGGAAAGTTCCATGGTGAAATGCAGACAAACGTGCCTTTAGCTTGGTAGTACAGTGTATTGTTTTCACCAGCGGTATGTTCAAGCTCGCGCGGATAAAAATGCTTTATTTGTTCACTGTAGTAGTAGCAAAAGTCGAGTGCTTCTCGCCATTCATTTAGGGCATCCTGACGGTTTTTACCGGCTTCGTAAATTAACAAAAACAGCAGGTTGTGCTGCTGTAAAATCAATTGCTCGGCTAATTTTTGGATGACCTCGACCCGTTTAGCCAAATGATTGCGCCAAGGCAACTGTGCTTGTTCGGCGGTGACGAAAAGTTTTGCGTAGTCGCTTTCTTTGGCTAAACGCTTCGCGTATTGAGCGCATACTTGTTGAATTTGTTGTTGGTTTGCATCCAATAGATTATTGGCTGAAATATTCTGCTCGTTTAACCATTGGTCTAATGGTTGAAAAAAATCGTGTTTTGGTAGGCGGTTTAGTACCTGGTCTAAATGGCTTTGCTGGTTACAATCGGCTAAATCAATGCCGGGGGAGTTTTTTCGATTGGCAAAAATGTCTGGTGGGTTGGCAATCTTTGAGGGTGTGTCGGCCAGCTCAGTATTATTGCGGATAATTTGCTCTAAGCTGATATTTTCATTGGCTATTTGATGAACGAAAGACTGATTTGCTCCATTTTCCAATATGCGTCGTATCAAATACGGTAGGACGGTTTTATGGCTGCCAATGGGTGCATATTGGCGAATCGGATAGCGGGTAGTTTGGCAAAATTGATTGAAAAACACACTACCCATGCCATAAAGTTTTTGCCATTCAATTGGGTGTTCGCATAAAGGATTCTGGGCTATTAACTGTTCTATTTGGCTAACAGTCACAATATTGTGTCCAGCGAATTGGGGTTGCAACCATGCATTACCTGGACTTAATAAAAACTGGGCGCAGACTAAATAGTTTAAATCTGTATGTTGTTTTTGTCTAAATACAGGGTAATTGGCTAAACCTTGTTGTTGAGCGAGTTTAATTTCACTATCCCAATAGGCGCCTTTGACTAAGCGAACTGGGATATAACATTGATATTTATCACCCAGCGCATTTAGCCACAATAGCTCAATGAGTGAACGCTTAGAATAAGCTTGTACAGCAATGCCTAATTTTTGCCATTGCTGTAACTTAGGGTGAGCTCGGACTGTGGCAAATAAATCTAATGTCACCATGAGTTTATCTGCCTCTTCGGCATCTATGGTCAAAGCAATATCGGCTTTTTGCGCTGCAAGTGCTAGCGTGAGCACTCGTTCAACAAGAATATCTTTTGTAAGTGGGTACTGTTTATTGCCAAAGCGGCCATGCAAAGCAGATAATTTTATCGACACTGCGTGTGGTTGATTGGTTTTATCTTCAGCGAGTTTATGAATTAACTCGTGGTATTGGCCAAAGTAATTCTTAGCATCGTTTTCACCAACAGCCGCTTCGCCTAAACAGTCAAAAGAGCACAAATCGTCTGATTGGTTTGCGCGTGTTAGTGCGAGTTGATTGCCCTCTGCATAGACAAAATGTTGTGCTAAATGTTGCATGCTTTGTTTCATGCCTAAATAGATTGCTGGCGCAGATATATGTTTAATGCCTGTGTGCAATAACTGATTGAGCTGATGTGGTGAAGAGTCATGATAAACGCCCAATAGATAATGACTCAGCGCTAATAAGTTATGTAAAACTGAACCCAAGTTGTGAGGCGAGTTCTTTTCGAGTGGGTGTTGGTGGTTTTGCTGTTGCCAATAATCTAGTTTGTCTTGAATTAAATTAACTGCGCTGCTTGTATCGTTTATTCTAAGTAATGCTTCCGCTAAGCGCAGCAAGGTGCTGCCCTGGGCGGAAAATAAGTCCAGCTGCGAGAAAAAAGATTCAGCGGAAAATGGCGCGGCTTTGAGTTGTAAACGATTCTGTTGCAGCCTATGTTTGAGCGACTTTTTATCGAACTCTATTGTAAGTAACTGGCGCAGTTGTGGAACAAGGGATTGGTCGTCGATTAAATGGCACTGATATAAAGCTTGTTTGAGTGTATATAAGTCAACAAAATTCTCTGGCAAATGAGCGGTGAATATTTGTCGGGTGAGTTGCATAACAAACCTCAGCTACACAGCGTGACTATACATGTTAATTGCATGGGTTAAGAATAGACCATATAGCCAATAGCGGCAGGTTTTTTCAGCTGAAAGCTTGGTAGGGGGGAAGCAGGCAAACCAATAATTGCCTGCTTAATGTTAGAGATTAAAAGAAGTCAGGACTGCGTTTTTTGCGTCTTGGCATCATGGCTAAAATATATCCGACGATCAAGCTACCCAAAGATAATATGCCACCTTTGATTAACCAGTCCATTTTTACTTTTTCTTGTGTTTCTGCATCACTTTGTTGCAGCTGAGCCAATTGTGTTTGGTAATTTTGGAGGGATGCTTCTAGTTTGGCATTGGTTTGTTGTTGACGTTCCAATTGGCTTTCCAACAACATTTTTTCGCTTTGTTGGGTATTCAACTTACTGGATACTTCCGCCAATTCTGCAGATGCTTGGTCTAATGCTTGCTGAGTTTGAACATATTTCTGTTTCAAACTCTGCTCATTGCTTAGATACTGAGTTTCAACCCAGCCCGTTTTATCATCGTATTCAACTTTACTAAAACTACCATCTTCCGACTTTTCAACTACAGTAATTGGTGTACCAGCTTCGATAGTGCCAACGATACGATAATTACGGGTGGGGCCGGTGTGAACGAATATGGTAAGCTGGTCAGAAACATAGGCTGTTTGTTCGGCGACTGCTGTTGTTGACCAAGTTGAAAGCAACAATAAGCAGGCTGAGAGTATGCGTAACTTCATTAATGACTCCAATGTGGCTGGATATAGTTCTTATCCCTGCGCTTTAATAATATTAGGTTTTGCAAAACTTACCCGCAACTATACTTTAATCGGCTGTGCTGTACAAAGCTTAAAGAATACTTGAACTCCATCAACAGGTCGGGTATTTTCACTTTTTTATCAATAATTCGCGAACTGTGTCGCCTTTATGGAAACTGAGATAGAGCTTAAGTTTGCTGTTGCAAGTGAAACTGAGCAAGACAGTGAGTCTGTACTCACTCAAATTAAAGCCCTTGTTGAACCTTGGTTACAAAACCAAGGGTATAGCCAAAAGCATTTGTCAAATATTTATTTTGATACACCAGAGCAAACGTTGCGAGCATTTGATTGTGGTTTACGCATTCGCTCGGTCGACAATCAAGCTGAACAAACACTAAAAACCGCAGGTATCTGTGTTGGTGGTTTGCACAAGCGGCCAGAATACAATATTGCTATTGAGCAGCGTCATCCTGACTTATCTTTGTTTCCTGCACAAGCATGGCCTGAGCAATTTGATTGGCAAGACGCTCAAGAAAATTTAATTGCATTATTTTCAACCGAGTTTGTTCGCCATAAATGGCGTATTCAAATTGAACAGTGCCAAATCGAAGTTGTTTATGACTTAGGTGAGGTGGATGCTCAAGGAAATAAAGTCGCGATTCATGAAATTGAAATTGAGTTAATTGATGGAGACATGCGCGCGCTGTTTGCATTGGCGCATAAGCTAACAGACAAATTGCCGCTGCGACTATCAAACGATAGTAAAGCAGCAAGAGGTTACCGATTATTCTTAAATCAAACCAATCAAATTAAACCAAACTTAGGTGTGGTTGATTTGACTGCGGATATGGATGTTGAACAAGCTTTTTCCAATAGTATTCAACATGGCTTAGGGTATTGGCAATATCATGAAGAGTTGTTTGCCAATCAAGGTGATTTAAAAGCCGTTCGCCATGTACAGCGGGGTGTTTGGTTGGTCAGGCATACCTTTTGGTTGTTCAGAAACCATATCCCGAAAAAAGCGTCGACAGAAATACGCAAAGAACTTAAATGGTTAAGTAAACAGTTTGATTGGCTTGATTATGCATTACACGTCAAACAACTCACTTCAAAAAAAGGTCAGTTCCGAAAAAAAGTTGCCGACGATGAAAAACTATTGAGTTACTTGGAGCAAAAAGTCGTAGTTGAAGACTGTGTAGCACGTGCTCAAGCTCTATTTTATAGTGCTCGCTACAATGCTTTGATATTAAAGCTTATGTTATGGTTAACAGAGCGAGGTTGGCGTTGTTATTCTGAAATTGATGAGCAAGCTTTACAGCAAAACATTTGTGGTGTGGCTCGGCAGTTAAACCAAAATAGTTGGATTAAAATCCAACGCCTAATGCCCTTAAAAGCGAGCTATTCTGCAACGGATTATATACAGATGGAGCGCTCAATAGGACGAGCTTTGTTAACTGGTGTGTGTATGGGGAGTTTGTTTGCCGAAGAGGAAAGATTAGACTTCCGAGCTCCTTGGTTAGATATTATGCAAGGGATAGCTGACTTAAAAACCTTATTTACTTTTAAGTTGTGTATTGAACTGTACCCAGAAGAAAATCGACCTGAATTGGAAGTGTGGGCCGATGCCAAAATTAATAGCTTAGTGAATATTATGGAGCAGTCGCGACAGTCGGCGTTAAGAATGGAGCCTTATTGGCATTAAACAAACTTTAGCTTGGCTAGGTGGGCAGTTTTAATAACTTGACCCATCTATTCGGGCTCACGGATTTTCTTCGGCGCATTTTGCGCACAAACCATGTGCTTCTATGGTTGGTTTTAATATTGTAAAACCTGTTTTATGCGCCGCATTGCTGAGTGCGGTATATATGGTTTGATTTTCAATTTCTTCAACCAACCCACAGCTATCGCAAATCAATAACTGCGCTTTGTGATGTTCAGAAAAGTGACTGCACAATACATACGCATTTTGCGATTCAACTTTGTGGACAAAGCCTTGGTCGATTAAAAATTCAAGTGCACGGTATATGGTTGGGGGTTTCGCTTTGGCGTCTGTTTGTTGAAGTTGCGTGAGTAACTCGTATGCACCAACTGAACCAGTAGCGTCTGCCAATAAACTAAAAACCTGCTCTCGGACAGGTGTAAAGCGTACACCGTTTTTCTGGCAAACAAGACGAGCTTGTTCAAGTAATTTATTTGGCATAATAATAGTTACGTGGCTTGTTTATCTAAGCTAATCATTTTACTTGTTTTCATTTTCATTACCACCGTTTTGCATATCTTGTAGGTTTGTTACTGCTAGCTTTTGAAGTTTTAGAAAATCAGCTTTCGAATCGACTTTTATTTTGCGTGATTATTGGATTATGGGAACAGGGCTGCCACTACAACGATGCGAAAAAGCATAGAAGCAATAACTTAGAGCAAAATTTATCCATTTTTATTGATCTTGTAACAATAACTGGTTACAACTAGTAGCAGGCTATAGCAGCGAACCAAGGAGGTTGCATATGCTTAAGCGTGCCATAGGTAAAATATTACCTGGGAAACCATATCCTTTAGGTGCAACATGGGATGGCAATGGAGTCAACTTTGCACTATTTTCTCAAGCAGCTCAGCAAGTAGAGCTATGTCTATTTGATATTAAAACACATGCTGCGACCGCCAGTTACTTTTTAACTGAGCATACCGATCAAGTTTGGCATATTTATCTACCTAATTTAAAACCTGGTCAATTATATGGTTATCGAGTTCACGGTTGTTATCAACCGGAACAAGGTTTACGGTTTAATCCAAATAAACTGTTAATTGACCCGTATGCTCGAGCGGTAGCTGGCGATATTAACTGGCATGATGCGATTTTTCCGTATCAGGTCGGTGATGCAAGTGATCCTCAGTTAGATCTAGTTGCCAATACACAAGACAGTGCACCGTACATGCCAAAAAGCCAAGTGATAGATAGTAACTTTGACTGGGCGGATGATCACAAACCAGCAATAGCATGGCACAAAACCGTGATTTATGAATTGCATGTAAAAGGCTTTACCCAGTTAAACCCATTAATACCTAAATATTTACGTGGTACCTATTTAGGTTTAGCTCAGCCTGAAGTTATCGCTTACCTTAAACAGCTTGGTGTAACCGCAATTGAATTATTGCCGGTGCATTATTTTTTAAATGACAGGCATTTAGTTGAACGTGGACTGACCAATTATTGGGGCTACAATTCAATCAATTTTTTCGCCCCAGATCCTCGGTATGCAAAAAAAGATGCGGTCAAAGAATTTAAGCAAATGGTGCAAGCTTTTCATGCCGCTGGTTTAGAAGTGATTTTGGATGTGGTTTATAACCATACTGCCGAGGGTAATCATTTAGGCCCCATGTTGTCATTTAAAGGCATTGATAATGCCGCCTATTACCGACTAGTTGACGGTATGCCGAGGTATTACATGGATTATACTGGCACTGGTAATACCCTGAACATGATGACGCCAAAAGTATTACAGTTGGTAATGGATAGCTTGCGCTATTGGATTGAAGAGATGCATGTCGATGGCTTTCGATTTGATTTAGCATCAGCATTGGCCAGAGAGCTTCACGATGTCGATAAGTTAGGTGCATTTTTCGATATTATTCATCAAGATCCGGTTATTTCACAGGTTAAGCTTATTGCAGAGCCTTGGGATGTTGGAGAGGGCGGATATCAGGTTGGTAATTTCCCTGTCGGCTGGACAGAATGGAATGGCAAGTACAGAGACTGTGTGCGTTCGTTTTGGAAAGGCGATGACGGCAAACTCGGCGAGCTGGCTTATCGTTTAACTGGTTCCAGTGATTTATACCAACACAATGGGCGCAGGCCCTACGCTAGTATCAATTTTATCACAGCACACGACGGTTTTACCCTGCATGACTTAGTAACCTTTAATGATAAACATAATTTGGCAAATGGAGAAAATAACCAAGATGGTGACAACCATAATTTAAGCTGGAACATGGGCAAAGAAGGCGAAACCCATAGCGCAAGAATTAATGCGCAGCGGCGCAAGCAAAAACGCAATTTACTCGCCACCTTGTTACTATCGCAAGGTGTACCTATGATAACGGCAGGTGATGAATTTGGCCGAACCCAACAAGGTAACAACAATGCGTATTGCCAAGACAACCAAATTAGTTGGTTTAATTGGCGCAGTTCGAAAGATAAAGCGTCATTGTTAGAGTTTTGCCAAACACTCCTGAGAATTCGCCAACATCACGCTATTTTTCATCAACGACATTTTTTTCAAGGCCACGCTGTTCGAGGCAGCGAAGCAAAAGATATTACTTGGTTGGCTAAAAATGGCGAAGAAATGCTGGATGAAGAGTGGCAAAATCCACATACCAAATATGTAGGTTTACACTTGCATGGTAAAGCACTTAAAGACGTAGACGAAAGCGGGCAACCTCTGGAAGATACAGACTTTGTGATTTTACTAAATGCCAGCGAAAGTGATATTCAGTTTACCATGCCAAATAGCTTGGGGGCTGAATACAGTTGGCGAGTTGTGTTTGATACAGCATACGACAGCATGAGCCAAAAGCAGAAAAAAGCACGTTATCAAGCTGGAAATCAATACGCATTGGTTAGCCGTTCATTTGTATTGTTAGAAAAAGCTCAAGTTCGACGGAAAAAGATTAATTCTCGAGCTTTGCCTATGGAGATTGTGAGTCGTTAATCGAGGTTAATATGTGCCATGTATATATCACTACGTGGTACATGCGCTCTGTGTTGATGCTGCGAGTAATAACTCACATACAAAGTGTTTTGTCGATAGCAAATTCCGGGGTAACTGTTGTCACCACCGCTAGGGAGCTCCAATATTGGTTGTAGCTTAAATCCAAGCCGCTGAGCAGTTAGTTCATACAACCATGTGGTTAGACGGAATTTTTTACGCCAAGGTAAAAATCGTCTCGCTGCAAGGATAATTCTGCCATCTGGTAGCTGTTGTAGCTTAGGTCCACCTAGGTACTCACCTAGATCAAACCATTGCCATTGTTTGTATGGGGGTTTTGCTACACCCAACTGTGCGGTAAATGAGTCCGCATCGCGTCTGAGTACACAATAGGCCGTACCATCTGCTAAAAACAACATATCACTTTCGTTTGGATAACCTTTGCCGTTTTTGGCTAGGCTAAACAGGTTTTGTTGGTAGACAGAGTATCGGCCATATGTATCACCCATCATCAGCTTTACCTGGTTGGCTCTTCGATTATAAGCCACCCCTAAACTAGGAATATGTGGTTGTCTAGTAGGGGTGGTGCGCCATAACCACCAGTTGTTTTCGCCAACAACTTGTGGTTGTGAAAAGCTCTTACCGTTTGTGCTGACACTGATGCAATTCTCATTTGCGATATTACGCAGCATTCCACCTTTTGGTTTAAAGCGCTTTCGATAGTAGAGTAATTGCAATTGATTGTTTGAATTAATGGAAAGTTTTGGATCGCGCAAATCAGCTAAGTGTTGTGAGATAGTGCAACTGGATTGCCAATTTGTTGCATTGCTCGACGTTAAAATAATAATACGACCGTCAGCACTGACATGGTTGCTTGCTTGGCGAAAGCAACAGTAGAACTTACCTTGGTAATAAACTAAGTCAGTAAAGGCATTGTGTTTATTGTTTGCATAAATACAGCTGAGTTGTTCGAGTTTCATTTCGTGCTCTCAATAACAAAAAGGGTGCGACCGCACCCTTTTACAATTTGTGTTGAATACTTTTAAATACTAGCTCAATACTCAAAATTAAACCCAAACTCTTTGAGCTTTTCATAAACGTGTACATCAAAGCGGTATAATGTTGCGGCTCTGTGTGCGACCGCAGTTTGCTTTTCTTTGCAGTTGATCAAAAGGTTCATCTTTTGAATTTTCCGGCGAAAATTTGGTTTATCTAGCTTCTTATCTAAAATGGCTTCGTATATTTCCTGCAATTGCAATAAAGTAAACTTCTCTGGTAATAAGCTAAAACCAATCGGCTCGTGCCTTACTTTGTATTTAAGCTGCCCTAAACACTTGTTCAATATATCTTTGTGGTCAAAAATCAGCTCTGGTACATCGTGTACATTAAACCATGCAACTTCATGAGTGTTTTCACCCTGATGGATATTAGCTTCATCAAAACGAACCAGCGCATAATACACAACTGTGATAATTCTTCGGCCTGGATAGCGGTCTACCTTGCCAAAAGCGCCCAGTTGGTCTAAGTGGAAATTTTCAACGCCTGTTGTGGCTGAAATGACTCTGGATGCCGCGTCATCTAAACTTTCGTCTTGATGAACCCAATGGCCAATTAGACCCCATTTATTAGCGGCTAAGCCTTGTTTGTATTTAACCAACAGAACTTTTAGTTGCCCATCTTGCATCGCAAATATCAAGTTATCAACTGAGATATTTGGCATCGATTTTTCAGGTAGCTGTTCTTCATTATCCATTTCAGCTGCCATCATGTTTATATTGTGTGTCATATTGTTCTAATGAATATTATGTTGAGTAGCAAAAAATAACCAGGTTGAAAGCTATTCTAAGTTAAACCGTCAATTTAGATTTACTAGAGTTTACTCGCTTTTTAGCCAAAATAGAACACATAATGTATACGTGTATTGGCTGGTAAGACCTTAGAATTATTAGCTAATTTTTATATGTAAATTTAATGTTTAGGAAAAACAGTTACTTTAGTTTTATATATGCCATATATTTTTATATTAATAATGGTTGTCGGTCAAATATATCATTGAATGATTGTCGGTTTTTTATTCGTTTACGCTCGGTCGTCTGAAAAAAATTGTTATAGTCTTAGTGTATATATAGGGTGTTTTTAAGAAAACATTTGCAGTAAACGTTTACATTGGTGTGTTTTGTGTGCCATTCTATATCTATACCCAAGCTATTTGGGTTTAAATACTCAACAACACATGCAAATAAAGGTGAGGCTATGTTTAGCACAAGCGAACGACGACTAGCTTTAAAAGCACAAGCAACTAACATTTTGTTATTTATTATAGCCAGTGGCTTGCTAAGTGCCTGCAGTGAATCTGCTAATCAAACTGTAAGTTCTACTACGTCAACTGAAAAGCAAGCGCTTTCATTGGAAGGCAGAGATGCTAAGGTATATTGGCCAAATGCCAATACCAAGCTAAAACGTGATCCGGCCGTAGAAAAGCAAGTTGCGGATATTTTAGCTAGCATGACACTTGAACAAAAAGTCGCGCAAATGATTCAGCCCGAAATTGGCTATTTAACGCTAGAACAAATGCGCAAATATGGCTTTGGTTCATATTTAAATGGTGGTAATACCGCTCCGTATGGCAATAAAACCGCAACACCACAAGAGTGGCTTAAATTTGCAGATGAAATGTATGAAGCGTCAACCGACGACTCATTAGATGGCAGTAAAATTCCAGCCATCTGGGGCACTGATGCAATGCATGGGCATAGTAATGTTTCGGGTACCACCTTATTCCCACATAATATTGGCCTTGGTGCAATGAACAACCCAGAACACATTCGTAAAATTGGTGATGCAACTGCTAAAGAAGTTGCGGTGACTGGTATTGAGTGGAGTTTTGCGCCAACGGTTGCAGTTGTGCAAGACGACAGATGGGGGCGTACCTACGAGAGTTATTCTGAAAAACCAGAAATTGTTAAAGCTTATGCCACTGCTATGGTTGAAGGCATTCAAGGTGAAATTGGTGTTGATTTTTTACAAGGTTATCGCCGAATCGCCACAGCCAAACATTTTGTTGGTGATGGCGGCACATTAAATGGCATAGATCGCGGTGATACGATTGCCAGTGAAGAAGCCATGCGCGACATTCACGCTGCTGGCTATTTCACTGCTATTGAGGCTGGTGTTCAATCGGTAATGGCATCATTTAATTCATGGAAAGGCAAGCGCCTGCACGGGCACAAATACCTATTAACTGATGTATTAAAAGAGCAAATGGGCTTCGACGGTTTTGTCGTTTCAGACTGGAACGGGCATAAATTTGTTGATGGTTGTGATTTAGAGCAATGCGCTAACGCGATTAACGCTGGTGTAGACGTATTAATGGTGCCAGAGCATTATGAAGCTTTTTATCACAATACAGTTGCACAAGTGAAAAGTGGTGAAATTCCAATGTCGCGTATTGATGATGCGGTTACCCGTTTTTTACGCGCCAAAGTACGTTGGGGATTATTTGAAAAAGGTAAGCCGTCAACACGTATTCTTGCCAATGATTTATCTGTATTTGGTGCAAAACCACACAGAGAATTGGCCCGCCAAGCGGTACGTGAATCGCTTGTTTTATTGAAGAACAATCAGCAAATTTTACCGCTGAATCCTAAACAAAAAATCTTAATAGCTGGTGATGCAGCCGACAATATGGCCAAACAAGCAGGTGGATGGAGTGTATCTTGGCAAGGTACTGACAATACTAATGAAGACTTCCCTGGTGCAACAACTGTTTATGCGGGTTTAAAAAATGCTATCGAACAAGCGGGTGGTAAAGTTGAGTTTGATGTGGCAGGTAATTACCAAACTAAGCCTGATGTAGCCGTGGTTGTAATAGGTGAGCCACCGTACGCTGAGTGGTTTGGTGATATCCAATACATTGAATATCAAAAACAAAATAAAGCAGATTTAGCTTTATTGAAAAAGCTAAAGGCCGATGGCATACCTGTTGTAACTGTGTTTATTAGCGGCCGCCCTTTGTGGATGAATAAAGAAATCAATATGTCGGATGCATTTGTTGCGGCTTGGTTACCTGGCTCAGAGGGCCAAGGGGTTGCTGATGTAATTTTAGCCAAAGCCAATGGTGATATTAATTACGACTTTAAAGGTAAACTGTCATTCTCGTGGCCAAAATACGACAACCAAGTGATACTAAACCCGCATGATGAAAACTACGATCCGCTATTTGCTTATGGTTTTGGTTTAACTTATCAAGATAAAGTTGAACTGGCGAAATTGGATGAAACCTCTCGCGTTAAATTACAAAAATCGACTAATATGGGCTATGCACTTTTCTACCGCCAATTAGCCCCTGAATTAAATTGGGTGTTGGGTGACAAAACAAATTGGTCTGTGATTGTTAATGGCCCAGCTGGCACCACAGAAAATAGTGATAATTTAACGGTACAAGGCATCAATCTAGCGTATCAAGAAGATGCTCGCCGGTTTGTTTGGTCTGGTGGTGCTGACGCATCGGCTAAGTTAGCTTACAACGGCCAGCAAGATATGACTGAATTTGTTGAAGCTGATAGTGTATTTAATTTTGATTTACGAATTGATAAAGCGGCGAGTGACAAAGTAACCATGGGGTTATTCTGCCAAGCAGAGCAAACTGGTTGTGCAGGCGAAGTGGATATCACTGACTTTGTTAATCAGCAAAAAGTTGGCCACTGGGTTAATGTATCTGTCGATGTAAGTTGTTTAGCGGGTACTGATAAAGTGAGCTCGGTTAAAACTGCATGGAAATTACAAACCGCGGGTGAATTAGGTTTAGCTGTATCGAACCTGGCTATTCAAAAAACGGATGGCAAAAAAGCACAATTTAGCGTGTGTAACTAGTTATATAGACGAATCGCAGGGATGCGAATTTTTCAGTGCACTATAGACGCAAATCACTAGAGCATAACTTTCGCAAAAACGTTTATCATATTTTATAAATCAATGTCGTCTGTTCATCCTTGAAGGAGAGCCCCTGTCGTCATCCCTGACTCCACCTCTTTCAGCTGCGAAGCTGTGCTTCGGTCTTCAATCGCCCATGAAAAGTACATTTTGCTCTAAGTTATCGCTCTAGCACTTTGCTTAGTGCGTTGTTGTGCACAAACAAAAAAGCCGAATCTTTCGATTCGGCTTTTGCAGCATCAAATAACTAAAAGTTAATTATTTAGCTTGTTCACGCTCTATTGCTCGATAAGCAATATCGTCACGATATTGAACATCTTGCCACTGAATTTGTTTAACTAATGCATAAGCACGTTGCTGTGCTTCAGTCACGCTGTTACCTAACGCAGTCGCACATAATACGCGGCCACCGTTAGTGACAACTTTACCGTTTTGCATGTCAGTACCCGCATGGAATACTTTCTCGCCCGCAATTTCTTCTTTTGGTAAACCAGAAATTACATCACCTTTGTTGTATTTAGCAGGGTAACCGCCAGCAGCTAATACCACACCAACGGAAGCGCGCGGGTCAAATTCAGCTGTTGCTTGGTCTAATTTACCTTCAGCACCCGCAATACATAACTCAACTAAATCAGACTGCATACGCAACATTATAGGTTGAGTTTCTGGATCGCCAAATCGACAGTTGTATTCAATTACTTTAGGTTGACCATCTTCAGTGATCATTAAACCCGCGTATAAGAAACCAGTGTATTCGTTATCTTCTTTTGCCATGCCTTCAACCGTTGGCAAAATAACTTGATCCATAATGCGTTGATAAACTTCATCCGTTACAACTGGCGCTGGGGAGTATGCACCCATACCACCCGTGTTTGGACCTTTGTCACCGTTTAATGCACGTTTGTGATCTTGGCTAGTAGCCATAGGTAGCACGTTTTTGCCGTCAACCATCACAATAAAGCTAGCTTCTTCACCAGTTAAAAACTCTTCGATAACAACACGGTTACCCGCATCACCGAAAGCGTTACCCGCAAGCATATCTTTAACCGCTGCTTTAGCTTCTTCAAGCTCCATTGCAACAATTACACCTTTACCCGCACACAAACCGTCTGCTTTGATAACAATTGGCGCACCAACTTTATCTAAATAAGCTAACGCTTGCTCCATATCAGTGAAAGTTTGATATTCAGCTGTCGGAATATTGTGGCGTGCTAAAAAGTCTTTAGTGAAAGATTTAGAACCTTCTAACTGAGCTGCTTTTTCAGTTGGACCAAATACTTTTAAACCAGCTTCACGGAAAGCATCTACTACACCAATAACTAATGGTGCTTCAGGGCCAACAATCGTTAGCTCAACGTCATTGTCTTGTGCAAAAGCCACTAAAGCTTTGATGTCTTCAACCGCAATTGAAACATTGGTTAATTTTGACTCTAACTCAGTGCCTGCATTACCCGGTGCAACAAAAACTTGTTCAACTTTAGGAGATTGTGCAGCTTTCCACGCTAGTGCATGTTCGCGGCCGCCGCCACCAATTACTAATACTTTCATTTAAATATTCCTTTGTGCTTAGTGTCTGAAATGACGCATACCAGTGAAGACCATAGCCATGCCATGTTCGTCAGCTGCTGCAATAACTTCTTCATCACGCATTGAACCGCCAGGCTGAATAACTGCAGTGATACCTGCTGCTGCCGCTGCGTCAATACCGTCACGGAATGGGAAGAATGCATCAGATGCCATCACTGAACCTGCAACTTCTAAGTTCTCGTCAGCTGCTTTAATACCAGCAATTTTTGCACTGTATACACGGCTCATTTGGCCTGCGCCAACACCGATAGTTTGGTTGCCTTTACAGTAAACAATCGCGTTAGATTTAACGTATTTAGCCACTTTCCAGCAGAATAATAAGTCAGTTAATTCAGCTTCAGTTGGTTGACGCTTAGAAACTACTTTAAGATCTGCTTGTTCAACCATACCTTGGTCGCGGTCTTGTACCAATAAACCACCGTTTACGCGCTTGTAGTCGTAACCTGTGGTTTGAGCAGACCACTCACCACATACTAATAAACGTACGTTTTGTTTAGCAGATACAACTTCGATTGCAGCTTGAGAAACTTTAGGTGCAATAATCACTTCAACAAATTGACGGTCGATAATTGCTTGTGCAGTTTCAGCGTCTAATTCTTGGTTGAATGCAATAATGCCACCAAAAGCAGAAGTTGGATCTGTTTGATATGCTTTGTCGTATGCTTCTAATAGGTTTGCACCTAAAGCAACACCACAAGGGTTTGCGTGTTTAACAATAACACAAGCAGGTTGTGTGAATTCTTTTACACACTCAAGTGCTGCATCTGTATCCGCAATGTTATTGTAAGAAAGTGCTTTACCTTGAATTTGGGTCGCGCTTGAAACAGACGCTTCTTCAAGGTTCTTTTCAACATAAAAAGCCGCTTGTTGATGGCTGTTTTCACCATAACGCAAATCTTGCTTTTTAATAAATTGGCTGTTGAAAGTACGTGGGAATTGGCTATCTTCAGCTTTTTCACCGTGGTAATCAGGTACTAATTTACCAAAGTAGTTTGCAATCATACCGTCGTAAGCTGCAGTGTGCTCAAACGCAGCAATCGCTAAGTCGAAGCGAGTCTGGTAGCTTAATGAATTGGCATTGCCATTCATTTCAGCTAAAACGCGGTCGTAGTCAGACGCGTTAACTACAATAGTCACGTCTTTATGGTTTTTCGCCGCAGAGCGAACCATAGTTGGACCACCGATATCAATGTTCTCAATTGCATCTTCTAATGTGCAATCAGGCTTAGCAACAGTGTTGGCAAATGGATATAGGTTTACTACAACCATATCTATACCTTGAATGCCATGCTCTGCCATTACAGCATCGTCTTGACCACGACGGCCTAAAATACCACCATGCACTTTAGGGTGTAATGTTTTTACACGGCCGTCCATCATTTCAGGGAAACCTGTGTAGTCAGAAACTTCAACGGCAGGAACATTGTTGTTTTGCAACAATTTAAACGTACCACCAGTAGATAGAATTTCAACACCAGCTGCAGATAATGCTTGAGCAAATTCTACAATACCAGTTTTGTCTGAAACGCTAATAAGCGCGCGCTTAATTGGGCGAGGCTGATCCATTATTTGTATAACCTTGAAAAATTAATAGTGAGATTAGTCTAGTATCAAAATGGAAAAAGCACCCTTAGGTGCTTTTTCATTCAACAAAAATATGGCTTAGTTCATGCCGTATTTTTTTAATTTTTTACGTAAAGTACCACGGTTGATACCTAACATGTTTGCAGCACGTGTTTGGTTACCACGAGTGTATAACATCACTTCTTCTAATAAAGGCGCTTCAACCTCAGATAAAACGATATCGTAAAAGTTGTCGATATCTTGTCCGTTAAGTTGAGACAAGTAGTTGGTCACAGCTTGCTTAACAGATGCACGTAATGGCTTTTGAGTTTGTTCTTGAGTTGCGGTTACTGTACCAGTCACTAATTCAGGAGAAACATTTTGTTCGAACATATTAACTACTCTTCTCTTTTAAAAGTTTGTCAAAAAATTCAACTAGGCTGTCAATTTGCCCAGTAGCACCTTCGATAGCATTGAATGCACGGCGATAGCTTTTACTATCTGGGATATGATTTAAGTACCAGCTCACATGTTTGCGGGCGAGGCGATATCCTTTCTGGTCACCGTAAAAAATATGAATGTCTTTAACATGCTGAATTACAGTGTCTGCAATTTCAGCTAGTTGAGGACCTGCTGGCATCTTGCCATATCTTAATAAATGGACAATTTCTTGAATTAACCAAGGATTGCCCTGAGCGCCGCGGCCAACCATAATGGCATCGGCGCCGGTAAAATTTTTTACTGTTAGTGCCTTTGCTGCCGTGGTGATGTCACCATTGGCAATAATTGGAATACTAACCTTTTGTTTAATTGCCGCTATGGTGGCGTATTCAGCTTCGCCTTTAAATAAACACTCGCGCGTACGGCCATGAATAGCCAATGCTTGAATGCCTTCACCTTCAGCAATTTTTGCAATTTCAATTCCATTTCTATTTTCAGGCGACCAACCGGTTCTAATTTTCAACGTAACAGGTACATTCACCGAATTAACCACAGTACGCAATATACGTTGGACTAATTCTGGGTCTTGCAACAATGCAGAGCCTGCTAGTTTTTTGTTGACCTTTTTAGCTGGGCAGCCCATATTAATGTCGATAATTTGCGCGCCATTTTCGACATTAAACTGCGCAGCTTGTGCCAATAATTCAGGCTCGCAGCCTGCTATTTGCACAGAACGAATACCTCGTTCGTTGGTTAAATCCATGCGTGCTTTTGACTTGTCTGTATCCCAAACCTCTGGGTTACTTGACTGCATTTCACCTGTTGTTAACCCAGCCCCCATGGCCTGGCATATATGGCGAAATGGTTGATCCGTCACCCCAGCCATCGGCGCTAAAAATACTGGGTTATCTATAGTGTATGGACCAATTTTCAACATAAACTAACTTGGTTAAAACACGACCACCTGAAAAAGGGCGGCTAGTTTACGGATTTTTTATCGCCTTGGAAAGCTTATTTTTTAAACAATTTAAAATTTTTAAATGTCAAGATATCGCAGCACATTTATCCTTAAAAAAACTGCCATGGTTGATCTAAATTTGTAAATTTTATTTATAACTAAGGTGAATATGTGATCGAGGAAAGTAGCCCTGATACAAATTTTTAACCGGTAATTGGTTAAATCGTTTATTATATGCGGCTATTAAAACAATAATTTAGGAGTTGTCTCTATGGAAGGTTGTCTAACTAAATGGATGTCTTTCGTTCTATCTTTTTTTGTTTGTGCTTTTTCAATGAGCGCTTTTAGTTTTGAACAGTTTTCCGATGCGCCAAGCTGGGTCGCCCACCCTGATATCCCTTTTGAACACACAGTCCCAACAGAGCAAGTGCAAGATGGTATTTATTATCTGTTAGTCGACAAACAAGAGCATGTTGAAAATAATCAATTTCATTCTTACCGCCGTTATGTTGCGACTATTGTCAATCAGCAAGGCATTGATGAGTTTTCACAGATTAATATAACGCATGACCCGAGTTATGAGGATTTGGCTTTTCACAAACTTAATGTTTATAGGGAAGGCGAAACACAAAATAGAATTGATACTGCTCAGTTTCAACTTTTGGACATTGAACGAGAGCTTGAATCGCAAATTTATAACCAACAAAAAAACTTAAATGTTTTATTAAGTGATTTACGTGTTGGCGATACGATTGAATATAGCTTCAGTACAATCGGGCAAAACCCTGTATATTCTAACCACTATCAATACACAACAAACCTAAGTTGGTCAGTACCTGTTGAGCGTTTATATGTGCAAATAAATTGGTTTGAACAACGGCCATTGTATTTCCAAGTTTTTGATAGCCAAAGTACTTATGACGCTGCAAATGTTGTTAACAAGGTTGATTCTGCTGCAGGTCAAATCTTTGTGGTTGATCAAAGTCGGGTTGCACCGGTTATTGCTGAAGATGAACGACCTGTTTGGCATTCACCTTGGCGTAAAGTTGAGTTTTCAGATAGCAATAACTGGCAGCGGATATCCGATTGGGCCGTTGATTTATACCGACAGAAAATAGTCGCTTCACCAGAGGTTAGTGCCTTAGCCAAAGACTTTGCCAAGTTACCAACACAAAAACAGCGAATTTCAGCTGCTTTGCAATTTGTTCAGAATGAAATTCGTTATGTTGGAATTGAATTTGGAGTGAATTCTCATCTTCCATCATTGCCGAGTGAAACATTGGCGCGCCGCTATGGCGACTGTAAAGATAAAACTGTGCTGTTGGTTGCGTTATTACAAGCGCTTAACATTAATGCATGGCCAGCGCTCGTTCATACCGAAAAACAACAAACAATAGCGCAACGTTTACCAGCCGTATACTCATTTGATCATGTCATTGCCAAGGTAGAGTTGGAAGGCGTTACATACTGGCTAGACCCTACACGTAGTTACCAATTTGGTAGCATTGATGAAATCTATCAACCTGATTATGCATTCGCTTTGGTTGTTGCTGAAGGTGCATCGACACTAGAGTCTATGCGCCAGCAGGATAACTTTAGTGGCATTGAAATGATGGAAACTTTTACTTTAGATGAAAGTTATCAAGTGCCAGTGAAACTTGAAGTGGATACTATTTATACCGGTTGGAAAGCGGCGCAGCAACGCAGAAAACTCGACTCAGACGGTATAGCTCATGTGAGCAAATCGTATTTAGACTATTATGTTGGAGAGTTTGGCAAAACCACTTCTATGGCTGAATTAAAGGTTATTGATAACAAACAATCGAACCAATTTCGCTTGCAAGAAAAGTATCAGCTAGAGCAATTCTGGCAGGAAAATGATAACTCTATGTCAGGCTATTTTGATACCAGTAGTGTTGCATCTTATTTAAACATTCCCGAAGAATCTAGCAGAAAGTATCCGCTTGAATTAACTTATCCAATAAAGGTAAAGCACCAACATGTGGTTAATTTCGCAACAGATGATTGGCATTTCGACGATGAAAAGTTTACAGAAAAGAATGATTTTTTTGATTTCACATATAATGTTGAATGGCGTCAATCTGCCAAACAGCTCAAGATAACGTATCAATATCAGGCGAATGCTAGTCATGTTGACGCACAACAGTATGATGAATACTTAGCTGCATTAAAGAGAGTTGAAGACTACCAAAGTTATAGCATTTATAAGTCAACTCACGAGGGCGTTCGAAAATCTGTGTCAGCCTA